>NZ_JBMDKL010000018.1:0-62636 GCF_057809695.1 Flavobacterium sp. FG139
TAGAGCACATCACTTTTAATGATGGGGTCCTGGGTTCGAGCCCCAGTCGGGTCACTAAAAAGTCGAGCGTTATGCTTGGCTTTTTTTTATTTAAGGCCACGTGGAGAAACGGTAGACTCGCCAGCTTGAGGGGCTGGTGCTCGTTAGAGCGTGTGGGTTCAAATCCCACCGTGGTCACAAAAAGCAAGTTATAAAAACTTGCTTTTTTTATTTTATCGAATTTTAACAATTTTGTTTATTTTTTTAATACTTTTGTTTAACAAAAAATTCAAAATAATGAACAGTGTTAAAAATACTTTCAGCATAAAAGATTTAGAAAATTTATCTGGAATCAAAGCGCATACGATCCGAATTTGGGAAAAACGATACAATGTTTTAGAACCAATGCGTACCGATACAAATATCCGATTCTATGATTTAACTGCATTACAAAAGTTATTGAACATAACATTGTTGCACGATTATGGTTACAAAATTTCGAAAATTTCGAAAATGCCAGAAGAAAAAATTCCTGAGTTAGTTCGGGAAATCGTTTCTGCTAAAAGTGCAAAAAGTCATGCCATAAGTTCTTTTAAATTGGCTATGATGAATTTTGATCAAAACTTATTCTTAACAACTTACAATACACTCTTAGCCGAGAAATCGTTTAGAGAAGTGTTCTACGACGTATTCATTCCGTTAATGGAAGAAATAGGTTTCCTTTGGCAAGCAGAAACAATTACTCCTGCTCATGAACACTTTATTAGTTATTTGATTAAATTAAAATTATTAGTCAATACTGAGACGATTCAAAACCAACAGCCTAGAAAACACGACAGATTATTCGTACTTTACTTACCGCTTAACGAAATTCATGAATTGGGATTAATGTACTTAAATTATGAAATCATTCTTAATGGTTATAAGACAATTTATCTGGGTGAAAGTGTGCCTTTAGACAGTTTAAAAGATTTAAAAAAATACTTCGATAACATAACTTATGTTTGCTACATGACCGTTGAGCCCGATAGATCTGAAATAAATAATTATATAAAAGAAATAAAAGAAACTATTTTAGACGAAACATCTGAATTGTGGCTAATGGGAAGAATGACCGAATATGTTGACCAAAAAAACTTAAACAATAGACTGAAGTTGTTCAATTCAATAAATCAATTAGTTGAAAGCTTATAAATTTTTCTTAAAAGTTTTTTATTGTTTAACTTTTAATTACTTTTGTTAAACAATATGAAAAAAGACATTAAAATAATAGGTTCGGGATTTTCATCACTAGCGGCAGCATGTTACCTTGCGCAACAAGGAAACAAGGTGAGTATCTATGAAAAAAATTCTACAATAGGCGGAAGAGCTCGACAACTAAAAAAAGAAGGTTTTACCTTTGATATTGGTCCAACTTGGTATTGGATGCCCGATGTATTTGAGAGATTTTTTGCTGATTTTGGTAAAAAACCCTCTGATTATTATGAATTGATCAAACTCGCTCCAGCCTATCAAGTTTATTTTGGAGTGAATGATTTTGTCACCATAGCAGATAATTTACCCCAAATAATCCAAACTTTTGAATCTATTGAAACTGGTAGTGGTGAAAAATTGGCTTCATTCATGAAAGAAGCACAGAGCAATTACAACATCGCTATCAAAGATTTAGTTTACCGACCTGGAGTTTCGCCATTAGAATTAATAACTGTAGAAACGGCTTTGAAAGTCAATCAGTTTTTTGGCAACATTTCTAAAGACATTCGTAGACGATTTAAAAATAAAAAATTAGTTCAAATCCTTGAATTTCCGGTATTATTTCTTGGGGCAAAACCTTCTGACACACCATCCTTTTATAGTTTTATGAATTTTGCTGATTTTGGTTTAGGAACTTGGCATCCCAAAAACGGAATGTATTCTGTCATCCTAGCTATAGAAAAATTAGCTAAAGAACTAGGAGTTACCATTTATACCAATGCAACTATTGATAAAATCGAAATTGAAAATGGCAAAGCATCAGCACTTATTGTAAATGGAGAAAAGCTAACTGCAGATATTATCTTATCTGGAGCTGATTACCATCATACGGAAACTCTATTGGATCAAAAATATCGTGCTTATTCTGAGAAATATTGGGAAAGTAGGATTTTTGCTCCTTCTTCACTCCTATTTTATGTTGGTTTTGATAAAAAAATAGAACATGTCGAACACCATTCCCTATTTTTTGATGTAGATTTTGATGTTCATGCACAAGACATTTACGACAACCCAAAATGGCCTAAAAATCCTTTATTTTATGCTAGCTTTCCATCAAAAACCGATTCAAATGCAGCACCCGAAGGAAAAGAAGCTGCCATATTTCTAATTCCGTTGGCGCCAGGACTGAATGACACCAATGAGTTAAGAGAAATCTATTTTGATAAAATTTTGACTCGTTTAGAAAAATTAACACAACAAGAATTAAAAAATAATGTTATCTTTAAGGAATCCTTTTGTGTGAATGATTTCGTAAATGAGTATAACTCCTACAAAGGGAATGCGTATGGAATGGCTAATACCCTATTGCAAACCGCGTTTTTAAGACCTAAATTAAAAAGTAAAAAAGTAAAAAGTTTATATTTTACTGGGCAATTAACCGTTCCTGGACCTGGAGTACCACCAGCATTAATTTCAGGAAAACTGGTTGCCGATTTAATAAAAAATCATCGCTAATTTTAAAAGAATTTAAACTAATGAAATCACTTTTTGACACCGTTTCTTTTGAATGCAGCAAAAACGTAACTAGGTCGTACAGTACTTCGTTCTCCTCTGCTGTAAAAATGCTTGCACCAAGTATTCGGCAAGATATCTATAATATCTACGGTTTTGTGCGCTTTGCTGATGAAATTGTAGATTCTTTTCATGACTACAAGAAAGAAGATTTATTTGATTCATTCGAAAAAGATTTGGAAGCTGCATTGCAAAACAAAATCAGTTTGAACCCGATATTAAATTCATTTCAGCATACCGTTCATAAATATAAAATCCCTAATTCATTGATTGCTGCTTTTATGAAAAGTATGAAAATGGATTTGGTAAAAACAAACTATGCTACTTTTGCAGAATATAACGAGTATATCTATGGGTCTGCAGATGTTGTTGGGTTAATGTGCTTAAAGGTATTTGTAAATGGCAATGACACAAAATACGAAGAGCTTCAACATTCGGCCATGCGATTGGGTTCTGCGTTTCAAAAGGTAAATTTCCTTAGAGATTTGAAAGCCGATTTTGAAGATTTAAGCCGAACTTATTTCCCAAATACCGATCTAACACAGTTGGATGAAGCCTCAAAAAACGAAATTATTAAAGAAATTGAAGCCGATTTTGAAGCTGGTTATCAAGGGATTATTGAATTACCATTGGAAGCCAAATTTGGGGTTTATACGGCCTATATTTACTACAAGAAATTACTTTCAAAATTAAAGAAAACACCTTCAACCGAAATTAAGAATACGCGAATAAGGGTTCCTGATTATCAGAAATACGGACTTTTTGCCAAATGTTATTTCTCTTATAAATTAAATATTATTTAAATTATGTGGTTACATATAGTAGTTTTCTTTCTTACTTTTTGTTTAATGGAATTTATGGCTTGGTTTACCCATAAGTATGTGATGCACGGTTTTTTATGGTCACTTCATGCCGATCATCATAAAAAAGATCATGATTCATGGTTTGAACGCAATGATGCTTTTTTTATTTTCTATGCTGTAGTGAGTATTGGGTGTTTTTTACTTTGGCAAAAAGGCATTCTTGAAATAGGAATTTCAATTGGATTGGGAATATTTGCCTATGGATTGTCTTATTTTTTAGTGCACGACATCTTTATTCACCAACGGTTTAAGTTGTTTAGAAATGCTAATAATGTATATGCAAAAGGCGTTAGAAGAGCACACAAAATGCATCACAAACACATTGGTAAAGAAGATGGAGAATGTTTCGGAATGCTGTTTGTTCCTTTTAAATATTTCAAAAAATAAAAAAATCCGTTCAAATTAATGAACGGATTTTTTGTTTTACAACTAACCTCAATATTATAATTATAAAATAACTATTTCATTATTGCTTTCAACGGTTCTAACTGCTTCATATCGATATTGGAGCTTTTCAATACCGAAAGCATGGTCATAGCGTCAGCTGGATTCATATCTTTTCCCATAATGCGAACCACAGCAAATCCGTTATCGCTTTTACAACCATAAATTATAAACTCGTCAATACGATCTTCTTCACCAATAAAACTGATTGAAGCTCCATTTTTGCCAGAACCAATTTTCATTAATTGCTGATAATTTAATGTATCTTTCAAAATTTCATTGACTTTTTTTCGCTCTATATCGAATTCACCTTTGTGTTTAGGATCTAATTTGTAAGCTAAAATATTCATCTTGTTAAAAGAGGACAATACTTTAGTTTGTTCTGCCGTTAACTTGGCTTTATTGACATTCAAAATATTGGATGAAATGTCAACCACCATAAAACCTGGTTTTTCTTGATGGTCTACAAAATATTTCTGTAAACTTGGCTTCGAGTTACAACTAAACAACAGTAAACTCAAAGCAATCGCTAAAAATGCAACAACTCTCATATTACTTTTTTCCTGCTTTTTTCAACACATCGCCACCAGGCAATTTCATTTTGTCGGTCAATGATGATAATTCGTCCAGTTCAAATGTTCCTGTTAACGACATCAACACACTTTCTTCTTTTCCTGAACCTTCAATAAACATTAAAAGTTCTTTCACTTGTGAGTCGGTTGCCCCTGTTTTTACATAAATTTTTACGTTTTTACCTTTTTCAGTAATGCGCATAAGTTCTTCCAATCCAGCCGATCTCACGTATTTATCAGCTACAGATTTCATATCGTCACTTTTCTTATCATTAGCAGTAACGAATACTTTAAGGTTTTCTAACTTCTTAATCAAATTAATGTACTGTTGGGTTTCTTTGTCTTTTGCCTCAACTTTACTCAACATTTGAAACATTTTTTTGTTTACAATAACGGTAGTGATATCGTCTTGATTGTCAAATTTATCAAAGACTGATTGGGCAAAAATGGTATTAGATACTAATACTAAAGCGATAATTAAAATTACTTTTCTCATGATTTCTATTCGTTTTTTGATGATTATTTTTTAAAAATTTTGTTTTTTGTATTTTCATACTCGTTTAGATAGCCAACACTTTCTATACCGGTGTTTAAATGTTCTGAAACCAAGGCCAGTGCTTTTTGCGTTTGCTCCAAAGCCAATTCTGGATTGTCTTCGGGTGTGCAAGCTACAAATTGTTCTGATTTATGAGATTCAAAATACATAAACGTTCCCACGCCAAGCATTACAACAACCGAAGCAGCGATAGATAACCACATTACGATAGCTCGCTTTTGATCTCGAGACTTTGTGAGTAATGGAATCTCTTGCGTAAACTGTTGTTCTTTTGCTTGAGAGAAATAACCAAAAATGGGTTGGTATTGTTTCAAATGCTGCGCAACATCTGACGAAGAAAAATAAACTTTCAATTCATTTTCTTCAGCAATACTCGTTTCTCCTTCAAAGTATTTGTCTATTAATTTTTCTATATTATCCAATGCCATAATTATGTGTTTTGGTCATTATTTCTCTTATTGTTTTTCTAGCTCTTGAAAGGGCAACGCGAACTGCCGTTTCATTCATCTCTAACATTTTGGCGATTTCTTCAAATTCGTATTGCTCAATGTCACGCATTTGAACAATCAATCTTTGCTGCTCGGGCAAATCGTTAATTATTTTTTCTACCCAACTCAAACTGTCTTCATCTTCCAACTTTTGTTGCAAACTCGCCTGATGATCCGTGTAATTGTTATGAACAATGGTCATGTTGCTGGCGCGTTTCGACTTTAACTGATCCAAACAATAATTTTTGGTCATGGTCATCGCCATAGCTTCAACGCTTTTCAATTCATGCAACGTTTCGTTTTTAGTCCACAATTTCACCAGAACTTCTTGCGTAGCATCTTCTGCTTCTTCGGTGCTCACAAGGAGTCGTTTGGCCAATCTAAAGAGCTTGTCTTTAAATGGTGAAACTATCTTTATGAACTCGATTTGTTGCATGTACTGGTTGGTTATATAGTGAAGACGAAACACAATTTATTTTGTTACAAGTTACTTCATTTTTTTTGAAAAATAAAAAAAACGCCTTCAAAGGAAATCCTCTGAAAGCGCCAAAAATTAAAACAATAAAATTTTTTATAACAAAATAGTCAACCCTACTTTAAAGTTTCGTCCTCTTGTGGAATAGCCAATATTTTCAACAAAATCTTCATTAAAAATATTAGTAACGGTTCCAAAAACTGACATTCTATTTTTTACTAATTCATATTTTACTAAGGCATTTAGCAATTGATAAGAACCTAATTTTGTAGCGACAACTGCATAGGTGTTTCCATCAAAAAAGGCATCTTGTCGAGCGTCAACATATTGATAATTGGTATTGAAAAACAATCTTTTGGTTGCCGAAAAATCAATAGAACCATTTACTTTATGCTTCGGAATTAATCGATTTAAAGCTTCATCTACTTGAGTAAACGTATAATTTGCATTTAGATTTACTTTACTAGTTACGGCATAATTAAATCCGGTTTCTACACCTTTGGCTCTGTGTAATCCTTCAACATTAGCATAATGATAGGTCGTATCAAAACCAATAGAATTGTTTTGTTCACGGTAAAATCCAACTGCATTAAAAGTCAATTTTTTATTCAACAATGCAACTTCAAATCCTGATTCGATAGTCGTATTTTTTTCGGGTGTTAACGTTGCTGTACCATATTCAGAATACAATTGGTACAAACTTGGGGTTACAAAAGCAGTGCTCAACGATGAAAGTAATTTTACTGGAATTTCTGTACCAAAATTGAACGACGGATTCACATTATACACCAATTGATTTCCGTATTGGCTGTGCACATTCAATCGAGCTCCAGCATTGATATTTAACCCAAAATTAGAAGAATAAACTCCTGTAAAATAAGGATCTATCATATTAAACTTAGTCGATTCTTTGGCAATTGTACTGTAAGTCGTTTCGCTACTCATATCATGAAATTGATAATTAGCACCTGTTACCAAATAAAAAGACGAACTAAATTTGTACTTATTAAAAGCGTCAATATTTATACTTCTCGCTTCGTACTTTGAATAATCAATCCCAGGAGTATACGGATTGTATTCTTGATACTTGCGTTGTATTTTATTAAAACTAGAATTCAAACGAAATTCACCTTTGTTGTAGGTGTATTTAGGTGAAAACCCTAAACGAAATTGTTCGGTTTTCGATTGGTTCAAATTGGTATCACTGAAACCGGTGTTATCAAAAGGAAAATCATAATCATTGTTTACTTTGTCATAATTTCCAAAGAAATCTAAAGCTAACTTTTGAGAAGCTTTAAATCCGACTTTCGTCATATAATTGATTCTAGAAAATCGGTCTTTATCATAGTTAGCATCAGCTGTTGGTTCGGCTATCTGCGACATTCCTTTGGTTTCTGTACTGTTCAATGACGCTAGATAATTTACTTTTCTAACCGTTCCATTTACTGAAAATCCTTGATTAAAATCTTGTCCGTTATATTTATGATTGGTCGCTGTATTATTGGAACCAATGTTCATGTAAATATTAGATTGAATTGCTTTCTTACTCGATTTTTTCAATGTAATATTAATCACAGCGGTAGCAGCACCCGAACCGTAAAGCGTACTAGCAGCACCTTTCATAATTTCGATGCTTTCTACTTGATCGACAGGAAGCAAACGCAAATCATATTCAAAGCTAATTCCAGAGGCATCGGTAACCGGATTTCCGTCGATTAAAATTAAAACTTGTTGGTTTTTTCCGCCTCGAATGTAGTAGCCAAGGTTTTTTCCATTGGCCGATTGGTTGCCGTTAATCTCTACTCCAGCCACTGAACTTAAAATAGTTGCCAACGATTGTCCTGATTTTTTTTGTAATTCGGCTGCCGAAATTTTGGTGATTACTTTTCCTGATTTTTCTTTGCTTTGTGCAAATTTGGTGTCAGAAATCACCACTTCTTGCAATTGATTCACTTTGGTTGAATCTTGTTCTTGGGCATAGCCACAAGTTGTTACCAATGCCATAAATGCACTGAAACGAATGAAATTTTTGTTCATTTTTTAGTTACTACTAAATTTAATAATGTTGGGAGAAAAGCATAGCATTACCCATACCCAAACCTTTTGTCCCGAAAGTTTGATACTCAACGTAAATGGCAGGTCTCCTGGCTTGCGTCTTGTTGTTGGTCTTCCCATTCGCCATGGCGAAAAGTGACATTGTAGATAACAACAAGCTTTGTAGCATACAGTTGCGGGTACAGCTTAGGATTTTAACCTAATTCCCTTTTAATGTTCCTTCGAAAAAATCAAAGTCACAACCGAAATACGGTTGCAAATGTAATCGAATAAATTCTTTATAAAAGTAATTATTGAAAAAAATAATTACGTCTCTTTTCAAAATTCTACCAAAAACCCATTTTAACTTTTAGTATGCTCAATTCTCAACAATTGTATTACATTTGCAAATCAATACAATCAATAATGAGATAGGTTACTATCTTAGTGTGGAACCAAGTTAGAATCTTGGACTGTCGTGCAACTGTGTTTTCCAGATTATTTCAGGAATGAGTCAGATACATACTATTGATTTTGTTACAGCATCACGAGAAGTGCTCTAACTAGATAATTCCTTTTTTTAATTGGAACGTTCTATTTATTCACTTTTAGCAACTTTAAAATGAATAAATATGGTACCACAATATGAAAAAGCTTTTGTTGCCTACTACAACAAACTAAAATTAGTGTATACTCCGCTCATTTCATGGGATTTCTTTAGTAATCAAAATCAAGAAATCAATTGTTACAATGCTATTCAGAAAAACTGGAAATCCAAAGAAAATTTTCAGAAGAAAGTTTACCAACAAAAACGTGAAATTATTATTACCAATATCCATCAAGAAATAGTGTTTGCTACACAAGGAATTCATACAATGAATGGCTATCGAGCAGATGAAATTATTGGAAAATCGCCTAAAATGTTTCAAGGTCAACTTACATCTAAGACAGTAACTTCCAAAATAAAAGAAGCAATTCAAAATCAACTTCCGTTTAAAGAAATCATTATCAACTATAAAAAAGACGGAACGACCTATCTATGCGAAATAGAAGCATTTCCAAAATTTAACAGCAAAGGCGAATTGGTTAATTATATTGCTTTTGAAAGAATCGCATCTTAATTAACTATAAAATAGTATTTAAAAAAATCCAATGACACGAATTACTCCATACATAACATTCTTTCTGATACTTTTTACTTTTGTAAACTGCAAGAAACCGTCAGTTCCTAATCCAGTAAAAGTTCCTAAAAACGAAGTAAAATATGCTAAAGGATTTTCCATCATCCATTACGACGGATTTTCAATTGTAAACGTTACCAATCCTTGGCCCAATGCTAACAAATCATATACTTACATTCTAAAAGAAAAAAACGGAATTGTACCTGACAACTTGAAGCAATTTACGACTATAAATGTTCCCATAAAGACTATTGTAGTAACTTCTACCACACACATTCCATCATTAGAAATGCTTGGTGTTGAAAAATCCTTGGTTGGTTTTCCAAAATTGGATTACATTTCTTCTGAAAAAGTACGCGCTTTGATTGACGCCAAAAAAGTTAAAGAATTGGGTTCCAATCATTCTTTAAATACCGAAGTGTTAATCGATTTACAACCCAATGTGATTATTGGATATGGTTTAGACAACAGCAATCCTACGCTGGATAATTTAGAAAAAAATGGTTTAAAAGTGCTTTTAAATGGCGATTGGAACGAACAAACTCCATTAGGAAAAGCCGAGTGGATTAAGTTTTTTGGAGCATTATACGGAAAACAAGAACTGGCCAATACCCTATTTTCTAAAATTGAAAAAGACTATTTAAACACTTTAGAAATTGCTAAAAAAGCCACCTCAAACCCAACTATATTAGCCGGCGACATGTTTGAAGACAAATGGTATTTACCACAAGGAACGAGTTGGGGTTGCCAATTACTAAAAGAAGCCAAAGGCAACTATTTATGGTCTGAAACCAGCGGAACAGGAAGTCTTGCTCTTTCGTTTGAAACGGTTTTAGAAAAAGCGAAAGAGGCCGATTTATGGATTACTTCTGGACAATTTTCGAGTTTGAAAGAAATGACTGATGCCAATCCGCATTATGCACAATTCAAAGCATTTCAGCATAAAAATGTATATTCGTTTAGCGGTAAAAAAGGAAAAACAGGTGGTGTTTTATATTATGAATTGGCGCCAAACCGACCTGATCTTGTATTGAAAGATATTGTGAAAATTTTGCATCCCGAATTGCTTGCAGGATACAAACCGTTCTTTTTTGAAAAATTAAAATAATTTGAAAACTAACCATCGAAATACGATCCTTTTTTTAATATTGTCATTAACATTGGTAGTGACATTGGTATTGAATATTAGTTTAGGGCAAGTGTCTGTTCCTTTTAAAGAAGTAGTCAAAAGCTTGTTGGGTTCCCATGCTAGTAAAGACACTTGGGAATACATCATTACCAACTTTCGATTGCCCAAAGCAATAACCTCGATTTTAGTTGGAGTTGGATTGTCTACTTCTGGTTTATTAATGCAAACCTTGTTCAGAAATCCGTTAGCCGGACCTTATGTATTGGGATTGAGTTCGGGTTCGAGTTTAGGAGTCGCTTTCGTGATTTTGGGTGCAGGTGTATTGCCAATCGCTTTATCTGATTTTTTAGTATCGTCATACGGAATCATTTTAGCTTCTTGTTTGGGTAGTTTTGGAGTACTGATGCTGGTGTTATTGATTTCAAAATTCCTTCGCGACACCATGACCATTTTAATTGCAGGATTGATGTTTAGCAGTTTTGCAGGTGCTATCGTTTCGGTATTTACCTATTTCAGTTCGGCGGAAAAGCTACAAAAATTCACTTTTTGGAGTATGGGAAGTATCGGAAACCTTTCTTGGCCAAACATTATTATTTTAACTGTAGCCGTTGGTATTGGATTGCTTTTGAGTTTATTTTCTATAAAATCGTTAGACGCCTTACTATTGGGAGAAAATTATGCCAAAAGTTTAGGATTAAATCTCAAAAAATCACGCCGATTAATCATCTTTGCCACGAGTATTTTGGCTGGCAGCATCACCGCTTTTGCAGGTCCAATTGCCTTTATCGGATTGGCTGTTCCACATTTATCGAAATTAGTATTTCAAACCAGTAATCATAGGATTTTATTTGGGAGCACACTAATCATTGGGGCTATTATTATGTTACTGTGTGATACATTTTCACAGATGCCGGGTTGCAATTTTACCTTGCCCATCAACGCCATTACTTCTATTGTGGGTGCACCAGTAGTGATTTGGTTGTTGGTTAGAAAAAATCGATTGGTTTAAGATTTTATAAAAAATGAGTGTACATAAAAACATATTAACCACTACAAATCTTTCGATAGGATACCAATCTAAATCGTTAGAGAATGCCATTGCTTCTAACCTCAACTTAAACCTACAAGAAGCAACATTAATTGCTTTGATAGGCGAAAATGGTATTGGAAAATCAACGCTTTTAAGAACATTATCTGGGCTACAAAAGCCTTTATCTGGTTCTGTTTCTCTAAATAACAAGGATTTGAAAGATTACAATCAAGTGGATTTGGCTCAGAATTTAAGTTTGGTACTCACTGAAAAATTACCACCCAGCAACTTAACTGTTTTCGAACTAATTGCCCTAGGAAGACAACCTTACACCAATTGGATAGGGACATTAACCGATGACGATGTAGCAAAAGTGATGGAAGCAATTGCGCTGACTCAAATCGAACATTTATCAGATAAAAAATATTATGAAATTAGTGATGGTCAATTTCAAAATGTATTGGTAGCAAGGGCTTTAGCACAAGATACACCTTTGATTATTTTGGACGAACCATCAACGCATTTAGACTTATTTCATAAAGTTTCGTTATTCAAATTATTGAAAAAATTAGCTACTGAAGCGAATAAATGCATCTTATTTTCTACACACGATATTGATTTAGCCATTCAATTATCAGACGAAATGATAGTAATGACAGAAAATAACGTTGTGCAAGACGAACCTTGTAATTTGATTAAAAAAGGTATTTTCAACACGCTATTTAAAGATGAAAACATCACTTTTGATAGTGAAAAAGGACGTTTTATTATTAGGTAATTACTTCAAATTAATCTGTCTTTTTGCTTCTCCAACCACAAAAGCAACCGAATTGGCTATATTAAAACTTCGAATCAATTTCGACATCGGAATCGTTAAATGATTGTCAAATAACGACAAAACTTCTTGAGATAAACCTACACTTTCCTTACCAAAGACTAACCAATCTTCGTCTTGAAACTCGGCTTCGTAAATCGATTTTGAAGCATGCGAACTCATTAAAAAAACTCTCGATGTATCTTTAATTTGAGCCATCCATTCGGCTACATTTTGGTATTCGGTAACATCCAAATGCACCCAATAATCCAAACCCGAACGTTTCAAATTAGCATCATTTATCACAAACCCAAACGGATGAATTAAGTGCAATCGACTTTCCGTTCCAACACTTAAACGACCAATATTACCCGTATTATTTGGGATTTCAGGTTCTACTAAAACTATGTTTAACATTACTTATTGATTTTTAACATTGATATTGTCATTGATTTTTGAAAAATCACCAACCTCCATCACTTCTCCTGCTTTTAAATCGTTCAAAAGAATATTCCCAACTCGAACTCGAACCAATCGCAAGGTAGGAAAACCCACAGCAGAAGTCATTTTTCGAACTTGACGAAACTTCCCTTCATTGATGGTGATGGACAACCACGAAGTTGGTCCGTGTCGTTCATCGCGAATTTTCTTGGCACGTTCCGGAAAACTCGGAACTTCATTTAGAATGTGTGCTTGACACTTTTTAGTTAAGTATTTTTTACCATTAAATCCAATTAAGACACCCTTTTTCAATTGCTCGATAGCTTCTTCGGTAATCAATCCGTCGACTTGTACGTAATATTCTTTTTCCACTTTTTTACTACGAACTATTTCGCTCATCATACCGTCGGTAGTGAGCAAAAGTAAACCTTCCGAATCTTCATCTAACCTGCCAATGGCCATGGTATTGTCTGGGAAATCATACAACTCTCCGAGTAATTTTTTTGGACGTTTGAGTTCGTATATAAACTGTGATAAATAGCCGTAAGGTTTGTAAATTATATAGTGGTGGTGATGGGTCATGAATAGTATTTGAACAAAAATAAAAAAAGACCACCAAAATGGCAGTCTTTATTACATTAATTTCAAAATATTAATTTCTACCTTGAATATAATCTGTTAGGTCATCAACATTTGAACTGAAAGAAAAAATTCCATTCAATTTAAAATAGTTTTTAGGCTCTGTACAATAATCGTAAGCAAATTTTGCAAAATCAAGCTTCGATTCTTCAAAACCAAAAGTATTCGCTATTTGCATGATTTGGTCTACGGATAAACAATTTGCTGAAGCAATCTGTTTCGCAATTTTGAGTTTAGTTTCATCAAACCCTTGATCACTCACCGTCTTCAAGGCACTTGAAAAATCTCTTGCTGCCATAGGATATTTTCCATTGCATCCTCTAACAACCTCATTTTGATAGCCATTACCTTGGTTAATTGTACTGCTGTGCGTTGTTGTGGTTGTTTGAGTTACAACACCTCCACCCATAGTATCGTTTATGGAAACTCCCATATTGATTCCACCAACATTAACTCCTACATTAACACCTTGCCCAGATGAAGTAGTGGTTGTGGTAGTTTGAGTAACATTGCCTGAAGATTGCTGTACCACAACCTCTCTCGGCGCACCATAATGCATCACATAAACATTGGATGGAGCTACGTAGCCTTGACGAACAGGAATGGCAGAAAAATAATTTAATTTCATTTTTCCTTTATTGTTTTTATCTCGTTTGATTTTGTAAGTAACATCTGAAAAAACGCCATCAACATCTGTAATCATTAGGCTATTTTTTGAAATTTCCATCAATGATTTGTCTTCAAAAAGAATTTTAACGTTGTAATACGGTTGGTTTAAATCCTCAACTCTTAAATTGGTTTGTGGAATATCATTTTGAGATTCTCCGTTTAAAATTAAGTAGAATTTATCTCCATCTTCTGAAAAAATAGTGAGATGACCTACCGGACTAACTTGAGCAAAAAATGATGCTGAGAACAATAAAAAAGCAAAAAAAGTAATTTTGTTTATCATATTTTTTAAGTTTTAGATTGGTAAAAATAATAAAATGTTTCAATTTTTTAACTTTTCAAAAATAATGCCACCTTTTTTTAATGAATTTTATCATAAAGTAAGTATATTTAAACTCTAATTTTTTATCCAAAATGAACCCATCAGTATATATCATCCTAGCCTTTCTAATTGCTTTAGCCATCGGTGTATTTCTTGGCAAACAATTATTTTCAGCCAATTCTAAATCGGAAAAAGCAACCTTAGAAGAAAAATCCAACGGCTTACTATCGCAAATCAATCAATTGAAAGAGCAGTTTCAAAACGAACGCAATCAATTTGAAAAACAAGTTGCTGCCTTAAATATAGAAAAAGAAGCTATACGTGCTGAGAAAGAATCGCTGGCCATTCAATTGTCTAAAAAAGAAACTGATTTTGAAAACCTTTGGGAACGCAATAAAGAACAAAAGCAAGAAGTAGAACAATTGCAAGAGAAATTTACCAAAGAATTTGAGAATTTGGCCAACAAAATATTGGAAGAAAAAACGACCAAATTCACGGAACAAAACAAAGAAAATCTAAAAAATATTCTCTCTCCACTACAAGATAAAATTCAGCTTTTTGAAAAGAAAGTCGAAGATACTCACAAAGAAAGCATCGATTACCATGCTGCTTTACGTCAACAAATATTGGGCTTGCGCGAAATGAATGAGCAGATGAGTAAAGAAACCATCAATTTGACTAAAGCTTTAAAAGGCGATAGCAAAATGCAGGGAAATTGGGGTGAATTAGTATTGGAACGCGTTTTGGAAAAATCGGGGTTGGAAAAAGATCGCGAATATTTTGTACAACAAAGTTTTGTGACCGAAGAAGGCAATCGCGTGTTTCCCGATGTAATCATTAATTTGCCTGACGGAAAGAAAATGATAGTCGATTCAAAAGTGACTTTAACCGCATACGAACGTTACATCAATGAGGAAAACGAGGATTTAAAAGCGCAACATTTGAAAGAACACGTCATTTCCATCAACCGTCATGTAGAACAATTGGGTAATAAAAATTACCACGATTTGTATCAAATGGAAAGCCCCGATTTTGTTTTGTTGTTCATTCCAATCGAATCGGCATTTGCTTTAGCATTAAATGAAGACACGAATTTATACAACAAAGCCTTTGAAAAAAATATTGTGATTGTCACGCCTTCTACTCTTTTAGCAACCTTGCGCACCATTGACAGCATGTGGACGAATCAAAAGCAACAAGAAAATGCCTTAGAAATTGCGCGTCAAGCTGGAGCATTGTATGATAAATTTGAAGGCTTTGTTTCTGATTTAGTGAAAATTGGCAAGAAAATGGACGAAGCCAAAGTAGAATATCAAGGCGCCATGAACAAATTAGTTGACGGTAAAGGAAACCTAATTACGAGTGTAGAAAAATTGAAAAAAATGGGTGCCAAAGCCAAAAAATCATTACCCGAAAACATTATCATAAGAGCTGAGAAAGATGAGTAATTTCAAAACTGTAAAATCGTCAAGAGTCAATATTTCACAATTAATGTTGCCTTCGCATACTAATTTTAGTGGCAAAATTCACGGCGGCTATTTGTTGTCATTACTGGATCAAATTGCCTTTGCAAGTGCTTCTAAATATTCAGGCAATTACTGTGTTACTGCTTCGGTAGATACGGTAAACTTTCTGGCTCCAATTGACGTTGGCGAATTGGTCACGTTGAAAGCCAGTGTGAATTATGTAGGAAAAAGTTCGATGATTGTGGGCATTCGTGTGGAAGCTGAAAACATTCAAACGGGTAAAGTTAAGCATTGTAATTCTTCTTATTTTACGATGGTTGCTAAAGATGGAAATGGAAATAACACTCAAGTTCCAGGATTGATTCTTTCAAATTATGAAGAAGTAAGACGTTTTTATAATTGTTTGAAACAAATTGAACATAAAAAAGACCAAAATCATCATGAGGAAGTATTTGATTACAAATCAAAGGAAGCCTTAGAAAAACTAAAAAACTTCAATGTGAAACTAGAGTCATTTTAGTAACTTAATTGAGAAATATTATTTTTTATCCACAATTTAATAAGTTAATTTAATAAATATTAGGAAGTTGTGTTTTTTTTCCTATTTTTGATTTTGAACAAATCAAACACATGAAAAAATATTACGCAGTCGCCTTTCTCTTAATTTCACTTACTACTCTTATTATTTCTTGTTCTAAATCAGACGACGAAGAATACATAGCAGTTTCACCTGTTTCTGTAAATTTAGCTAACGTTCCTTATGCTAAATTATCCGACTATCATTTTTTTGAAGGAGATATAAAAAATCAAAATCCATCTTTAAATGTCATCCCATATCAACCGGCAAGTTCTTTGTTTACAGATTACGCATTAAAGAAAAGATTTCTATGGATGCCATCTGGTAGTCAAGCAACTTACAATGCAGATAACAAAATATTTAATTTTCCTGTAGGAACAGTATTAATTAAAACGTTTTATTACAATACCATTCAACCCAATAATACTACCAAAATCATCGAAACTCGATTGATGATATTAAAATCAGACGGATGGAAATTTTATGAATATTTATGGAATGACGATCAAACTGACGCCTTACTTTTTAGCGGAACAGATTTTCAAAACGGCAGTTCTGTCAATTTTACTTTCAAAAAACCGAATGATGAAATTGTCAACATTGACTATGTAATTCCTTCAGAATCTGAATGCTATGCTTGTCACAAAATAAATGAAATAAGAACACCTATAGGCCTAAAACCACAAAATTTAAATTGGGATTATCCCTATGCACAAGGTACTAAAAATCAATTGTTGAAACTTAAAGAACAAGGATATTTAGAAAGTTTCCCATCCAATATTGTATCTACAATTGATTATCACGACACTTCAAAACCTTTAGAATTGAGAGTAAGATCTTACTTAGATGCGAATTGTTCTCATTGTCATCAAGACTTGGGAAGATGTGATTATAGAGCATTGCGATTGGGATTTGGCTCAACCACAAACCCTACTTTAATGGGAGTATGTGTCACTGCAGATGAACCTATTAGTCAAACATTACAAAAAATAATAAGTTCAGGAAATTCTAACAAATCCGTAATGGTATATCGATTGAGTACAAATGATGAAAGTCAAAGAATGCCCTTACTAGGAAGAACAATTGTTCACGATGAAGGCGTATCGCTTATCGAACAATGGATTAATTCTTTAAATCAACCATGCAATTAAAAAACTAACTAAAACAAACTATAACCAATGAAAAAAAAATTACTCTTATTAATTCTACTACTAAGTTTTGTAGAGTCTCATGCTCAAGGAACTTGTGATACCGCTTTAACAGTAGCAATAGGATCAATTACTACAGCTCCAGCTTTCACAAACGAAACAGGAACTCCACCTGCTTTGCTTTGTGGTCTATCCAGTCCTTCTGGTACTAAAGGTAAATGGTACAAATTTACCGCTACAGATAACAACACAATTATAGTATCTACAGCTTTAAGTCAAAACAATAATTCCGACACTCGAGTATTTGTATATTCTGGTACTTGTGCAAGTTTGCAATGTATAGCTTCCAATGATGATTACAATGGTAACTTGACGTCGCAAGTATCATTTGCGGTAACAACAGGAACTGTATATTACATAGCGTTCGACAACAGATATAGTCAAAATGGTTTTGATTTTTCAATAACTATTGCTCCACCTCCATTACCAAGCAGATTATCTTTTACAACTCAAAGTACTTCTGTGCCTTCCAATGGGTATTACAACTGTGTGGTTGATATGAATGGTGATTATAAAGACGATATCGTTACCGCATTAACAACTACACAATTAGCTATTTCTTACCAACAAAATGGTGGTGGTTTTAGTACTACTACATACACTGTACCAAGTACTACAGTTTTGCCAACATGGAGCATTGCTGCCGGTGATTACGACAACAATGGTTACAACGACTTACTTTATGGTTCTGGTAGTGGTGTTTGTTTTTTAAAGGCAAATGCTACTGGAACAGGATATACAGTTGACAGAAAACCTCAGTCTTTTTTGACGCAACGAACTAATTTTGTTGATATAAATAATGACGGTAAACTAGACGGATTTGCTTGTGACGATAATGCACCGAACAGGTATTATCTTAATGATGGTACCAATATGAATCATAATCAAGGAGGAATTGGCGATTTTGCAACTGGTGGAAATTATGCTACCAATTGGTTTGATTATGATAATGACGGTGATATTGATGTTTACATTGCAAAATGTGGTCAAGGAGGATCTGGAGTTGGCGGAAATATTGATCAATTATATCAAAATAATGGCATTGGAACTTATACCAATGTTGCTGCTGCAGCCAATATGGCAAACCCTGAACAAACTTGGTCGGGTGCTGTAGGAGATTTTAACAACGATGGATGGATGGATGTAATTGTTGGAGTAAACTCTACCTCAAACGGTTCTACAAATGTAAAAAGAAACAATGGTGATGGTACCTTTACTAGTGTAACAACTGGCTCTGGCTATGACACCAACTCAGACGTAGGTAGAGAATATGTAGCTCAAGATTTCGACAATGATGGTTTTCTAGACGTTTTAGGCTCTGGTAGCAACATCATGTTTGGGGACGGGAACTTTCATTTTACTCCAAACAGCAACACTTACCCAATATCTTTGTACGACAGACCATTGGGAGATCTAAATGATGATGGTTTTATTGATATTCAAAACGGTAGTACTGTTTTATATAACAACGGGAATACAAATCATTGGATAAAAATAAATCTTCATGGAATCCAAAGTAATAGAAATGGCATTGGTGCTAGAATAGAATTATTTGGAGCTTGGGGAAAACAAATAAGAGATGTACAAAGTGGAACTGGATTTAGAAATATGAGTACCATTACGGCGCATTTTGGAATTGGTGCAGAAACATTAATCACAAAAGTTGTCATCAAATGGCCATCTGGAATTGTAGACATTATCGACAATCCTAACTCAAATCAATCATTGCTAGTCATTGAAGGTTCTACTCTAGCTGAAAACAGTTTTAACAATGGAGTATTTAGTTTGTACCCAATTCCAGCTAAAAATGTTCTAAACATAAACACTAAGGAAAATGTTACTATGAAATTAGCTCAAATATATGATTTGAATGGAAAACTAATTTCAGAAACTAATTTATTAAGTCCAACAATAAACACAGAAGCACTAAGTAAAGGAACTTACATTCTAATGTTAAGAGATGCTAACGACAAAGATTACTCACAAAAATTCATTAAAGACTAAGTTTTATTATATAAAATTCTAAATTTCATAAACTTCTGTTATATGTTAAAATATAGCAGAAGTTTTTTCTTTTTTTAGTATATTTCCAAAAATTATTATAAATGAATTTAGCTTCAAAACTTTCATTAGTATTATTGTTTTCTTCAACGATATCAATAGCTCAGAAAAATATTGATCCAACTCCTGAAGATGTCGCTTTAGCAAAAAAAATCAGAGAAACTCATGATAAAGATGATGTAGCCATTATTGAAAGTAACGAAAATGTAACTTTTGATTTGAATAAAAACGAATCTAAAGTCACTGTTAGTCACGCTGTCAATGAAAAACTGATGAATATCAACCATCGTGCTTACATCCAAAAATATGAATTCTATGATAGCGAATCTAGTATAGAAACATTCAATTTGAAATATCGAAACGATAAAAGCACTAGCTTTTTAGTGGCTGATGAATTTTATAAAGACAAAGACTTATTTTACAATGATGCACGAGTTAAGCATGTTACTGCCGATTTTCCAGTTCAAGGATACACCTACAATTATGAATTGAAAAAGAAATACGACGATGTAAAATATTTTACCTCACTTTACTTCAACGATGAATATCCTGTTCTCAAAAAACAAATTGTAGTAACGGTTCCAGAATGGTTGAATATTGAATTGAAGGAATTCAATTTTGAAAATGCAAAAGTGACCAAAACAATAACAAAAGACGCCAAAAACAATAGTATCTACACCTATACACTAAATGATGTTCCAGCTATTTATAAAGAAGAAGACGCACCTGGTAAAAGCTACATTTATCCGCACATTCTTTTAATTGCAAAATCCTATAACGTTAAAGGTAAAGAAACAACCCTTTTTAACTCCACTGCCGACTTGTACAAATGGTATAAATCGTTGGTAGATTTAATGAAAGACGATACATCGGTTATGAAAAGTAAGGTGACCGAACTTACAGCAAATGCTAAAACCGACGAAGAAAAAATAAAAAACATCTATTATTGGGTTCAAGATAACATCCGATACATCGCCTTTGAAGATGGCATCGCCGGATTTAAACCCGATGAATCCAATCATGTTTTTGAGAACCGTTATGGCGATTGTAAAGGAATGGCAAACCTTATCAAACAAATGCTAAAATTAGCTGGATTTGATGCTCGATTGACTTGGATCGGAACCAAACATATTGCTTATGATTACAAAACACCTTCTTTAGCGGTTGACAATCACATGATTTGTACTTTGTTTTTGAAAGGGAAAAAATATTTCTTAGACGGAACCGAAAAATACAACTCTTTAGGCGACTATGCCGAACGTATTCAGAACAAAGAAGTGATGATTGAAGACGGCGATAAATTCATTATTGACAAGATTCCGATGGGAACAAGTGATGCCAATAAAGAAACCTTCAAAGCTACTCTTTCAATTGAAAATGAAAAACTAAAAGGCACTTGCTCTAAAAGTTATTTAGGCGAAAGTCGATCGCAATTTTTATACATCTACAACAGTTTTAAAAGTGATAAAAAAGAAGAAACCTTAGACAATTATCTTTCCAAAAGTGATAAAAATACACACGTAAGCAGCATTAAAACATCCGATTTAAAAAATCGAGATGCCAAACTTACCATTGATTATGCCGTTGAAGTAGAAAATAAAGTTTCGAGTTTTGACAATGAAATGTATGTCGATTTAGAATATATGAATGAATTGAAAAACTTTGAACTTAAAGACCGAAAAACAGATTACCAATTTGACTACAAAAAAAACTACGAATCGGTGGTTACCTTAGCAATTCCAACCGGCTATAAAGTGACCAAACTTCCAACCGATTTACTAGTTAAAGAAGCCAACTACGACATTGCCATTACTTTCCAAAAAAACGACAAAGAAATCATTTACAAAAAATCATTTGTATTTAAAAATGGAGAAATAAAAGCTTCCGAAATCAACAAATGGAATACGTTCAACAAAAATTTAATTGCCAATTACAATCAACAAATCACACTCTCAAAACAATAAAACCATGCTTAAAAAAATAACGTTTTTCTTATTTGCTGTACTAAGTTATACTTCATTTGCTCAAGACAAAGCAGAAATAAAAGAATTTTTCTGGGGTAAAAATGATCAATTTAAAAAGGCTACTGCAGTACCTGATAAATGGAAAAACGAATCGGCTGTTATCATTACTAAATTTGAATATTATGATTATCACAAATTTGGCGCTAGTGTAACCTATACTTCGGGTATCCGAAAAAGAATCAAACTGCAAGATCAAGCGGCTGTAACCGAATTTTCTGAATTTTCATTTAAAGATAAATTTTACTCCAACAAAGGCATGTTTACTTTAAGAAAAGGAACCAATACTATCGGAATCAAAATTGTAAAACCCGATGGTAAAGAAATTGAGATTGACGTTGAAAAAAATGCCAAAGAAGTCGATAAAGAAAAGAAAATTGCTATCTCTAATTTAGAAGTTGGTGATATTATTGACTATTATTACTATAGTGTGGAGCCTTTTAAATCGGTACTTGAGTATGGTTTTGACCCTGAAGAATCACCACTTGGAGATGTGTATCCTACTATGGATATGAAATTGACTTTCAATACCGAAAACGACTTTTTTGTGAATTTTAACACCTATAACGGCGCGCCCGAATTAAAAGAAATTCCGACAGGTAGTAGTGGTCAAAGAAAATACGAATTGGCTGCAAAAGACATTGAAAAAAACGAATTTCCACGTTGGTTTTATCCTTTAGTAGAGTTGCCTTGTTATAAATTTCAGGTGTTTTTTGCACGTTCAGGGAAATTTGAACAAAGAGCCGATGCCTTTTTATCGGATAAAGAAAAAGTGATTAAAAAAACCGTTTCCAAAGAAGATATCTTTAATTATTATGATGAAAAATTTAGAGCGGATGGAGATTTATCTGAAATAAACGATTTCCTAAAAGGGAAAAACTTTTCTAGTGATGAAGAAAAAGTAAGAGAAGTATATTACTTTGCTCGACATGCCTTTTTTACCAAATATATGGAGGCTTTTATAGCCAATCAAGCGAATATTTTCTACCCTTTTGAATTGTACAAAAACCCTGTGTTTTTTCAAACAGAAGAATCGTTCATTCGTTATTTTATGTATTTCTTGAAGAAAAATGAAATAGGATACGATATCATTGTAGCAACACCGCGATTTAACGGCCCTATTGACGATTTATTGATTCAGAAAAACGTAAGCGTATTGCTTAGAGTAAATACCAAAACACCAATGTTTATGGAGTATTTCTCGCCTTTTTCAAGTGCAGATCAATTCAACTACAATCTTGAAAACACACAAGCATTTGCCTTGCAAGTTTCTAAAGGTAAAAAAATTGTCGATGCCGATAAAGTAACGTTACCTTCAAGTACGTATCAAGATAATGTGTCCAAAATTATTTCAAACGTTACTATCAATGACGATTTTACAGGTTTAAATGTGAAAAAAGCTTCGTCGTATTTTGGTCATTTAAAAGAAAGTGAGCAATCGGACAAATTATATTTCTTTGATTATGTGTATGAAGATTATGCCAAATACGGCACCACAAAATTGATGGACTTGGTAAGAAATCGAAAAAAGCAAGAGCAATATCAGAAAGAATTTGACGCTTTAATCAATAAATTGAAAGACCAACAAAAAGAGGCGTTTAAAAAATCGACTGCCGATGAATATGATTTTGCTATTGACGATCACAAATTGACGATTAAAAGTTCGGGACGATTTGGGAAAAAATCGCCTTTGGTTTACGAAGAAGATTTTGCTATTAAAAACAATCTTATAAAAAAAGCAGGTGACAATTATCTCATTGAAATTGGTAAATTAATTACGGCTCAAATTGAAATTGACAAGAAAGAAAAAGAACGTAAAAACAATATTTACGAGATTTATCCACGTTCTTTTGAAAATGAAATCACATTAGATATCCCAGCTGGTTATACCGTTGCTGGATTGGATAAATTCAATAAAAAGGTAGAAAATGAAACTGGTGGATTCGTTAGTACCGCTGTAGTTAACGGAAATAAACTAACTATTAAAACTACTAAATACTACAAGAACTATTATGAACCTAACAGCAACTGGAACAAAATGATTCAGTTTTTAGATGCTTCATATCAATTTACCCAAGAAAAAATATTACTTAAAAAGAATTAAGAAATAAAAAAGTCCAATATACATTGGACTTTTTTTATAACCTTACTTTTTCAAAATGATTCAATCGATCAATGTGAAGCAGCGTTTTATCATTATCTTGACTTCGGGTAAACATTGGTAAAAATTTGGCGCCATAAACCACCTCATCAAAAGTATAAGAAGAACGTTTTACAACAGTGGCACTGTACATATCATCAAAAACTTTGATAAAAACTATTATTTCACCAATGGTATTTTTAATATCCGCTTCACTCATTTGATACAATGGACTGTTTTCTGTAATGGGATGCACTAGTGTCCAACTTAAAGTAAGCGAACTCACTTTCTCCAATTCTAAATCTAAAATATAAAATTTGTTGACCATTTTGCCGTCTTCTTCTATATGAATTCCCATCGTCATTCTAGCTTCGGCATCGGTCAGATTGGTATTTTTATAGGGTGACAATCGTAGCATTAAAGCTGTTCCACCTTGAAACGGAGCTATAATAGCATTTTCAGAAAAAATAATATGAGCCTGAGGCTTACTAAATCTTCCGTAAAATAAACCTGTGGCAATCGCAAAACTCAACAATCCAAATAGGGCTTCTACAGAAGCAACAAAACTGGTTAAAAAACCTGTCGGACTTATATGTCCATATCCTACTGTAGTATACGTTTGGATACTAAAGAAAAACGATTGACCAAATTTATCAATGGCTTTGACAGCATTTATTCCGTTAAGGTGCTCCACACCTATCGAATAATATATTGAGGCAAAAGCAAAATTTACCAAAAAATAAAAAGAAAATATGATAAAAAAGAACTTCCAACGTGGAATAGTTAACATGGTATGATACCAACTGATGCTGTCTAAAAAATCAATCCCTGTTTTTCGAACGTTGGCGTTCCCAGATTTAGTAACAAAGCGACCACCATAGCTCGAGGCATTGGTTCCGAAGCCAGTATTTTGATCGGCTTTAGCCTTAGTGTTAATTTTTTTTCGAAATGCCATAATGAATTGTAAAGCAACAAAACTACTAAAAAATTAACGACAATTTATTTATATTTTAAATTCAAATAGCTTCAACTAAAAGATAGAATTCACTACTTTTGAAAAAAATAAACCTTCCCAAATGTTTAAATCCAAAGAGAATTTTGAAATTCAAAAAAAGCTAACAATTATTATTGTAGTTTTATTTTTAATCAAATTAACCGCTTGGTTTTATACAAATTCGGTGGCTATTTTAACCGATACTTTAGAATACACCATTAATGTGATTAGCGGTTTTATTGGATTATACAGTTTGTACCTTTCTGCCAAACCCAAAGACAAAAATCATCCATATGGCCATGGGAAAGTAGAGTTTTTATCGGCAACCATAGAAGGTACGTTGATGGTGGTTTCCAGTTTTGTGATTATTTATGAAGCTATAAACAACTTAAAGCACCCACACGAATTAAAGCAATTAGACTACGGAATCTATCTTGTGGCATTAACTGGGATTATCAATTATGTAGTGGGTTATTTTTCAATTAAAAATGGTAAGAAAAACAATTCACTGGCTTTAATTGCCACTGGCAAACACATGCAATCTGACACCTATGCAACTTTAGGAATTGTAATTGGTTTGATATTGATTTATTTTACGCATTACAAATGGATTGATAGTGTAGTGGCTTTTATTTTTGCTTTGATTATTATTGTTTCAGGATACAAAATATTACGTTCATCCATTGCTGGAATCATGGATGAAGCCGATGATGAATTGCTAGAAAAAATGGTAGACTATTGCGAACAACACCGAAGAGAAAACTGGATTGATTTACACAATTTGCGTTTTATAAAATATGGTGGAACGTTGCATTTAGATTGTCATCTCACTATTCCATGGTATTTTAACATACACGAAGGGCATAAAGAAGTAGATGAACTGGAAAAAATTGTAAAAAACAACTTTGGTGACAGTGTAGAATTAATGGTGCACACCGATGGTTGTTTGGATTTTTCGTGTAAAATTTGCGATAAAAAAGAATGTCCGATGCGGCAACATCCTTTTGAAAAACGAATTGATTGGACGATCGAAAATATTTCGCTAGACAATAAGCATCGAGTTGATTAAGATTTATAAGTAAAACTTTTCGCTTGCTTCTATTCCGCTTTTAGCTAAAACAGAGAAAAGATAAGTACTTTCATTTGGATCATATTTTTCAATTCCGCTTTGGTACCATTTAGCCAACACATTCAATTGATTGGTTGTATAATTATCGGTATCAACACCCAATCCTAACATACCCGCAAGAAGAAAGTCTTCTAAAACTCTTTTGGTAACTATTTTAAATGGAATTCCATCAAGAATACGTCCATTCATACTTTCATATTCTTGCCTTCCCGAATGAAAACCGAAGTTAAAGGCTTCGCTGTTAAATTGACCGTTTATTGTGGCATAAGGATCCAAACCATTTGAGTATCCTTCTAAATATTCTTGTCTGTAAATAGGGTCATATATATCTTTCATATTACTGCTTAACATGATTATTTCATAATTATTTATCAAACTTATTAATAAAAGTTCAAGAACAATTCAAAAATCGTTAAACGGAAAAAATACTCTTTAAAGCACAACAGCAGTGACGTTCATCGATAAAATTGCATATTTTAAATTGATAAAACAAGCTGTAATAGAAAGGAAATATTAATATACAAACGTACCAAATTCACTTACAATAGTTAGTTTTTTGTTTTCAGATGTCTCTACTCTTCCTACAATTTGAGCCTCAACACCAAAAGATTTAGAAATAGCAATAATATTATTTGCAACTTCCTGAGGCACATACAATTCCATTCGATGCCCACAATTAAACACTTGATACATTTCTTTCCAATCGGTTTTAGATTGCTCTTGAATCAATTGAAATAAAGGTGGAACTGGAAACAAATTGTCTTTAATCACATGAACATTATCTACAAAATGTAACACTTTGGTTTGTGCACCACCCGAACAATGTACCATTCCGTGAATTTCAGCAGAAGAATATTGATCTAAAATTGCTTTGATAATGGGTGCATACGTACGCGTTGGAGAAAGCACTAATTTACCAGCATCAACAGGAGCATTTTCAACAGAATCGGTTAGTTTTACATTGCCCGAATACACCAACTCTTTCGGAACTGAACTGTCAAAACTTTCAGGAAATTTTTCAGCTAAATAATGACCGAAAACATCATGACGCGCCGAAGTTAGTCCGTTGCTTCCCATACCACCATTGTATTCTTTTTCATAATTGGCTTGACCAAAAGAGGCCAAACCTACAATTACATCACCGGGTTGAATATTCGCATTATCAATAACTTTAGAACGTTTCATTCGAGCCGTCACGGTAGAATCTACAATAATAGTTCGAACTAAATCACCAACATCTGCGGTTTCTCCTCCAGTAGAATGAATGGTAACATCAAACGATTTTAATTCAGAAATCAATTCTTCTGTTCCGTTAATGATAGCCGAAATGACTTCAGCTGGAATTAGATTTTTATTTCTTCCGATAGTTGAAGACAGTAAAATATTATCGGTAGCACCAACACACAATAAATCGTCAATATTCATAATTAAGGCATCTTGAGCAATGCCTTTCCAAACCGAAATATCACCAGTTTCTTTCCAATACATATAGGCCAAAGACGATTTGGTTCCTGCGCCATCGGCATGCATGATTAAGCAATAATCATCATCATTGGTTAAATAATCGGGAACAATTTTGCAAAACGCTTTAGGAAATAATCCTTTATCAATATTCTTGATGGCATTGTGTACATCTTCTTTAGATGCAGAAACTCCGCGCATAGCGTAGCGTTGGCTGTTGTCAGAACTCATTTTGTAGTTGTTTAATCTGAATTTATTTCAGATTTGTGTTGTTGGGCAAAGATAGTAATTTGTAATGCGAATTACGAATTAGATATTACGATTTTTTAAAAGTTGAGTTGCTTAGTTTTCAACAATCATGATTTCCACTCGTCGGTTTTCATCAGCTTCTTGCGTGTTTTTTTCAGGTATAGGATGAATTGGTTTTGTAGCACCAAATCCTTTGTAGCTCAAGCGCTTTTTATCAATTTTATTTTGAATTAAAAAATCATAAATGGCTTTAGCACGAGCTGGAGAAACTTCGTCAGGATCGGTAATTTTTTTACAACAAATATGCCCTTGAATTTCAATTTTCAACTTCGGATTGTCTTTCATAACCGTTAATAACTCTTGCAAGGTTGGTTCTGACTTTGGTACAATTTGATCTGAATTATTTAAAAAATAAATGTTACTCAATTTAATCAAATCGCCTTTTTTAGATTTTTTAACTTGAGTGGTAAGGGCTTCTTCTTTTCCTTTTTGATAATAAATCACCACTTTTCTGTTTTCCGCTTGAATTTTAGATTGTTTAAAATCTTTTCCAATGGGTTCTAACATGCATTTTTCACTAATAATTATGTTTTCATTGTCTTTTAAAATAGCAAAAACCGTATTGATTCTTCTAGCCGATAATTTTTTATTATACGAACTCACATCCACACTATCGCAATATCCCGAGAGCTTAAGTATTTCAACTTTCGGATTTTCTTTCATCCATTTTTGAAGCATTACTATTGAATTTTCATTAGGCATGTCTTCATTAAAATCGAAAAACACTTCAATTTTTTGTTGTGAAAAGGCTGATACAGTTACCAATAGTAATAGGAATAATTTAAATTTCATAAGGGATTAATTTTCAATGATTAATAGTTCTACTCTTCTATTTTCTTCTTCTTCCAAAGCATTTTTTTCTGGAATAGGATGTATGGGTCGGGAAACGCCGTAGCCTTTAAAAGTCATTCGGGTTCTGTCTATTTTATTTCGAATCAAATAATTGTAAATAGCTTTTGCTCTTGCAGCGGAAACACCTTCAACTTGATCGGGACTTTTACAACATATATGGCCTTGAATTTCAATTTTCAACTTCGGATTGTCGTTCATGGCACACAACAATTCATACAACACTGGTTCTGATTTGGGCACTACTTTAGCCGAATTATTAAAAAAATAAATGTTATCTAATTTAACTACATCGCCTTTCTTAGCCGCTTTTATTTTTTCTTTTAGAGGCTCCAGTACTACTTCTGAGGTAGTTTTCTCCGAAATCAAATTTCTTTTTTTTTGAAAAATGATGGTCACTCTTCGGTTTTCGCCTTGCACTTTTGATTGCTCAAAATCTTCTCCAAAACCTCTAATTTCAATATCTTTTCTAACCTCAATTTTACTTTCTTTCAAAAAATCATAAACCGCATAAACCCGTTTAATAGCTAGCGAATCGTTGTATTGATTGGTGCCTTTCCAATCGCAAAAACCATAAAGTTTAGTAACTTCATAGTCATTTCCTTCGGCAATCCAGGAATTGATTTTCTTTACGGCAGCTTCATTTAAATTGTAGGCATCAAAATCAAAATAAACAGTAAGTTTTTCTTGTGATTGAACACAAAACGTACACATTATATATAGAATTAGTGCCTTTTTCATCAGATTATTTTTCCAAAATCATGATTTCTACTCTTCGATTTCGTGCGGCTTCAAATTCGCTTTTTTCCGGAATTGTAAACTTAGGTTTGGAAACCCCAAAACCTTTTACTTGAATACGTTTTTCGCTAATGCCTTCAGAAACTAATATTCGTTTTACTTGACGAGCACGTTCTAAGGATAAATTTTTGGCATCTTTGGGAACACAGCAAATATGCCCTTGAATTTCAATTTTCAACTTCGGAAAATTATTCATCACCATGATCAATTCATCTATAGCTCTTTTAGAAGAAGGCATCACTGCAAACGTATTGATGTAAAAATTGACATCATTCAACCGAATTAATGTTCCTTTTTTAGCAAGCTGAATTTTGTCTTCCAAAGTAGCATTTTCAGGAAAGTTCATCGTTTCTTCTTCTATTGGAACAAGTTCTTCAGGTTCCACTACTTTAGGTTTTATTCCAAGTATTTCATCTTCACGAGCCAAATCTTTTGGTAAAATATAATAGACTGTAACTTTTCTGTTTTCAGCTTTATTTTTAGATTGATTAAAATTTTCACCAAAACTTCGTGTTTTAAAATCTTCTCGAATTTTGACCATATCCTTAACTAAATTAAAAATAGTATTAACGCGTTTATTCGCCAAAGTATCGTTAAATCCATTGCTACCATCTTCATCAGTAAATCCGTGTATGGCAACTATTTTGACTTCTTTATTGGAGGTCATCCAATCGGATAGTTTTTTTGTCTCAACTTTAGTCAATTCAAATTTATTACTATCAAAAAAAATCGAAAATTGTTCCTGTGCTTTTGCCTTTTGAAAGGAAATGAAAAGCAGTATATAAAGTAAGATTTGTTTCATATTCATACAACGAATTTACGAAAAATATATTTTAAAGGCATCAAATTAGTTTCAATAAAAAAGCCGCTTGAAAATTCAAACGGCTTTATGTTTAGTAGTTGTGTTATTATCTAGTAAACAATAACTCTCTATATTTAGTCAACGTCCAAGTTTCGTCATCGACTAAAAGTTCTAATTTATCGCAGTGTTCGCGAATCACTTCGAAGTATGGTTTTACTTTATCACAGTATGATTCGGCCATCTTTTGAGCATCGGTTAACGCGTTTGCTTTTTTACGAGCTTCAGTCATGGCATCAACATTAGAATTGATTCCTTCAATATGCTCTGAAATTTCTTTGATCAAAGAGATTTGTTCTTTTGCAATTTTTTCAAACTCTTTTCCGAAAATTTCTTTCAATCCTTTTACATTTTCAATCAACGTATTTTGGTAACGAATAGCTGTTGGAATAACGTGATTGCGCGCAATATCACCTAAAACTCTACCTTCAATTTGGATTTTCTTGGTATATTCTTCCAATTCGATTTCGTAGCGCGCTTCAACCTCAACATGATTCATTACATTCAAATCTTTGAACAAGTCTAATGCTTTTTGAGATACTTTTGCTTTCAAAGCGGCAGGTGTCGTTTTATGATTGCTCAACCCTCGTTTTTTAGCTTCTTTTTCCCAAGCTTCGCTATATCCGTCTCCTTCAAAAAGGATGTTTTTAGTCTCTTTAATATATTCTCTCAACACATTAAAAATTGCTTCGTCTTTCTTTAAATCTTTTGTTTCGATTAAAGCATCTACTTCTTTTTTAAACTCTTTCAATTGTTTGGCAACTATTGAGTTTAAAGTAGTCATAGCGTTAGCACAGTTGGCTGAAGATCCCACCGCTCTAAACTCGAATTTATTTCCTGTGAAAGCAAATGGTGATGTTCTGTTTCTATCGGTATTATCCAACATTACATCTGGAATTTTACCTACTACGTTTAATTTTAAATCGGTTTTTTCTTCTGGAGAAAGTTTTCCTTTAGAAACACCTTCCAATTCGGCCAAAACTTTGGTCAATTGTTCTCCGATAAATACCGAAATAATGGCTGGTGGCGCTTCGTTTGCACCTAATCTATGATCATTACTTGCTGTCGCAATAGCAGCACGAAGTAATTCTTCATATTCATTTACCGCTTTAATGGTGTTGATAAAGAACGATAAGAACTGTAAGTTACTCATTGGTGTTTTACTAGGCGACAATAAATTTACTCCAGTATCGGTAGCCAAAGACCAGTTGTTATGTTTACCCGAACCATTTACACCTTTAAAAGGTTTTTCATGAAATAACACTTTAAAATCGTGACGTTCACCTACCTTAGACATTACGTCCATTAAAAGTGAATTGTGGTCTACAGCTAAGTTGGTTTCTTCAAATATTGGAGCTAACTCAAACTGGTTTGGTGCTACTTCATTGTGACGCGTTTTTACTGGTATCCCCAACAACATACATTCCTCTTCCAATTCTCTCATGTAGTTTAACGCACGAGATGGAATGGAACCAAAATAATGATCGTCTAATTGTTGTCCTTTAGCGGAAGTATGTCCTAACAAAGTTCTACCCGTCATCACTAAATCAGGACGAGAATTAGCCAATGAAGAATCTACTAAAAAATATTCTTGTTCCCAACCTAAAGTTGCTGTTACTTTTTTAACGTTTTTATCAAAATATTTACACACATCGGTTGCTGCTTCATCCACAGCATTTAAGGCGCGTAACAATGGTGTTTTATAATCTAATGCTTCACCTGTATAGGAGATAAAAACCGTCGGAATACACAAAGTAGTTCCGAAGATGAATGCTGGTGAGGTTGGGTCCCAAGCGGTATATCCACGTGCTTCAAACGTATTTCTAATTCCTCCATTTGGAAAAGAAGAAGCATCTGGTTCTTGTTGTACTAATTGTCCGCCACCAAATTTTTCAACAGGATCTGAACCATCGTAAGACGTTTCAAAAAAAGCATCGTGCTTTTCTGCAGTAGTTCCAGTCAAGGGTTGGAACCAATGTGTATAATGCGTTACGCCTTTAGACAAAGCCCATTCTTTCATTCCCATAGCGATATAATCAGCTAATTTTCTGTCAATTTTAGTTCCATGCTGCACAGCATCTTTAACACCTTTATACGCATCTGAAGTCAAAAATTGCTTCATTGCTTTATCATTAAAAACATTGGAACCAAAAAGATCTGATTTTCTACCAGCTTCTTCAAATTTTACAGGTTTTCTACCTGATGCATCTTTTAATGCTTGAAAACGTAAAGTTGACATAAAAATTTAGTTTTAGAAGTTATACCCTATTAATTTGATGCAAATATAATAATATTTTAAATCAAAAATAAATATACCCTATTTTTTTAGGGGTTATTTTGTAAATTATGAATTATAAATTATGAATTATGAATTTTTACCAATGCTTAATAAAGATTATCTTTGTAAAAATCTCATATTATGATTGTCTGGATTCTTTTTATTGCAGCGGTATTGTTATTCTTAGCCTTAGATTTAGGTATTTTTAATAAAACACCTCACATTATAAGTTCAAAAGAAGCTGGGATGTGGACTGGCATATGGATAACTTTATCCTTTGCATTTTCGGGTGTAATCTATTGGCTATACAATTCCAATTATGTTGCTAATCCGGATCGCCTCAAGCCAGCGGTCGCTTCCATGAAATTTATTACGGGCTATTTAATTGAATTGTCGTTGAGTGCCGACAATATTTTTGTTATTGCCATCATCTTTGCTTCGTTTAAAATTGCTCAAAAATACCAACATCGAATTTTATTTTGGGGAATCATTGGTGCCATTATATTTAGAGGATTGATGATTTTCTTTGGGGTGATTTTGATTCATAAAATCGATTGGATTACTTATGTTTTCGGAGGTTTCTTAGTCTTTACAGCTATCAAAATGCTATTCAAAAAAGAAGAAGATGAATTCAATCCCAAAGAATCATTTGCTTATAAAATCGTTGGAAAAATTATACCTATTTCGCACCACCACGACAAAGCCCATTTTTTTATTAAAGAAAACAATCGCAATTATGCAACACCACTTTTTGTGACCTTAATTGTAATTGAAATTATGGATATGATTTTTGCCATGGATAGCGTGCCTGCTATTTTAGCCATTACTGCGGATCCTTTCTTAGTATTCAGTTCTAATATTTTTGCTATTCTCGGACTGCGATCAATGTATTTCTTCTTAGCTAATATGCTTGAAAAATTCAGTTATTTAGAATACAGTCTTATCGCCATATTGACATTTGTAGGTATCAAAATGCTGCTTATTCACTATTACAAATTCCCAGAATGGATTTCATTAACTTTTATAGGTGTTGCTTTACTAGTTGGAATTGTAGTGTCTTTAAAAATGGCCAAAAAGGAACCATAAAAAAAGGTTGCACAACCGTACAACCCTTTAACCAAACAAACAAACTATAGACTAACCCAATCTATTGAATTTTAACTATTTTAGAACTGTCAATTTTGTAGGCTTTTGCTACAGCATTGTAATCCTTTAAATCAACTGAATTTACATTTTTATTTCCAAAATATCCCGGAATAACTACTATTCTCAACACTTGATTAGTTCGATAGGCTGGAGATACATTTGCCAAATCAAAGCCTTCCATGTAGATACTTGCATCAAATTTGGTAAAATCAAAATCATATCTAAAATCCAGTGTGCCATCGTTGAAATAATAGGTTTCTGGCAATGATTTCCATACATCTGCACCATTGGCTACTCCTGATAATCGGTATACCAAAACCATATCCGATGAATATATTGACTGTGGAAACGTTATCAAAGTGCTAAAATTATTAGATGTAGTGAATGAACGTGTAAATTCATAAGTTGTAGCAAGAAAATCATAATTATTAGTTATTGGCTGAGTTGGCGTATCATTTACAGTACAACTTTGTAGCGATATCATCCCGATAAACGCAAACAATAAAGTAATTTTTCTCATGGTATTTTTATTTTTAGTGATTAATGATACCAAGCTATAACCAATAGCTGTGCCAAAGTTTATTTTTAACAAAAAATTGTACCTTTGATACATGGAAAAAGAATTTAAACTGTACATGATTATGTTAGGTTGCCGCCCAAAAGGCAGGTATACCGAGCAGCACGATATTTTTTTTGGGATTGGAAGCTCTTTGAAAGAATTAATTCCTCATATGAAAGCATTTTGGCCCGAAGCAAAAGGACAAATTCATATTGATGCTTGGCGCGAAGTAACTACTGTAGATCATTTTAAAATTGATGTTGTGGCTAAAGGAAATGCTATTCAATCTAATTCAAAACTCTTTTTCATTAATCTTGGCGGCTATAAAGAAAATGAATTTGAAGAGTACCATTATAAAGTTTTAGCGGTTGGCGATTCGTTATCAGAAGCCACCCAAAAAGCAAAAGCTACCACATTTTACAAACATTGTGGTTTTAAAGGTGCTACATCGCACATTGACGATAAATTTGGAATAGATGTTGATGATGTTTTTACGGTAAAAGAAATCTTACCTCCAGTTTTTACAGAACAATTTGAATTACAAATTACACCAACCGAAAACACAACCGAAGATACCTTATACATCGGATATTTAAAAATTGACAAAATTGCATAAGTATGGGAAGAAATAATCCGAAGAACATTAAAGCACATAATGATAAACTTCACAAAGAGCAAGATAAAGTCAAGGCTAAAAAAGTAGCTCGTGAAGAAAAACTCAAAGAAATTGTACGGAAGTTTAATGAAAATAAAACATGAAACGTTATGACTATTTGCTATTGTGGAAATCACTTACCGTTTGAAGATTGTTGCCAACCTTATCATAAAGGAATAAAAACTGCACCAACAGCTGAGGCATTAATGCGCTCTCGATACAGCGCTTATGCGATTGGTGATGCGAATTATTTGATTCAAACGACGCACTTATCAACACGTAAAAACCATAAAAAATCTGATATTTTAGAATGGTCAAAAAGCAATAAATGGCATCTTTTAGAAATTTTAGAAGCCACAGAAACAACCGTTACTTTTAAAGCACATTACACCGACAACCGAAGACAAGAACGAGTTCATATAGAAAAATCAACTTTTGTTTTTGAAGACGGCAATTGGTTCTATGTTGATGGTGAATATTAAACATAAAAAAACCTCTAAATTCGATGCTTCTAGAGGTTTCTTTTATTATTTGTCGCTTATAATTTCCATTTCTTTTTTCTGCATTTGAGCAATGTCGAAATAAATTCCTTCTATTTTATACTTCCCTTTTTCAAATTTCAAGTAATCGCAATGGTCTATTAATGATTGTGAAACCGATTGTAATTCAAAAACATTTAAGAATACATATTCGTGGCCAACCGTTAAAACATGAAATCCGGTTTCGCATGATTTTCCATCACCCGAAGATAAAATGGCTTCGAAAATCCCTTGAAATTTAGCAGAAGTTTTTTTAGCCATAACCTCATCACCACTCAAGTGATAGATGTACGCTAAAAAATTCATTTGTCGTAAATCAAATGGATCTTTACTTATAGAATGTGTTGCAAGTCTTATTATTTCTGGGTAATCTTTAGCTTCAATTGTTTCACTTCTATAATATTTAGAAAGTGCTTCTTCATCTGGTGAAACACTATATGGACTATATTCTGGTTGGAAAAAATACCCAAAATACAGATAACGATATTCTTCATTCGTCAAAGTAGTGTCAGAATCTTGAAGTCTTTGCAGTTGCTTTTTGTAATTAAATTTAGAATCCTTTTTCAGGATTTCATTTTTGATTGCTTGATAATCTGGCGCTTTAAACGCAACCTCTTGCGAAAATGATCTGACAAAAAAACTAAATAAAAAAAATACAACTAAAAAAAATTTTTGGTTCATAAAATAGATGTTTAAAATAGTAAATTTAAGGAAGTTAAATAAAATAACAATGCCAAAAACCATTAATTGAATCTACTTATTTATAATTTCAATGTTACAGGGATCCAAATCTCTTCTTCTGAGTTTGGATCGTTGGTTTTATATTTGGCTCCGAGTATCTCAAATTGAGGACGAAAGTCTAATACATATCCTGAATCAGGAAGCCATTTGGTATAAATAGCGTTAAAGAAAGAAGCGGCATTGCTTTGATCGCCTTTGTAATTAAAAACGGCATACAAACCTTCTGGAATTTCTAACATATCCATTTCTTTAGGAACAAAATCAAAAGTAGTTACAGCAATAGCTGCCCACTTTACAAAAGGTGTATTGGGTTGAAAATCAAAATTTTTTGGATTGATTTGAATGTTGTACAAATCAGTACCGATTGCATTTTTAATTTCATTTCTTCGCGGCATAAAACTGCTCCACAATTCAAATGCACGATAATCGGCATAAGTAAACGTCAAACATTTACCCATAAATTTAGTCGTTGGAAAAGTTGTAATAGTAGGTTGCAACATAAAAATTACATTTCAGGTGTGATGTAAGAAACCAAAGTATCATTTTGAGTTGCCCCAATATACCCAAGCCCTTTAAGATAATAAAACTCGTAGGTAACCGTTTTAAATTTGGCTTCAATAACGAGTAATTTATCATACGCACAATACGGTGTTTTTAATTTTCCTTCATACGAAAGAATGGTATACACTGCAGTTTTATCTGATCTTCTCCACGAATATCCTTCTTCAAATTGCAAACCATACCTAGTGGTTTCTTGATCCAATCCCTCTTCATATTCTAACACTTTAGAGTCGGCTTCACGCAGATACATCAAATCTACACTACCATCTTTCCAAGTTTGTTTATACTCCAAATACGTTTTTCCATTGCGTTCTTTTGTGCCCAATTGTTCTTCAAAATAATAGGTGTCGTACCAAAATATTTTTTTCTTTTTAATATCTAATGGGAAATAACTCCCATCCTCAATTCCTTTACAAAAATTCTGCCCTTCTTTTTGGCTGAATGAAAGTCCCGAAATAAACAAGAAAAAGATAAAAATTGATTTGTTCATGTATTGATTTTTTTAATTAATATTATATGCCACCATCACTTCGAATCGATATCTATTGGTATTGTAGGATTCTTGCAAATTATATTTTTACAGAATTACACAAATCTAAATAATTTAAAACAAAAAACCTTCCATTTCTGAAAGGTCTTTTATCTTTATCCTATTTAAAACTACATATTCCGTCTATACTGACCACCAACTTCAAACAACGCACTGGTAATTTGACCTAACGAACACACTTTGGTAGCGTCCATTAATTTTTCAAAAATATTTTGGTTATTAATGGCTGCTTCTTGCAAAATAGCAATGTGTTCTGCTACTTTTTCGGCACTGGCTTTTTGTAAATTAGTCAACATATCAATTTGATATTGCTTTTCTTCTTCAGTAGCACGAATCACTTCGGCAGGAATCACCGTTGGAGAACCTTTAGAACTTAAGAACGTATTCACACCAATAATTGGAAATTCACCTGTGTGTTTCAACGTTTCGTAATACAACGATTCCTCTTGTATTTTAGATCGTTGGTACATCGTTTCCATAGCACCCAAAACACCACCACGTTCTGTGATTCGATCGAATTCTTGTAATACTGCTTCTTCCACTAAATCGGTTAATTCTTCAATGATAAACGATCCTTGAATTGGATTTTCATTTTTCGCCAAACCTAATTCTTTATTGATAATCAATTGAATAGCCATAGCACGACGCACTGATTCCTCAGTTGGTGTCGTAATCGCTTCGTCATAGGCATTAGTATGTAACGAATTACAGTTATCATAAATAGCATACAAGGCTTGTAACGTAGTACGAATATCATTAAAATCAATTTCTTGTGCGTGTAACGAACGACCTGAAGTTTGAATATGGTATTTCAACATTTGCGCTCTTTCGTTGGCACCGTATTTGTTTTTTAAGGCTTTCGCCCAAATTTTACGCGCCACACGGCCAATTACGGCATATTCAGGATCAATTCCGTTGGAGAAAAAGAACGATAAATTCGGGCCGAAATCGTTGATGTTCATGCCGCGACTTAAATAGTATTCTACGTAAGTGAACCCATTTGCCAACGTAAACGCCAATTGTGTAATTGGATTGGCTCCAGCTTCGGCAATATGATAGCCCGAAATAGAAACCGAATAGAAATTACGAACATTTTCTTTGATGAAATATTCTTGTACATCACCCATCAATCGTAAGGCAAATTCGGTAGAGAAAATACACGTATTTTGAGCTTGATCTTCTTTTAAAATATCCGCTTGAACCGTTCCACGAACTTGCGCTAGCGTTTTTACTTTGATATCGTTATACACTTCTAAAGGCAACACTTGATCTCCAGTAACGCCCAAAAGCATCAAACCTAAACCATTATTCCCTTCGGGTAAATCGCCTTGGTATTTTGGTCGGATGGTTCCTTTTTTCTTATAGATTTCGTTGATTTTTTCTTCAACTTCTACTTGAAGATTATGTTCAACGATGTATTTTTCACAATTTTGATCGATAGCGGCATTCATGAAAAAGCCTAGTAACATTGGTGCAGGACCATTAATGGTCATTGAAACCGAGGTTAACGGATGACTCAAATCGAAGCCAGAATACAATTTTTTAGCATCGTCTAAACAACAAATAGACACACCAGCATTTCCGATTTTTCCATAAATATCGGGACGAACATGTGGATCATTTCCGTATAACGTTACCGAATCAAAAGCCGTTGAAAGACGCTTGGCTGGTAATCCCGCAGAAACATAATGGAACCGTTTATTCGTTCGTTCTGGACCACCTTCACCCGCAAACATTCGACTTGGGTCTTCACCTTCACGTTTGAAAGGATACAATCCTGATGCGAATGGGAATTCTCCAGGAACATTTTCTTGTAAATTCCATTTTAGAATATCACCCCAAGCTTGGTACTTTGGTAACGAAATTTTCGGAATTTGTGAATGTGACAAACTTTCGGTATGCGTTGCTATTTTAATTTCCTTATCACGAACCTTAAAGCTGTAAAACGGATTTTTGTACTTAGCCACTTTTTCATCCCAAGTTAGAATTACTTCCCAATTGTATGGGTCTAAATTCATTTTTACGCGGTCGAATTCTTTTACCAAAAGATTCAAGAATTCGTTTCTATTTTCATCTTTTGATTGTAAAATCGTTTCTTCAATTCCGGCTTTGGTCAATTTGGGTTTACTACCAAAAACGGTTTCAATGGTTTTATAAATTCCGTATAATTTTTGTGCTACCTCTACTTGAGTCAGCGCCGTTTCGTCGTATTTTCTGTTATTTTCAGCAATTTCCGATAAATAACGGGTTCTGTGCGGTGGAATTACGAAAATTTTCTCGCTCATTTCACGAGTAATTTGGAAGGTCGATTTTAAATCGGCTCCTGTTTTTTCTACAATTTTATCCATAATAGATTTGTAGAGCGTGTTCATTCCAGGATCATTGAACTGCGATGCGATAGTACCGAAAATCGGCATCGTTTCTACATCGGCATCCCACAAATTATGATTGCGTTGGTACTGTTTCTTGACATCGCGAATGGCATCTAAAGCACCACGTTTGTCAAATTTATTTAAGGCCACTAAATCGGCAAAATCCAACATATCGATTTTTTCCAATTGGGTAGCTGCACCAAATTCAGGTGTCATTACGTATAAAGAAACATCAGAGTGATCCATAATTTCGGTATCACTTTGACCTATTCCCGAAGTTTCAAGAATGATGATATCATACTTTGCCGCTTTCAACACTTCAATAGCTTCGTTTACATATTTTGACAAGGCCAAATTGGATTGACGTGTTGCCAACGAACGCATGTACACTCTAGGATTATTGATGGCATTCATACGAATACGATCGCCCAAAAGTGCTCCACCTGTTTTACGTTTGGATGGATCCACAGAAATTAATCCGATGGTTTTTTTAGGAAAATCGATTAAGAAACGGCGTACTAATTCATCAACTAACGATGATTTTCCGGCACCACCAGTTCCTGTAATTCCTAAAACAGGTATTTTATTAGTTTCATTTTTCTTATGAATAGCATCAAAAGCTGGCTTTGCAATTTCAGGAAAATTCTCCGCAGCTGAAATTAATCTCGCAATTGCCACTGGATTTTTATCCTCAATATGAGTTAATTCATCATTCAATTTATCCCCTATTGGATAATCCGAACGTTGTACCAAATCGTTAATCATGCCTTGCAATCCCATGGCACGGCCATCGTCTGGTGAATAAATTCGTTCAATTCCATATTCATGCAATTCTGAAATTTCAGATGGAAGAATAACTCCACCTCCACCACCAAATATCTTGATATGACCTGCCCCTTTTTCCTTAAGCAAGTCGTACATGTATTTGAAATATTCATTGTGACCACCTTGATACGACGTCATGGCAATAGCATTGGCATCTTCTTGAATGGCAGTATTTACAACTTCTTCTACACTTCTATCGTGGCCAAGATGTATGACTTCAACACCAGTTGCCTGAATAATTCTTCGCATGATATTGATGGCAGCATCGTGTCCGTCAAAAAGTGAAGCAGCAGTAACAATTCTTACTTTATTTTTAGGAATATAAGGAGTTTGTGGTTCCATTTGTAATTTTTAATCAATTTTAGGAGTGCAATTTACGAATTTAATAATTTTTACGCGTTTTAATTTCGGTAAATATTTAACAATTGTGCTTGAGTTTTAATTTAAAATTACCATTTTTTGAAAACTGAGGCATTATATTTGCTTACCCATTAAAAAACATACCTTATGAAAAAATTATTCTTACTCCTATTAGCCATACCAATAGTAGGTTCGGCGCAATTGAAAACGGTTACTAAAAAAGTAAAAACCAAAGCCACAGCCGTAAAAACTAAAGTAGTTACAACAACTACAAATCCGACAACTTCATCGGTTACGAATACGATTGACATCGCATCAGGTTTGAAAGAAGCGTTAAATAATGGCGTTACGAAAGAAGTTTCAAAGTTAACTGCTGTTGATGGTTTTTTTAAAAATGAAGCCGTAAAAATTTTGATGCCTGAAGAGTTACAAAAAGTAGAAAGTACTTTGCGAAAAATGGGAATGGGAAATTTAGCCGATCAAGGTATTTTGGCTATGAACAGAGCTGCCGAAGACGCTGTTAAAGAGGCAACACCCATTTTTGTTTCAGCCATAAAAAACATGACTATTACGGATGCCAAATCCATTTTATTGGGAAATGAAAATGCGGCAACCTTATATCTACAAGGAAGCACCAATAAAGAATTGTACGCCAAATTCAGTCCAGTAGTACAACAATCGATTAGTAAAGTTGGTGCCGATACCATTTGGAACACCATTATAAGCAAATACAATCAAATTCCGTTTGTAAATAAAGTGAATCCCGATATTACGGATTACATCACAAACAAAGCCATGGATGGTGTTTTCAAAATGATTGCTGTAGAGGAAAAAAATATCAGAACCGATTTAAAATCAAGAACTTCTCCATTGTTGCAAAGTGTTTTTGGGCTGCTTGATAAAAAGTAAATTTGAATTATAAAATTTTAATAATCAATAACATAAGCATAACATTATTTTAACGCAATGACTTCTATTAATGTTAGATATTTGCATTGTAATAAATAAGTGTTTATTATTTTGTTTGGTTTAGTTAGTTAAAGAATTGCCAGTGTTTCTGAAAACATTGGCATTTTTATTTTTTATCTAAAAAAGTGGAAATAAACTTGTAATTGCTGATAAACAAATACCCCAGGATCAGATTGACAAAACTCTTAAACAGACCCATATAATTAGACATTTCGAAATTAAGCTCTTGATGAGATGCCTTATTTCTGAATGTTTTTATAAGTATTTCTAATAATTGTGGGATGTTATCCACCATCAAAAAAACTCCAATTAATAATATTGCAAACTTGAAAATACTCTCATTATTTAAGTTGCCTAACTCTATTCGTTCTTCATCAAAACCGTTATCTAATTTGAGCAGGTTAATGATTGCATCAGTTTTAAAAAGTAAAAACACAAAAACTCCAATTGTAATTATAATAGAACCCATAATTATGAGTAATACCACCCCATCAAATTGAAAAAATAGATTTGAAAAGGTATTCGGAATGAATGTAAAAACCGTTATGAGCAGCGAATACAATCCAAAAAGTTTGATTATAATTCTAAATAAATCTCGTTTAGTCATTTATTTTGCTTTTAAAATTTCTTGCATTTCAACTTGCATTTTCAACGCTTCTTCTCGCGCTTTTTCGGCAAAATCAATTCCATTAGACGCGTAGATTATGCCACGAGATGAATTAATTAACAACCCAATAGTATCACTCATACCATACTTACAAACTTCTTGTAAGCTACCGCCTTGAGCTCCTACTCCGGGAACCAAAAGAAAACTGTTGGGAATTATTTTTCGAATTTCAGCAAAATATTCTGCTTTAGTTGCACCAACCACATACATCAAATTTTCAGCGTTTTTCCAAGATTTAGAGGTTTCAATAACCACTTTATAAAGTTCTTTTCCCTCAACATTCTTGGTTTGAAAATCGAATGCACCTTCATTGGAAGTCAATGCCAACATAATCGCGTGTTTGTTTTCAAAAGCTAAAAAGGGTTCAACGGAATCTTTTCCCATATAGGGCGCTACGGTAACCGAATCAAAATTCAAATCTTGGAAAAAAGCCTTGGCATACATGGCAGACGTATTGCCAATATCGCCACGTTTGGCGTCGGCAATCGTAAAAATTTCTGGATATTTTTCGTTGATGTAACGAATCGTTTTTTCAAGTGATTGCCATCCTTTTATTCCATAAGCCTCATAAAAAGCCGTATTGGGTTTGTAGGAAACACACAAATCGTGAGTGGCATCTATTATGGCTTTGTTGAATTCGAATATTGGATCTTCTAGGGCTAGTAGGTGTTGCGGAATTTTGGTCAAGTCGACATCTAAACCTACACAAAGAAAAGATTGTTTGAGTTGAATTTGCTCAATGAGTTGCGTTGTAGTCATTTCATTATAGTTGTTTGACAAATATACAAACATCATTACTATTGAATATACAAATCCTGTAAATTATAGCTATAATTGTGTAATACCGTTAAAACAATCTCATGTTATTTTTGTAAAAACCATATTAACCCTAGACTATTATGAAGCATCAACTTCCTTTTTCGGCCAAACTAAGCTTTATTTTAATTGCTCTGATAGCGCTGTCCTTCGTGATTTACATTGGTCAAGACATTATCGTTCCTGTAGTATTAGCCATTTTTTTTGCTATAGTACTTCAACCCATAGTTGATTTTTTAAAAAGAACGATTGGAATTCCAAAAATAATTGGAGCACTGATTGCCGTAATTCTTTTTGTGGCACTTTTTATTGGAATTTTCGCTTACATCTCCATTCAAGTGAGCACAATGTTAAATGATTTTGACAAAATCCAGGACAATCTTAACCTACAACTTCTTCATATTCAACATTATATTAGAGACCATTTTGATATCAGTTCTCACCAACAAGAAACATTTATCAATCAAGCGGCACAAGATTCTATCGAAAAAGGGAAAGAATTAATTGGAGTAACAATCAGTTCGTTTTCAGGTACCGTTTTAAATGTGTTTTTAGTTCCGATTTATACTTTCTTAGTTCTAATTTACAACAGACACTTTAAAGTATTTTTAAAAAAACTGATACAAAAAGAGCATCACAACATACTATCAGATATTATAATTCAAATAAAATCTACAGTTAGAAATTATATTTTTGGATTAATTTTAGAACTCATTTTTGTTTCTGTTTTAACCGCTATTGGCCTATATATTATAGGTATTAAATATGCGATTGTATTAGGATTGATAACCGGAATTTTAAATCTTATCCCGTATATCGGAATTTTATTTGCTGGATTATTAACCGTTATAGCTTCCTTAACAGGTTCATCAGAAATAACGATCATTATCGGAATTATTGCGGTCAATGTTGTGGTTCAATTAATTGACAATAATGTTCTTGTGCCGATGATTGTAAGTTCCAAAGTTCAAATTAATGCTATTGCCACCATCATTGGAATATTAATTGGCGGTGCCTTAGCTGGAATTTCCGGAATGTTTATAGCCATTCCATTTATGGCCATACTAAAAGTAGTTTTTGACAGAATTGAAAGTTTAGAACCATGGGGTTATTTACTTGGAGACGATTTACCTAAGACGCAACAATGGAAGTACCTGAAAGTTCCAAGCTATGAATATGACAACTTTACGGATACTTCTACAGTAGAGAATGAAATGAATTTTGTTATCACTAAATCAAGTGAGTCTTCAAATGAGACTTCAAATTAATTCAAAATCATGTAAGAAAATTGAATTTTAATGTAACAGTGATTGCTATTTCCCATCGCATTTTTGTACTATAACTTATAAAAACAATCATTATGAAAAAGCAAGTAAGAAAATTAGTTTTGGTTTTGACATTTGTAACTACGGCATTTGGATTTGCACAAGAGACTGTTGTAACCGACAACAGAGGTGAATTAAAACTTGGAGTAAAAGCAGGTGTGAATTTTTCAAATGTATATGATGAACAAGGACAAGATTTTGTCGCCAGTGGAAAAACAGGATTTGCTGCAGGTGGATTTTTAGCCATCCCTTTTGGGAAACTTTTGGGATTTCAACCCGAGGTAATGTATTCCCAAAAAGGATTTAAAGCTACAGGAAGTTTCTTAGGGGCAGGTTATAATTACACTAGAACCACCTCCTTTTTAGACATTCCATTGTTGTTGCAAGTAAAACCAATTCCAATGTTGACCTTTGTAGCTGGACCGCAATTCTCCTATTTATTAGAGACCAAAAATAGTTTTAATGGATCTACCACTAGTACACAAGAAGATGGTATCAACAGCGATAACTATAAAAAGAATATTTATGGCTTTGTTGTTGGAGCCGACGTAAATATTGATCATTTAGTTTTGTCGGGAAGAGCTGGTTGGGACATCAATCAATCGGATGTTGATGGCAACACAACCTCACCGAGATATAAAAATCAAGTCATCCAATTAACATTAGGTTTTACGTTCTAAATAAATCGCATTTATTTAAAAGGCCATTGATACTCGTATTGATGGCCTTTTTTTATAAAATTGTAAAACATATTTAAAAAATTATGTAATGAGCATAACTGACCAATAAAGTAATTTTGACTTATATGAATTCTAAAACAAAGATTATGAAAAAGATAGTTTTAATTGCCAGCTTATTGTTTTTAACAACAATCGGAACACAAGCACAAGTTTCTGTTAACATTAACTTTGGAACTCCTCCTGTGTGGGCGCCAGAAGATCACGTAGAAGTTCAATACTATTATTTACCCGAAATTGATGTCTATTATGATGTTCCTCAAAGACAATTCATTTATATCTCCAATAGACGATGGATTCGATCTGGTTACTTACCAAATAGATGTAAGAATTATAATTTAAGAGGAGGTAATATCGTATATTTAACCGATTATAGAGGAAATTCACCTTATGCCTTTCACGGCAAACACCGAATGAGATATTACCGTCCAGAAGTGAGACCTAACGAAGTTTATGTTGTTGATCGTCATGATGATGACCACGATCGCGGAGAACACAGAGGACACGGAAGAAAAGAAAAATCACACGGTAGACGATAAATTTTAAATAGATGATTTATAATAAAACCCTTCAAATAATGTTATTTGAAGGGTTTTTAAAATAGTTTAACTAACTTTACCCTTATGAAAATTCATTAGCCTATGAAACTCAATTTAAAATTTGACTTAAATACTATAGCAAAAATTCACTTAAATCATCTTCTAAAAGAAAGTAACCTAAACTACAAAAGTATTGGATTTGGTGAAATTGAAATCTTAGAAGCACTTTCGGAAGAAAAAATAGTGGAATTGAGTGCGAAGTTACTTGAAAATGGCATTGAAATAGTTGAAAACCAAAAAAGTGTTTTTGTACAAAAAATAAAAGATGCAATTATTGAAATGGTCCAAAACCCAGACGATATAACGGTAAAAAGTTCGGTCTATTTGTCTGAAAAATTGAATTATAATTACAGTTATATTTCCAATATATTTTCAGAAGTTACCTATACCTCTATCGAAAATTTCATCATACTTCAAAAAATAGAATTGGCCAAACAATTAATTATTGCCAACGAATTGACCTTAACCGAAATAGCCTACAACCTCAATTATTCTAGCGTAGCGCATTTGAGTACACAATTTAAAAATACCACAGGCATAACGCCTTCTGCCTTTCAAAGAATAGTATCCAAACGAAAAGAATTAGCAAGTAAAAAATAAAAATTATGGCAAAAGAATATATGAACATTATCTTGGCTGACGATGATGAAGACGACAGACTGTTTTTTACCGATGCTTTTGACGAATTGAAAATCAATACTAAAGTAAGCACCTACAATGATGGTGTTGAACTCATGGATTATCTTAATGCTGAAGAAGCAATACTACCCGACATTCTGTTTCTTGACTTAAACATGCCCAGGAAATCGGGTAAAGAATGTTTGATTGAAATTCGTGACAACGAAAAATTTCAAAATATTGCTGTTGCCATTTATTCTACCTCTTCATCCGAAGAAGACATTGAAGAAACATTTGTGCAAGGTGCTAATATTTACATCAAAAAACCCAGCGATTTTACACTGTTAAAAAAAGTGCTATCCGATGTAATAACGATAAATTGGCAATACCACACCTCTGGATTGAATAAAGATAATTTTCTTTTAAGAATGTAATTTTAGTTATATGAAAATCAATTCATTATATAAATCTCCTGTTTTTTTAAAGATTGTTTTCATTCTTTCAATTTTTATTATATTTTTTATATCTGCCATCACTTTTAAGCACTTAACGTCTATTCGAAAGACTTCTTATTATGTAGAAAAGAGCTATCATGTTTCTCTTGAATTAGAACGTTTAATTTCTTATCTAAAAGATGCAGAAACCGGACAAAGAGGTTTTTTACTCTCTAAAGACTCGTCGTTTTTACTACCTTATAATAAGTCTAGAATTAAGATTGAAAAATCGTTTAATCGTTTGTCATCCTTAACAAAGGACAACCCCGAACAACAAAAAAACATCGACAAACTTAAATTTTTAATTAACAAAAGAAAAAACTACCTCTCTAAAAATTTATATTTAGTTAGAAATAAAAACTTTAACAATGCTGAATTCATCAACAACCTAGAAATAGGAAAAATAACTATGGACAGTATTCGTGGGCATATCAACACAATGGATACTATTGAAGACCGTCTTTTTAAAGAGCGAACCGACGATTATAACTACACCATGAAGTTTACGCCAATAATCATTTACATTACGTTATTAATTACGTTGTTTTTGATTGTGCTCTCTTTTGTTAAAATCAACAAAGATTTAATTCGTTTAAAATCATCTAACGCCAAGTTAGTCATTGCCGATGAAGCCAGTAAAATGGCAGAAATTGTAGGTAATTTTGGGAGTTGGCAATACGATATTGAAAAAAAGGAATACCAATTTTCGGATAATGAATACCGTTTATTTGGCTGTGAACCCAACTCGTTTGAAGCTAATTTGGAAAATTTCTTGAAATATGTTCACCCTGAAGACCATAATTATGTTGTTGAAAATATAACAAAAATGGAAGAAACCGAAGATTTACCTTCATTCAACTATAGAATAATTAGAGCCGATGGTGAAATCAAATATTTAAGTGGCATTGCGCGATCACTAACCGACCGATTGGGTAATAAAATCTTGATTGGAGTTACTAATGACATCACACAAGAATATGCTGCAACTCGATTAATTGAAGAACGCAATAGAGAATTAGAAGCCAACAACAAGGAACTTTCTGCATTTAACTATGTTGCCAGCCACGATTTACAAGAACCATTGCGAAAAATTCAGACCTTTATCTCTAGAATTGAAGAAAAAGAAGCTGAAAAATTTAGTGATTCGGGTAAAGAATACATGTCGCGCATACAAAATGCCGCTGATCGAATGCGACTTTTGATTGACGACTTGTTACAATTTTCAAGAACCAATAAAACCGAAAAAGTTTTTGAAAAAGCCAATTTAAATACGTTGCTAGAAAACTCTAAACAGGAACTCTCTCAAACTATTGAAGACAAAAAAGCAATTATCAAAAATGAAGAGCTACCTACCTCCAATGTAATTCCATTTCAAATACAACAATTGTTTACTAATTTATTGAACAATTCACTCAAATACAGTAAAAAAGAGGTTAGCCCAAACATTACTATTGAACATGAAATAGTGAGTGCTGCTACAGAAGAACAAATTCCCGGAAAAATCAAAGACAAATTTCATAAAATTTCCTTCAAAGATAACGGCATTGGTTTTGAGCAAGAATATGCCGATAAAATATTTGTCCTTTTTGGTAGACTCCATAACAAAAACGAGTATTCTGGTACCGGAATTGGATTGGCAATTTGTAAAAAAATTGTTGAAAACCACAAAGGTTATATTTTTGCAGAAGGCAAACCTGGTATTGGAGCTGTCTTTAAAGTTTACCTCCCAATAGGATGAATCAATTACTAAAAGTCTCTCTAACAAGAGGCTTTTTTTATACCCAAAAGTAAAAGTTATATAACATTAAATAAAAATAATGTAAAGCATTTAGAGTCCCTATTTAAGAACTTTGTTCTATACAAAAAAGTAAAATTTTTAAAACCTAAACTTTATTGAAATTAAAATTATATAACAAAGTCAAATCAAGATATAACACCATTCGTCTGTTCTATTAAGACCTTTGCCATATTATTTAGATAGAAATAATTAAAATTAAATATTATGCAAAACTTACTATATAAAATAGCTGTAATATTAGTAATCCTTTGGGCATTTGGATTCTTCTTTTACAATACAGGATCGTTAATACACATCTTGTTGGTAATAGCTTTAATTGCCATTCTTTTAAGAGTAATCAAGGCAAAAGACATATAAACACTGTAAAATTTAGAAATTATGAAAACAAATAATGTAGTACTAGGAGTAATAAGTGGTTTAGCTGTTGGAACTGTTCTTGGGGTTTTATTTGCACCCGATAAAGGCAGTGCCACAAGAAAAAAAATCATCACTAAAACCAATGGTTTGAAGGAAAATGCAAAAGAAAGTTTTGAAAAACTGATTGATTCTATAGAAAATCAATATGAAAAATTGGCTTCGAAAAAAACTGAAATCTCTACAGTTGAGTTAATAAATCCTGAGCTCAACACAAATAAAGGATAAATAAAATGCTATGAAAAAGATTATTTTTTGAAAGCCATAATTCAAAAAATAAAAGTCAAAATTATTGGTTAGTTTTGGTTTAAATTGGGTGGAATAGCCGTGATTTTTTTCACGGCTATTCTTTTTATTATTTAAAAAACTTCAGATTCTTTCAGCTTCTCCATGTTGTTAACCAATTGAAGTTCGTCAACAAATTTTTGGATTTTACCATTCATAACCCCATCCATATCGAAGACGTCTAATCCAATTCGGTGATCGGTAACGCGTCCTTGTGAATAGTTGTATGTTCTAATTTTGGCAGAACGGTCACCTGAACTCACTTGAGACGAACGCTTGGTAGCATCTTCTGCTTGTTTTTTTGCTAATTCTTGTTCGTACAAACGCGAACGCAACACTTCAAGAGCTTTATCTTTATTTTTATGTTGTGATTTTTGATCCTGACATTGCGCCACCAATCCGGTTGGAATGTGGGTTAAACGCACTGCCGATTTAGTGGTATTTACCGATTGTCCGCCAGGCCCTGACGAACAGAAAAAGTCAACACGAACATCATTCATGTCAATTTGCACGTCAAATTCTTCAGCTTCAGGCAAAACCATAACTGTTGCCGCAGAAGTATGAACACGTCCTTGTGTTTCTGTTTGTGGAACACGTTGTACACGGTGAACACCAGCTTCAAACTTCAACGTACCGTAAACGTCTTCTCCAGTAACTTCAAAAATAACCTCTTTAAATCCGCCAGAAGTTCCTTCGTTCATATCAACCACAGAAGTTCTCCAACCTCGAGTTTCACAATACTTGGTGTACATTCTGAATAAATCACCTGCAAAAATTGAAGCTTCGTCGCCTCCAGTTCCAGCCCGGATTTCAACCATAACATTTTTGGCATCTTCAGGATCTTTAGGAATCAACATGAATTTGATTTCTTCCTCCAATTGAGGCAAACGCTCTTTGGCTTCATCCAATTGCATTTTGGCCATTTCTACCATTTCTGCATCAGATCCATCAGCAAGAATTTCGTTGGCTTCTTCTATATTTCCAGTGACATTAATCAATTCTTCGCGCTTTTCCATCAAATCTTTAAGTCCTTTATACTCTTGATTTAATTGCACATAACGTTTTTGATCGGAGATAACATCAGGTTGAATAATCAAATCTGAAATTTCATCGAAACGCTGCTTTACATATTGAAGTCTTTCTAACATTTTGAATTCTTTATTTGGAGTGCAAAAGTAATAAAAAAAGTGTTCGGTTGAGAGTGTTCGGTTGGCATATTTTTCATAGTATTGTAGTATCAAATCTTTAGTATGAAAAAAATAACACTTCCAATAGCACTAATCATTTTAATTGTAACATCATCTTGTAATAGATATGACGCCAAAGGAAATCTAATAAAAAGTTATGACGAATTGCAAAAGGCAAAATGGCTCATTGGAGAATGGGAGAAAAAAGATAGTCTTGGCGATTTAAAAGAAATTTGGGCCAGCCAAGACGACAGTACCTTTACAGGGCAATCTTATTACATACAAAACGAAAAAGATACTTTACACTTCGAACAAATCGAATTGAAGCAGGATGGCGAGCATCTTATATACACTGCAACTGTTCGTGGCGAAAATAACGATTCCCCAATACCTTTCCAAATGACCAAAGATGAGGATAGTTTGTTGGTTTTTGAAAACCCAAAACACGATTATCCTCAAAAAATTCAATATCAATTATTAAAAAATGGAAGTTTAGTTGCTACGGTTTCTGGAAAACAAAATAAAAAACCAAGCGCTGAATCTTATACTATGATTAGGAAAAAATAGGCTATAACCCATTATACACCTACAAACTTGCTCCAAAGGCAAGTTTTTTTTATGGCTAATTTTCAGAAAATCAACAGTATAAAATTGAACAAATGTTAATTATTTATATTTAATCTAAATAAACTTTGTGAATTGATTTTTGGTATTTATATTTGCATCACTATTTTTAATTATTCTAAATAAATGTATAAATATAAAATCTTTTCGGCCTTTGCACTTTTTATTTGTGCAACTAGTTTTGCTCAAGAAACTAAAAACTATGATGACCTTTACGCTGTTAACGATACCGTTAAAAACAAAAAAGGTGAAGTTCTGCAAGAAGTCATCATAACTGCAAACCAGCAAAAAAATCCAATAAATGTTGGAAAAGCAGGAATCAAACCAATGGATTTGCCGCAAGCTACAGCCATAATAAATCAGGCAACAATTCAAAATCAACAAATTTCTTCGATTACTGATTTACTAAAAAATGTAAATGGTGTCTACATTATGGGAACTACTGGTGGTTATCAAGAAGAAATTGCTTCAAGAGGAAGTGCACTTTCTAGCTCGAATACATTCAAAAATGGAATTCGCTATTTCAGCGGAATGAGGACGGAATTTTCAGGAATTGAAAAAGCAGAATTTCTAAAAGGAAGTGCCGCCATATTATTCGGAAATGTCGCACCTGGTGGAATTTTAAACTTGATTACCAAAAAGCCTAAGTTTGATTTTGGTGGTGAAATCGGATTTACCTTCGGGAGTTTTGATGCTATAAAACCAACTTTTGACATTTATGGCGCTCTCAATAAATCAAAAACAATGGCTTTCAGAATTGATGGGAGTTACACTAAAGCAAACAGCTTTAGAAACGATGTTAGCTCAGAAAATTACTATTTCAATCCTTCGTTTTTAGCCAAATTAAGTAAAAAAACACAGCTTTTAATTGAAGGAGATTTTCTAAAAAATAGAACCACACCCGATTTTGGAGCAGGAATAATTAATTATCAAATTGTTGATATTCCTAGAGATCGTTTTCTTGGTGTAAGTTGGGGTTATTTTGATGCAAAACAATCTTCGGCAACGGCTACATTAACTCATAAATTTAATGACAACTGGGATTTAAATTTTATTAATGGATTGCGTTTTTATGAAACCGATTTATTTACAAATTCACGTCCAAATGCCTCTGGTGGCACAATTCAAGCAAATGGAAATTGGACCAGAAGTATTCAAAGAAGTGAAGTAAAAGACAATTATTTTATCCAGCAACTGGATTTAAAAGGAAAATTTGCAACTGGTAAAATAGAACATCAAATTTTATTCGGAGCAGATAGTGAAATTTACAAAACAAAAACTACTGCCTATACTGTAAAAACAAACTACGATACTATCAATATTTTTCAAGATTATACTAGTGCTAACGAACCAGCAATTCCAACTTTGCCACAAAGTACACTAACAACTGCACCAGTAAATCGCTTTGGAATTTACACTCAAGATTTAATTAGTTTCAACAAATACATCAAACTTTTAGCTGGTGTGCGCTACAGTTATCAAGATACCAATAGTAATGTTTTGACTTATTCAACAAATGTTACTGCTACAACAAACAATTACGATCAAGCATTTTCACCAAGAGTTGGACTGATTTTGCAACCCTCTGTAAATCATTCAATCTTTGCAACTTATTCTAATTCATTCCAAGTAAATACAGGAACTGACATCAATTTCAACGCATTAAAGCCTTCCATAATTGACCAATATGAAATTGGAATTAAGAACAAATTATTTGAAGAGCGTTTATTTTTAAACGTAACAGCTTACCAAATCAACAATAGTAATTTAGCTCAAACTTCGTTAGAAAACGGAAACACCAACACAAACATTAAAGAATTAGCAGGAAAAACTAGAAGTCAAGGAATTGAATTGGACATTGTTGCTAATCCTGTTAAAGGTTTATCGGTTATTGCTGGATATAGTTTTTCAGAAACTAAATATATAGAAAGTAATACATATATCGAGGGAAGTGAATTGAAATACAATCCGAAAAACACCGCTAATATAAGTTTCAATTACAAAGTTGAAACTGGAAAATTAAAAGGATTAAATCTTGGATTGGTAAACACTTACTTTGGAAAACGATTTGCTGGACGTTCCACTAGAGTTACTGTAAACAACGACGCGTATCAATTAATTCCCTTGAATGACTTTATACAAGTGGACGCTACATTGGCCTATGTGTGCAAAAAATGGGCCATCAGAACCAAACTAAGCAATTTGTTTAACGAATTGAATTACAACATTCACGACGATAATAGTTTGAACCCAATTGCTCCACGAAATTATTCGGTATCCTTAAATTACACTTTCTAATTATGAGTTCAACATTAAAAGCCAGAAACTTACACCGCGATTTAGGTTATTTTTACATTGGATTGATTATCTCGTTTGCCTTTTCAGGAATACTGATGAACCACAGAGAATCTTGGCATCCAGAAAAATACACGGTTCAAACTAAAGCTATAACAGTTAGCATTCCAAAAGATACTGATATCACCGAAAAATATGCCGAAGAACTTGGAAAAAAATTGGGTATAGATGATAAAATTCGACGTCATAAAGTAAAAAAAGACTTGCTGAAAATTTCATTTGAAAAAAATGATGTTGAAATCGATTTGAAAACTGGAAAAGGTGAAATTGTAACATTCTCCAAAACACCGATAATCAGTCAAGCAATGAAGTTGCACAAAAACACCTCCAATTGGTGGATTTATTACAGTGATATTTTTGGGATATCATTGATTACGATTGCCATTACAGGTGCCATTATGATTAAAGTAGGAAAAAATACTTTTGGAAAACGTGGTTGGAAACTGGCTCTTGCCGGATTGATTGTACCACTTTTGATTCTTTTGTTTGTTTAAGGTTGAAAAGCTCCGATCTAGATTGGAGCTTTTTTTTATTTTGAATAATTTTTAAACGCATACATCCAAATCATACGTGACAATCGAATATTAAAAAAACTCAACGACAAAATCACAAAACCGATGACGAATAATATTCTTGCATCAAAGCTTTTTTCGAAAAATAACGTACATATAAAATAGGTAATCAATGCTTGACCGACAGTAATGGCATAATTGACAAACATTGCACCAAAAAAATAACCCGGTTCTTTTTCAAACTTCGTATGACAATGACTGCAATATTCGTTCATTTTTGGAAATCCCAAACTAAAAAAGAAACTCTTATCGGCAAAAACTTTTCCTTTATTACAATTTGGACATTCATTTTTAAAGATGTGAAATATAGTAGCTAACATTGTTTGAATTTTTATACAAAATTAGTCTATATTCATTTAAAAAACATTTTGTAAATTCGCTATTACTACCACAAAAAAGACATTTTTGAATAATGAGTAAGTTTCCTATATATAAAATCTCAAATTTTAATTTCACTACTGTAAATAGCGAATTGTATGTAAACACGTTTAAAAATCATTTAAAAAATCATAGTTTCATAGAAAAACCACACCGTCACAACTTTTATTTATTAGTACTATTTACACATGGAACTGGAATTCACGAAATAGATTTTGATCGATATGAAATAAAAAGAGGAAGCATGTTTATGTTGCAACCCGGACAAATTCACAATTGGAAATTATCCGAAGACGTTGATGGTTACATCATTTTTTATTCGCAAGAAACCTATAATTTACATTTTGGAACTAAAAAAATTGAAGACTATTCTTTCTATCAATCGGTAAAATCAAAACCTGAATTAGTATATGATGAAGAGGAACTTCAAGATATTGAAGTGTATTTTAATCTGATGAAAAAAGAAAGTGAATCGGTTAAATCAAAACAGAAAGAAGCGATTTTAAATTTGTTAGACATCATAAACATTGAAATTTCTAGAAAATATTTACCTGAAAACAATCATAAAACACCCATTTATAATCATAAGATCAATCAATTTGAAGAATTAATTGATGTAAATTTTAAATCTGAGAAATCGCCATCGTTTTACGCTTCCAAAATGAGTATTACATTGAAACATTTGAACCGAATTTGCAAAACAATTTTGAACAAAACGGCAACCGAACTAATTACAGCACGCGTAATTCTGGAAACTAAGCGTCTTTTAATCGATCAAAATAAATCCATTAGTCAAATTGCAGATGAATTGAATTATGAAAATTACTCCTATTTTGCCAAACTTTTCAAAAAAGAAACTGGAACTTCTCCTAGTGAATTTAGGAAGAATTTGAGCACATAAAAAAACCTCGCTTATTTCTAAACGAGGTTATCTATGTTCATTTCTCTATTTTTTTTCTGGAATATTCTCCAAAATCTCCAAAACAAATTTCCAGAATTTTTGAGAGGAAGAAATACTTGCTCTTTCATCTGGGCTGTGTGCTCCATGAATGGTTGGTCCAAACGAAATCATGTCCATTCCCGGGTAATTGGTTCCTAAAATTCCACATTCTAAACCAGCATGACAAGCAGCAACGTTGGGTTTTGTTCCGTTTTGCTTTTCGTATATTTTCACTAACAAATCCAAGATTTCTGAATTTACATTAGGTGTCCAACCCGGATAACTTCCAGAAAATTCAACTTCGCATCCAAACAATTCATATGCCGAACGCAAAGCATTGGCCAAATCAAATTTTGAACTTTCAACAGAAGAACGCGTTAAGTTTTGAATGGTAATTTCGCCCTCTTTTACAATCACTCGAGCAATATTGTTAGACGTTTCTACCAATCCTGGAATATCGGCACTCATTCGGTAAACACCATTATGCGCAGCGTAAATACCACGTAAAAAACCTTCTTGAACTCCTAAATCCATTACTTTACTTGGCAAATCGCTTTTCGTAATTTCAATGGTCAAATTAGGCTCCATCGTTTTGAATTCGGCTTTAATATCCCCAATAATTTCTTGCATATCAAAAGTAAAAGCTTCATCATACATAGCCGCAACAATCACTTTAGCCGTACTTTCTCTCGGAATGGCATTGCGCAAACTTCCACCAGAAATTTCAGCAATTTGAAGTCCGAAATTCTCGAATCCATCAAACAACAAACGATTCATTATTTTGTTGGCATTACCCAAACCTTTGTGAATATCCATACCAGAATGTCCGCCATTCAAGCCTTTTACCGTAATGGTATATCCTACAGAACCTTCTGGAGTTTCTTCTTCGTGATAACTTCTGTTAGCAGTAACATCAATACCACCAGCACAACCAATTCCGATTTCATCGTCTTCTTCGGTGTCCATATTTAACAGAATTTCTCCTTTTAAAATACCGCCTTTTAAATTCAAAGCGCCAGTCATACCGGTTTCTTCATCAATAGTAAAAAGGGCATCAATAGCAGGATGCGCGATATCTTTGCTTTCCAAAATGGCCATCATCATCGCAACTCCAAGTCCGTTATCGGCGCCAAGAGTAGTTCCACGAGCACGAACCCAGTCGCCATCCACATACATGTCAATTCCTTGGGTATCAAAATCAAACTCGGTATCATTATTTTTTTGACACACCATATCCAAATGTCCTTGAAGTACAATTGGCTTACGATTTTCCATTCCAGCTGTAGCAGGTTTTCTGATGATTACATTTCGGATTTCATCTTCAAAAGTTTCTAATCCTAAACTGGTTCCGAAGTTTTTCATGAATTCTATCACACGATCTTCTTTTTTGGAAGGACGTGGCACCGCATTTAAATCGGCAAATTTGTTCCAAAGTGCTTTTGGCTCCAGATTTCTAATTTCTTGGCTCATTATATAGTAGTTTGTTTATTTTAAAACACAAAGTTACAAAGTTTAATTGCTGCAGCGAATTGATTTGTGATTATATTTACAATTCAAAATTGCGAAGTGAAAAGAAGTTATATTTTACCGTTATTTCTAATTATTCAGATTGTTTTTCTGAAAGTACTTGCCTATTTTCCCGAAATAGTAGAACGATGGTACAGCAACGGATTGTACGTTTTTATTTCCAAATGCTCCAGAACACTTTTGGGTAAAATTCCGTTTTCAGTTGGTGATTTCTTATACGGTGTCGCGGTCATTTATATTTTAATTCAAATTTGGAAAAACCGAAAAACATGGAAATTGCATTGGAAAGATAATCTACTGAAAATTACTAGTTTTATTTCTGTAGTGTATTTTATGTTTCATGTGTTATGGGCATTTAATTATTATCGCGTACCGTTGTTTGAGAAGATGAGCATCCAGCGAGAGTATACAAAAGCTGATTTAATTGCTTTTACAGAAAAATTGATTGTAAAAACCAACGCCATTCAATTGGAAATAAATAAGAATAAAAATCTAAAAGTAATCAATCCGTATGTGCAAGATACTATTTTCAAAATGTCACAAAACGGTTATGATAATCTTACAAAGGAATATCCTTTTTTCTACTATGAAATTCCGAGTAAGAAAAAATCACTTTTGAGTTTACCCCTAACCTATATGGGATTTGCAGGTTATCTGAATCCGTTTACCAACGAAGCACAAGTCAATGATAAACTACCAATGGTGAGCTTTCCAAATGTAGTTTGTCACGAAATGGCGCACCAAATTGGTTATGCCAGTGAAAGTGAATGTAATTTTATTGGTTTTTTAGCGGGAATAAAGAATGAGGATTTGTATTTTCAATACTCGGCTTACAGTAACGCACTACGGTATTGCATGACCAATATTGGCATGAAAGATGAAGTTCAATTCAAAGTACTTAAAAACAAAATCAATCCTGGAATTCTAGCCAACTTTAAAGAAAGTGATTTATTTTGGAAGCAATACGATACGTTTATAGACAAAGGTTTTCATGCATTCTACGATCAATTCTTAAAAATGAATCAACAAAAAGACGGTATTGAGAGCTACAGTAAGTTTGTGAATTTGCTGGTCAATTATTATGGTAAAAAAGGTTTGTAATTAATGATGTAAGGATTTTTTTGAAATCATTCCACCTTTTACATCTTTTACACTACTGATGATGATGAAGGCATTTTCATCAATTTTACCCACTTCTGCTTTGAGTTTATTCAATTCCAATCGAGTAACAACCGTATATATTATATCAACCGCTTCACTATCGCCACGAGTTCCATAGCCGCTTTGCCCTTTGTAAGTGGTTACACCGTGTCGCAAATTTTGAATCAAAGCCAATTTAATTTCTGTACTAAAATTAGATATAATGGTCACACCCATAAATTCTTCAATTCCATCTATTAGAAAATCTAAGGTTTTGGAAGCAGATAAATAAGTTATCATCGAATACAATGCTATTTCAACTGATAAAAAATAAGCCGCAATAGAAAAAATTATCACGTTAATAACGATGATAATGTCTCCAATAGTGGTCCCGAATTTTCGACTTAAATAAATCGCTAATACTTCGGTTCCGTCAATAACAGCGCCACCTCTGACGGTTAAACCAATTCCTGCTCCTAGAAAAAAACCACCAAAAATAGCAACTAATAAATTATCGTTGGTTACATTCGGAAAAGTTACTTGGGCAACCACCAGTGCCAATCCACAAATGGCAGCAATCGTTTTAAAAGCAAACGCTTTACCTAGTATCTTATACCCCAAAATGATAAAAGGAATATTAATAATAATGATTAAAACATAAAGAGGAATACCTGTTAAAGCAGATATTAATAATGATATTCCTGTAGCACCTCCATCAATAAAATGGTTGGTTAACAAAAATCCTTTGAAACCAAAAGCGGCTGAAAATATACCTAATACAATTAAGATAAAATCTTTCAAGTGTCGTTTCATGGTCGTTATCTCTTTTATAAATTGTAATCTGACTTCAGGTAAAAATAAGGAAATTTTGCCTTTTTCTATCTTAATTTGGTTAATTATAACATTTAATTCGAAAGGTTAGTCTTATACTGAAATAACATATTTAACGTATCTTGTAACAAAATCTAATTAAACTTTACTAACGTATATATGAGCGAGAATTTGGAACAATCTTTTGTGCAGCAATTGCGTCAAAACCAGAATATCATCCACAAGATTTGTAGGTTGTATACTTCTGATGAAGATGCGCATAAAGATTTGTTTCAGGAAATCACAATCCAGTTGTGGAAAGCATTTCCTAAATTTCGTGGCGATGCCAAATTTTCTACTTGGGCCTATCGCGTAGCACTAAATACTGCCATTACTTTATATCGAAAAAGTACTCGATCCGTTTCTACTGTTGATTATGAAAAGCATAGTTTTTTTATCAGCCAAGAAGAATATAACAGTGAAGAAGAAGAACAATTAAAATTAATGTACAAAGCGGTACATCAATTGAATGACATCGAGAAAGCGCTTATTTTTATGTATTTAGAAGATAAAGATTATACAGAAATTGCAGAAACATTGGGTATAAGTGAAGTAAATGCGAGGGTAAAAATGAACAGAATAAAAGGTAAATTAAAAAAAATATTAAATCCGTAAGGTCATGATGGAAGAATTGGATTTATTAAAAAAAGATTGGAAAAAGAACGAAAATTCTTTTCAACAAATATCGGAAGTAGACATTTATAAAATGATTCATAAAAAATCATCTTCTATTGTAAAGTTGATTTTAATTATTAGCATTTTAGAGATGGTCCTTTGGGCTGGAATTAGCATGTTCTATAATTCGGACGACTATTTAATTAAAACACACAATGAGTATTTGATAGACTATTTCAAATACATTACCATTTTTAATTATGTTGTTGTCATAGCCTTTATTTTAATGTTTTATAAAAATTATAGAGCTATCTCAACCATAACATCAACCAAACAATTGATGAAAGACATCCTTAAAACCAGAAAAACAGTAAAGTGGTATGTTTGGTATAATTTAGCAATGATAGCTGTAAGTATGGTAATTGGGTTTGTATTGGTTTTTTCTTTAGACCCAAGAATTCATCAACTCACTTCAAAACACAATGCCTTACTTATTATGATTGCTTTTTGTACCATTTGTATTGTGGTAATTGTAGGAGTATTTTGGTTGTTTTACCGTCTTCTGTATGGCATTTTACTTCGTAAATTATATAAAAACTATAACGAGTTAAAGAAAATAGATTTATAAAAAAAGTCCCGAATTATCGGGACTTTTTTTAATATTCCCACTGACGTAGGCGATTTAATTTTTCTTGTTCTTCTATTTCTTCAGCCGGAATTACTTTCAAAAAAGAAGGATGTTGCTCAATGGCATATTCTACTTTCTCAACAATTTGTTCAATGGTATCATTCTCATAATCTATCTCCAAAGGTGCTTTAATAATAAACGATTGCAATATATTTTTCTTTTTCAATCGCAATCCTTTTTTATCAAACGAACGACGGAAACCATCAATAACGATAGGCACTACAATAGGTTTATGTTGCTTAATAATGTGCGCTGTTCCCTTCCGAACCGGTTTAAATGATTTGGTCGTTCCTTGCGGAAAAGTAATCACCCAACCATCATCGAGAGCAATCTTTATATTTTCAGTATCATTGGGATTAACTTCTCGCTTTTCAGTAACATCTTTACCTCCCGAACGCCAAGTACGTTCTACAGTTATTGCTCCGACATAAGCAAGAATTCTGGGAAGTAATCCCGCTTTCATAGTTTCACTAGCAGCAACATAATACAAATTCATTTTAGGTTGCCACAAATACCCAACATTTTTAATATTATTTTCCCTACCCGAAAGACTAGCATTGAACACATGAAACATAGCTACTACATCGGCAAAATACGTTTGATGATTGGAAATAAACAAGACATTTTTATCCGGAAGACTTCTGATAATTTCGGAACCTTCAATTTGTAATTCATTAAAACCACGGTACCTTCTGTGCGTGATCCCACCGAAAATTCGGATTAACCATTTTTTAATAAAAAGTATGTGTCCAAAAGGATTTCGCTTAAACAAACCCATAATTATTTATAGAATTTTGAACCACAAACATACAAAATTTCTACCTTACAGAATCATCTTTAAAGCTTCTTTTAGTTCGCTCAACATCATAGCAGTTGCACCCCAAACAGAATGTTCATCTATCTGAAAAACGGGTACTTCAATTGATTTAGAATACGAAGTTTGCAATGTTTTATTTATTATTATTGAATCATCTAATAACATAGATAAAGGCATTTCAACTATCCCAGCCACTTCTTCTTCCTGAAGAGTAAACTGCAATTCACTTGTAGAAATTCCCAAAAAAGGATGAACTAAAAAATTACTAGGCGGAATATAAACAGATGAGAAATCTCTAAGTACCAAAATCTTATCCGGATGAATACCAATTTCTTCGTGTGTTTCTCGTAAGGCAGTCGCTTTTAAATCAAAATCAATCTCTTCAACCTTACCACCAGGAAAAGCAATCTGTGAAGAATGTACGCCTGGATAGGAATTTCGAACTATTAGTAATAAATGTGTTTCTTCTTTCTTAGGATAAAAAAGCATCATCACAGCAGCATTTCTTGCATTATCAAGATTATCAAAACCTTCTTCTATCAATTTTACTCTTTCAAAAGGTGCCATTTTAATATGTGCCGAGGTTGCAGGCAAATCCACAGTAACAATATTTTGAATAGCATTAAAAAAGTGATTGAAATTCATAACAATGGTTCTAAATAATTATAAATTTACCAAAAAAATAGAACAAACCCAAAAAAAGTAATTGGATGTATAGCAAAGAAGAGAGTTTAAAGATAAAAAAAGAGTTTTGGGTGCAATTTGCAGAAGCCTATCCTAAAAAATGGATCTTGTATGATACTAAAATTAAAGATGTTACTTTTAAATTTTATGTTGATAACAAAAAAGCTCAAGTTTTATTAGATATCGAACCAAAAGAAGAAGAAAAACGCAAAATCTATTTTGAAAAAATAGAGTCACTAAAAACTATTCTAACAGAAGATTTCCTGCCAGAAGCAATTTTAGAAAGAAATTATTATCTAGAAACTGGTAAAGTTATCAGTAGAATTTGGGTTGACAAATTTGATGTAAGTCTAAATAATAGAAACACTTGGAATGAAATATTTGACTTTTTTTATGAAACTATGTCACAGTTCGAACTCTTTTTCTATGAATACGAAGACTATATAAAAGACTTAGAAATCAATACTTAACATTTTAGCGTTTCCCTTTGGGTCGTTCTTTTGTTTGTATTTTTACTTTTTTTTAAGAAAAGGATGCCGCTAGAATACCTCACTCGATTTAGTAAAAATAGTCATGATTATTTTTAAAAAACAGAACAAAACAAAAAAACCCTTCATTTTCATGAAGGGTTTTAAAAAACAAGGCGGCGACATACTC
>NZ_JBMDKL010000019.1:0-59313 GCF_057809695.1 Flavobacterium sp. FG139
TCAAGTATTTCATTGCTTTTTTAAAGATATACGTCATAAATTGCCACTAACGTTCCCAGGCTTTGCGCTGTTGCGTATTTTCAAGACTGACGATAACAAATATACCTAAAACTTTGAAAGAAAAAACCTGATTAAAAGAAAAAAAATATTCACTAATGATTTCCGAAAATCCCAAGCCAAGCAATAGCGCAAAACCTGTGTTGGGCGATGTTTTAATTATGTTCAAAACTCTCAAGACATTTTATCATCATACTCATATTTGTTTTTAAATCATCTTTTATTTGACAACCTGCATATAGTTGATAAAAAACTCCTTTTTCTTTACTTTTTACAATGAAAAATATTGATTCTAGTGAATTTTCATTTTCAGATTTTGTGTGTATGAAATAGGAATCATATTTTAAAAGTTTTGTTTTTCCGGATTCTATTGCTTTTGGATATTCAATTGTCTTTCCGTTATTTTTCAAGAGCGATTTATATTCAAGTTCTAAATCTGTGTTATTTTCAAAACTTTTATATTTAACAATCGACATTATCCTAGTATATTTAGTTATTGAATCAGTTTTCCCGATATCTATTGCTAGTAAGATATTCTTATTATGATAATCTTCAATTTTCCATTCCCAATTTTTAGGAATTGTTATTGAAAAATCTTTGTTAGGATAAGAAATTTGTGTTTTTGCATATTTCACAGGATAGTTAGAATACTCTTCAACGGTAGTATACTTTTTAGTACAAGAGATTAAAAAAAAGATAAAAAAATATTTAAGAAGTTTCATAATCAAACTTATATTATTTTAAAATACTAAACGTTGTCTTTTGGATATTCTAAAATATCGCTCCAACTAGTAAATATCATCAAAGATATACATCTTTTTGAATGTTTTTTAGTGGTCATTGATTTTTTTGTTACTATTTACATTTACCATTCGGTCTAGTGGACTTTGGATTTTATCGACTGCTGTTTTGGTAAGATGCGTGTAGATGGTGGTGGTTTTAATACTGGAGTGCCCTAAGAATTGTTGGATGTATCTTATGTCTGTGCCGTTTTCTAATAGATGGGTAGCAAAACTGTGACGCAGCGTGTGTACTGTTGCTTTTTTTTCTAGGCCCGATTTCTTGATGGCGTCTCGCATTACTTGCTGTACGCTACCAGTGCTGTAGGGTTCACTTGCAAATTGTCCTTCAAACACATAATAGGTTCCTTTGTACAGTTGTTTGTAAATCTCCAGTGATTGTACAATAGAGTAGGGTAACATTACCATTCGATCTTTCTTGCCTTTTGCATTTTTGATGTGAATTTTGTGTTCGCTAAATAAGATATCGCTCCATTTTAATTGCACAATTTCACTTACTCGAAGTCCGGCACCATAACCAATTAATAGCAATAGCTTGTGTTTTGGATTGTCGACTACTTGAAATATTCTTAAACATTCTTCCATTGTCAATACAGAAGGTAATTTTTTCTCTTTTTTTGGTCGTGGAATACTGATTTCGAAAGAACTTCTACCCAATACTTGCTTATAGTAGAATTGTAATCCATTCACCATACTGTGTCCTGATGTTGCCGAAAGTCCTTGTTCCATTAATGAGCCTAAATATTTTATGACTTCTTTATGGGTGATCAATTCGGGATTCTCAAAGTCAAAATGTCTCATGAATTGTATGAAACTACTACTGTATGTTAACAAGGTTGAACTGCTGTAATTCAGAGCCAATAGTTGATCCACAAAATCGGATATATACGGCATTCCTTTTTCGGGAACTCTATTGAAAATGTTTTCTTTAGTCTTGGTTAAATCTTGTTTTTTCTTATTTGGCAAATGTTTTTTCTGCAAATACAATTTGGGTAATTCGTTGTTGACTAGTATTTCAAACGCTTCCATTTGAAGTTGAATACTTTCTAAAACAATTGGCGCAGCAGGCAATAAATAGCAATCTTTAATTTTGCTGTAGCGGGCCATTGAAAAGCGTTTTAGTTTTTCGTGAACGGCTATGATCTTAGGAACATAAACTTCTATCCAAGCGCTATCTTCTGGATGCGGAAGAATCCGAATCATTTGTCCTCTGTAATTGATGTCTTTTGAGATGTAATCATCTCCAAAAAAAGGCGATGTCATTAAGATGTTCTCTACATTTTCTTTAACCTTTGGGTTGCGTAAAACCATATAGGCTTTGTAACCCGAATTCCAGTATACTCCTTTTACAGACAGAAGTTGCTTGCTGATGGTTTCGTTGTAATGCATTTTAAACACCCAATATTTACCGATACTGTCTAACAATTGTAAACGCATTTTTTGTGCAAACGGAATAAGAGCCGTTTTATGTTCAGGATTGCCTTTTTGGGAAGTGCCTAACTGACTTTTGCTTGTAGCTATGGGTGAAAGGTCACGGCTTTTGCCGGTCACCGATTGCGTTTTGTTGGATAATTGGGTTGTAGTGTCAATTTCTATAGTACTGAAATTATTTTTTAATAAGGCGTAGGATGCCGCAGAATAATCAAGATACCAACATTTATTGGTACTACTAAAAGCGGCTTTTATAGTTCTTAATTTTGAAATAATTTCAGAATTGTAATCAAAATAAATTCCAATTCTAAAGGCATCACGGTGCCATATTTTCCTGATAATAATTGACATAGGCGTATAAATGAAAGTACTAAAGTAGTGAAAAATGTAGTAATAAAGAAAAAAAATGGGAGTTTTTTTATCTGTGATATTGAAATTGATGCAACCCTAATTTTAAAAACATTTAGTAGAATCAAACTTTGTTTTTTAACCTATTTTATGGATTTCACCAAAACCTTTTTTCTGCTGATAATTGTAAAATCTTTATTCCAAGTGTCTTTAAAAATATAAAACTTGGAACCTAATTTGACAATTCGATTTTCGTAAGCTGGATCGTCATCAAGAAATACGTTCACCTCATTTAATAGCCGCCATTGGTTGTTATAAAAGGAATACAAACTCAAAACTCCCCAGTTGTATTGCTCCAATTCCCTAAAAATTAAGAGTTCGGCTTTGCCATCGCCGTTTACATCTTCAGTAGATTTTATGTCAATACTATAGGCTTCAATAATGATTTCAGGAATAGTGCTGTTGAATTTAATTCGGCAGTAGCACACATTTTGACCGCATTCTTTTACATAAGTGCTATCGGTTGCTTTGGCAAGATTGTTACCTAAATCTTTATCCGCAATTAGTACACGTTTATATTCTATAAAGGCACTATCAGGAACTTTATCGCCGTTAATATCGCTTAATAGTATTGCTTTTTTGATGACTTCTAGTCGTCCTATGTAAGGACGTACTAAATTTTCGGTGGTGTCTAAATCTTTTAGAGTTGCTAGTCCGTTAGTATCTTGTGCATTGAGGTTGAAATGCATCAAAATTGTACATAAAATAAAAACTACTGATTTTGACATTTTTAATTATTATATTCTACAATAGTAGGAAACAGAACTGAATCACAAGCAAGTTTGAGGTTTAATTTTCTCTCAATTCCAATAAAGTAAGTTTGTTAATATCAAATGCCATTATTTTATATTTTCTTGGGATTGTTGTATTTTCTAGATATTCAATTTCTAAAACCAAGTTTACAGTATCTAATTTCCAATTCCCTTTTTGATGATGTAGTTTTAAATCATTGCCGCAAGGCGGTATAACAGAATTGATGAACGCTCCATTTTCTAAAAATGTAATTTTAGAGCCAAATACAGTGCTGTTGGATTCTCTGGTATAAGTTACAGTTGTTTGATTTGGATTGAGTTTTAAAATCCAAGTTCCTGTGAGATTAGATTCATTTAGTGTGGTAGCATTGCTTTTTTGACCGAAACCTAAAGTAACAGTTGTTAGTATCAAAATGGTGGTTATTATCTTTTGAAGTTGTATGGATTTTATCATTGTTTGTTAGGATTTATTAGATAACGATTAACACAGCAAAAAGTTACATATGTAGATAAATTTTTGTAAAAATAAAATGTAGAACATTTAAATAAAAAAATCCGCTCAAGATAATTCTCAAGCGGATTATTATTTAGGATTGGTTTTTTTACAAAACGTTTAATGCTACCATACAAGCTTTCATGGCTTGATAGGTTCTTTCAATATCGTTGTCTAATCCTATGGAGAAACGAATTAATCCATCGGTCAATCCCATTTCTAGTTGCTCTTCTAATGGAATTTCAGATGAAGTTGAAGTGCCAGGAGCCGAGAATAATGTTTTGTAAAACCCTAAACTTACGGCTAAATACCCGAGGTTTTTTTCTTGCATTAATTCCATTAACTCGTTGGCTTTATCAATAGTTCCGACATCGATAGTCATCATACCGCCAAAACCGTATTCTGGATTGATCATGGATTTGTATAATGAATGACTTGGATGGCTCGCTAAACCTGGATACACCACTTTTAATCCGTCGTTTTCAAATTTAGTAGCCAAATACAACGCATTATAACTGTGTTGTTTCATTCGGATGTGGAGCGTTCTCAAGTTTTTCATTACCGAAGCGCTTCTCAAACTGTCCATGGTTGGACCAAGAAGCATGCTTGCTCCCGAATTTACATCTTTCAAACTGTTGATGAATTCTCTTGAAGCACAGGTAACACCTCCAACAGTATCACTACTTCCATTGATGTATTTGGTCAAACTGTGAATGACAATATCGGCGCCTAGTTTAATTGGCGCTACCGATAAGGGTGAAAACGTATTGTCAACGACTAATTTCAGATTGTGTTTTTTAGCAATTTTAGCCAAACCAGCAATATCGGCAACTTCCAACAACGGATTACTTACCGTTTCGCAATACAATACTTTTGTACTTGAATTGATAGCGGCTTCTACAACATCTAGTTTGGTAATGTCTACGAAAGTAGTTTTGATACCCAATCTTGGTGCGAAATTCTTTAGAAAAGCATACGTTCCGCCATAGATGGTTCTACTCGAGACAATGTGATCACCAGCTTGACACAGTTGTAGCAATGTTGGCGTAATGGCGCCCATTCCAGAAGCAGATACATTGGCCGTTTCGGTTCCTTCCATAGCCGCTAAAGCTTTGTCGAGGTATAAGTTACTGGGTGACGAATGACGTGAATAAAGATAACAGCCTTCGGCATTGCCTTCAAAGGTGTCAAACATGGTTTTAGCCGAAAGAAAGGTATAGGTTGACGAGTCGGAAATGGATGGGTTTACACCACCAAATTCGCCAAAATATTGTAAGTCTTGAATTTTATCGGCAGGGTTGAAGTCGTTCATAGTGTTTAGTTTGTTTAATAATGTTCAAAGTTGTTTAATATGTTTCATATTTTCAATACATTTGAAAAATATTAGATTTTTAATCTATATTAGTTTAATATTATAGATTAAAAGGCATATTAAAATGAAAATTTATCCTTTACACAAACAATTTTAAACTTTCAATATTTAAATCCAAAAATAAAATGGACGTTACCGATAAAAAACTCTTGCAATTGCTTCAGTCGGATACCAAGAAAACCACTAAAGAGTTATCTTTAAAACTTAATCTTTCGGTTACTGCGGTGTATGAACGAATTAAAAAATTAGAACGTGAGGGCATCATTGATAAGTATGTTGCTTTGTTGAATAGAAACAAAATCAATAAAGGATTTGTGGTGTTTTGTCATATCAAGCTTATTCAACATTCGAAAGATTTTTTAACCAAATTTGAAAGTGAAGTGGTACAGCTTGCTGAAGTATTGGAGTGTTTTCACGTCAGTGGTGATTATGATTATATTTTAAAAATTTGCGTTAAAGACATGGAAGAATACCGCGAGTTTATGGTAACCAAACTGACTACTTTGCAGCATATAGGAAGTACACACAGTACGTTTATGATTGGTGAAGTTAAAAATACTACAGCTTTTATAGTGTAGATTGTTATTTATTTTGACTGTTTTTTTTGGAAGTAAAATTCAATTAATCGGTTTAAATCATTTCCCTTTACCGAATGATTTTTGAAAACAATAGTAGCAATTGCTACACCAAAGGCTAGTGCAAATACGATAAATATTGCCGAAATTCCGAAACTGAACGTTTGAATTACATCGTCTACCCTTTGAGGTTCACCATTGGGGTTCATAACCCAATTAATCATGCCCATCATGAATTTGTAACTTAACAAGCCTGGAATCATATTGATTACGGCTGGAATGGTAAAAACTAATGGCGGAGTATGAGTGCGATGGGCAAAATACATTCCAGAAATTCCCACGAAGCAAGAAGCGCAGAACACAGCAAATATTTGTCCGAAATTTAGTTCAACATTGAGATAATATTTTAGCATAAAACCTAATCCGCCTAATAAAAAAACTACCCATAAAGCACGTTTTGGAGTGTTGAATAAAATCGCAAATCCCACAGAAGTGATGCCTCCTAAAATGAATTTTGATAGTAATACAAGGCTGTTGGAATTTGATTGGTCCATGGTGATTGTATTTTGCAGCTCAGAAAAATCAAAAAGAATAGGAACCGAATTTTCTTGATGGAATAAATAATTACTGAAGAAAAATCCACTAGCAATGGCCGAAATGATTAGTAAGCTGTAAATTAATTTAGAACTTCCGGCTTCAATAAAACTTTCGAGATAATCGATAAACGAATTGATTAAAAATACACCAGGCACCAAGTAAAGCACAGAAACCGCAAGTGCTTCTTCGACTTTTATATTGAAAAGAGCTCCGAGAACATGAATTATTGAAACCGATACTATCGTAACTAGAAAAACAGAAAAGTAAGTATTATAACTTTTTGACCTGAAAAAGCGGAGCAACCCAAAGCCGGTAAGAGTTGATATAAATGCAATTAAAGCTTGCAATCCATCACCATTGAATAAAAGACAAAGTGCTACTGTTGCTAGGGAAATAGCGCTGTAAATTGTTTTTGTTTGATAAACAATTCTATGCTTGATGTCTTTTAAAGTCGACTTAATTGTAGCTAATCCTATTTTATTTTCTAGAACTTCCCAAGATAAAATACTGATTTCAGAAACGGTTTCGAAGTTGATGCCTTTTAATTTGATGCTTTTTGATAAGGTATATTTTTTTTCAGAATTATCTTTATAAATTGAAATTACTATTCCGTTGAACATTAAAACTAATTCTACATTGTATTCTAAACCTTTGGCTATTCGTTCAATATTTCTAGTAATGCGTGCATTGTGTGTACCGCTTGAGTGCAATAACACTACAATTTCGGCTAAAACCTCTAAGGTTTCGTTAGCCTCTTTGTCAATATCAACGAGATTAGGTTTCATTATTTAGAAAGTTAAAATAATAAGCCACTAAGATAGTGTTAAATTAGTGGCTTATTCCAAAAAAAATTATAAACTTGGGCCAGCTGCCACCAATCGTTTGCCTTCTTCTGTATTCGTATATTGTTCAAAGTTTTTATTGTACAAGGCTACTAATTTTTTAGTTTTAGTTTCCCATTCTGCTGCATCGGCATAGGTTGTTCTTGGGTCCAAAATATCATCAACATTAGCTAATGTTTTTGGAGCAGTTAAGTTCAAGAAAGGAACTTTTACAGTTTCTGCATTTTCAATACTTCCATCAATGATGGCATCGATTATCGCACGAGTGTTTTTTAAAGAAATACGTTTTCCTGTGCCGTTCCAACCGGTGTTAACTAAATAGGCTTTGGCGTTGTGTTCTTTCATTTTGGCGACCAATGTTTTAGAATACATCGTTGGATGCAAGGTTAAGAACGCTTCACCAAAAGCAGGAGAGAATGAGGGTTGCGGTTCAGTTATTCCACATTCAGTTCCGGCTAATTTAGAGGTAAATCCACATAAAAAATGGTATTGTGCTTGATCTTCATCCAGGATAGAAACTGGAGGTAATACGCCAAAAGCATCGGCAGATAAATAGATTATTTTGCTTGCATGACCTGCTTTAGAAGGAAGAACAATTTTATTGATGTTGTAAATGGGATAGGATACTCGAGAGTTTTCAGTGATGGAATGGTCGTAATAATCGACTTCGCCATATTCGTTAACGACTACATTTTCTAACAAAGCGTCACGTTTGATAGCTCTCCAAATATCAGGTTCGTTTTCTTCAGACAAATCGATTACTTTAGCATAACAACCGCCTTCGTAGTTAAAAACACCATTGTCATCCCAGCCGTGTTCATCATCACCAATTAAATAGCGTTTTGGATCGGCAGAAAGTGTTGTTTTACCTGTTCCAGAAAGGCCGAAGAAGATAGCAACATCGCCTTTTTCGCCTACATTAGCAGAACAGTGCATAGATGCCATGCCTTTCAGTGGCAGATAATAGTTCATCATAGAGAACATTCCTTTTTTCATTTCGCCACCATACCAAGTGCCGCCAATGATTTGAATTTTTTCGGTAAGATTGAACAACACAAAATTTTCTGAATTCAATCCCATTTTTTGCCAATCGGGATTGGTGGTCTTAGATCCGTTCATCACAATAAAATCGGGTTTGCCAAAATTCTCCAATTCATAAATAGATGGACGAATGAACATATTGGTGACAAAGTGTGCTTGCCATGCGACCTCCATGACAAAACGTACTTTCAATCGAGTATCGGCATTGGTTCCGCAAAAGGCATCGACCACATACAATTTTTTAGAAGCAGAAAGTTGTTTTAAAACCAAATGTTTCAACTCGCTCCATACTTCTTGAGTAGTTGGGAAGTTTACTTTATCGTCCCAATAAATGGTGTCTTTGGTAATGTCATCTTTTACTATATAACGATCTTTAGGAGAACGACCTGTGAATATACCTGTTTTTACAGCTACAGCACCAGAATCGGTTAGGGCACCTTTTTCAAATCCTTTTCTAAAATGAGACGTTTCGGCTTGAAACAATTCTTCGTAAGTTGGATTGTATACGACTTCATGATATCCGGTTATTCCTAATTCGTGTAATTCTTGTATGATTTTGATATTTTTCATGATGAAAAGATTTTTTAATTTATTTAACGTATTATAGGCTTAATTTTATACTTCAAAGTTCCAATAGTAAGCGGTTAAATAAGCTGATAATTATCATAAAAAAAATAAATCTACGAAATCGTTTTCTTTGTGTAGCAAGGGTTTAAAAGGGTTTTAGGTTTGTTTCTTTGGAAAGATAGTTGCTTCGTTGGAATGAAAGATTATTTGTTTTTATATCAAAAGATTATTGGTTCTCTTACTGTTTTTGTTGTTGAAATTGAAATTGATTTTTGTATTTGTTTTTGTAATTGCTATTGAATTTTAATTCGTAATTTTGCATAACAATTTTTAAAAACACACTAAATAATATAACATGAGTTCATTTGACGTAGTCATCATAGGTTCGGGTCCAGGCGGATATGTTTCGGCAATTCGTTGTGCCCAATTAGGTTTTAAAACTGCCATTATCGAAAAATATTCAACTCTAGGTGGAACCTGTCTAAATGTAGGTTGTATTCCTTCTAAAGCATTGTTAGCCTCTTCACACCATTATGAAGAATTGCAACATTTTGCCGATCACGGAATTGAAGTTTCGGGAGCAGTGAAAGTAAATTTGGAAAAAATGATTGCGCGTAAGCAAGCAGTTGTTGACCAAACCAGTGGTGGCGTTAAGTTTTTAATGGATAAAAATAAAATTACCGTTTTTGAAGGATTGGGTTCTTTTGTAGATGCAACTCATGTGGCTATTGCCAAAGCAGATGGAACTTCAGAAACTATTGAAGCTAAAAATATCATTATCGCTACCGGCTCTAAACCATCGAGTTTACCTTTTATTAAATTGGATAAAGAGCGTATCATTACTTCAACAGAAGCCTTAAAATTGCCAGAAGTACCTAAACATTTAGTGATTATTGGTGGTGGTGTTATCGGTATCGAATTGGGTCAAGTATACTTAAGATTAGGTGCAGAGGTTTCAGTAGTAGAATACTTAGACCGTATTATTCCTGGAATGGATGCTGGTCTTTCGAAAGAATTGACCAAAGTGTTGAAAAAACAAGGCATGAAATTCTATACGTCTCACAAAGTACAATCGGTTGACCGAAAAGGAAATGTAGTTACCGTTAAAGCCGAAAATGCTAAAGGTGAAATCGTTACTTTAGAAGGTGATTATGCTTTGGTTGCTGTTGGTCGTCGTCCGTATACAGACGGATTGAATGCTGATAAAGCAGGAGTGAAGCTAACTGAAAGAGGTATGGTAGAAGTGAATGATCATTTGCAAACGAACGTTCCGAATATTTATGCTATTGGCGATGTAGTTCGTGGCGCCATGTTGGCACACAAAGCGGAAGAAGAGGGTGTAATGGTTGCTGAAATTTTAGCAGGTCAAAAACCACATATTGATTATAATTTGATTCCGGGCGTGGTATATACTTGGCCTGAAGTAGCTGCTGTTGGTAAAACAGAGGAGCAATTGAAAGCGGATGGTGTTGCTTATAAAGCAGGAAGTTTTCCATTTAAAGCTTTAGGTAGAGCTCGTGCAGGAGGTGATATTGATGGATTTGTAAAAATCTTAGCCGATGCCAAAACCGATGAGGTTCTTGGAGTTCACATGATTGGTGCTCGTTGTGCCGATTTAATTGCTGAGGCAGTTACTGCTATGGAGTTTAGAGCATCTGCTGAAGATATTTCAAGAATGAGTCATGCGCATCCAACATTTGCAGAAGCTGTTAAAGAAGCAGCTTTGGCTGCTACAGATAATAGAGCGTTACACGTGTAAGTTAAAATTTGTTTTTTACATTATATAATTAAACCTGACAAGATTCAACATCCTGTCAGGTTTTTTATTTATGCAGTAAAAATCCCTTTATAACTATCCCATTTCGCATAAATCAAAAATAGATTTCCTATAAATAAGGCTGCTGCAATCGGAATTCCTTCAGGCATTAAGAAGACATTTATTAATAAAATGTTTAACGTCACTGGAACCAAAATTACAGCCCCAATTTTCATGAATTTTCCGGTAATAATTGTCAATCCTGCAATAAGTTCCACCGACTTAGCCAATGGTAAAATGTATTTGGAAGCCATAAATCCTTCCATTACTGTTTTCATATCTCCAACAGGTGCTGGTTGTTCTCCAAATTTAAAGAAATACGATAATGATGCAAAAAGCATTAGCCCACCTACAAGCAGTCTAACAATGAGTGTTGCAATTTTCATAATTTAAAGTTTAATTGATTAGTACAACAAATATAAGAGGTATTTGAAATAGAAAAACCACTGCTAATGAGTGGTTTATCAACAAAGTTTTCAAGATTTATTTTTCAGAATTTTTTTATATCCTAAATATCCCATACTGCCAATCAAAGCAAATGGCCATAATACCACCAGAAATGAAATGATGTTTTCTAGCATAAACCAGCCTGTTTTTACACTGTCCCACACTTGCAAACCAATATGAGGTCGATAGGCATTAATGCTTTTTTCATTTGCCACCATTTCTTGTTTGATGGTTTGATCTTGATACACCAATAGGGTTAAGGTGCTAAAGTTTACTTGATCTTTTAAAGATAAATTTTCTAAAGTTTTAGAATCATTGGCTTCTTTTTTAGCCTCTAAATTTTCTTCAGCATCAATAATTTGATTGAGTTTTTTGCCTTTGGTGTCAATGCCATTAGCGATTCTTTTTTCGGTAGTAACACTTCTGTGTTGTGCCATTTTATTGGATAACATTTGTAAAGTTACATCATCGGCCTTGATCACACGGTAATGTAAAAAACCAATTTGCTGGGCTATGGTTTTGATGACCGTATCCAACTGGGTGTTGGGTACTCGAATGGTCATGTTATTTTCAACGGTATATTTTGTAGTAACCAAAGTGCTGTCGGGACTAATTTTAGTTTTGTCTTCGTCGTTAATAGTGCTTTGTAGGTTGGTATAAGTTACAAAACCACCAAATTTACTAGTCGCATCTTCAATTATATTAGTCGATTTGTAAACATTTTTAACTTTAAATTTGATGTCGGCAGTTCTCACAAACTTACGAGTACTGTTCTTGGGTTGTACAGCTGCCGATGACGAAATTACACTGGTGCTGTCGGCGCTCATTTCGCTAGTGTCTACCGCAGCGATTGCGTTTTCTTTTTCTGCTTGTTTACAGGAAATTGCGATGCCAACTAGTAGCAAAGCAAATGCGAATTTGGTGTTTCTGTTCATAAAAATTCATTTTAAGTTATTATTGATGTAATTGTATTTAACTAAAAGATTATAAGTAGATTTATTATCAATATATAAAATGATTTTTAAGTGAATATTGGTTTTGTTTGGATAAACTAAAAACCGTGCCAAAAAATTAAAAACTTACGTTTAGCTTAAAATAAATTTGTTGTAATTTTGAGCAAATTAAATTTGTCCATTGAGAACCACAATAACTAAATCTATTGCCAAACCATCCGAATTTGTAAAACAACTTTTGTTGTGGTCCAATTCGTTTAGAGAAGTAGTTTTTTTAGATTCTAATGAGTACCATCAACACTATTCCAGTTATGATTGTGTTGCTGCCGTTGATGCGTTTACGTCCCTTAAAACCGATTACGAAAAAGCGTTTGAAGATTTGCATCAATACCAAAGTCAAACCAAAGATTGGTTGTTTGGTTATTTGTCATACGATTTAAAAAATGATACTGAAAACTTACAATCCCATAACTTTGATGGGTTAGAGTTTCCTGATTTGTTTTTTTTTCAGCCTAAGAAGCTTTTTTTACTAAAAGGAAACCAACTTGAAATTCAGTATTTATACCTGTGTGATGATGAAATGGAAGATGATTTTAATGAAATCTCTAGCATTAAAAATTCAGACAACCTTGTGCCTTCGCATAAAATGAATATTCAGCAACGTATTGCTAAAGACGATTACTTGTCTAAAGTTGAGGTAATGCTAGAACATATCCATCATGGCGCTATTTATGAAGCCAATTTTTGTATGGAATTCTTTGCTCAAAAGGCATTAATTGATCCTTTGGAAGTTTATCAAAAATTGAATGCTATTTCTGAACCACCATTTGCAGTGTATTTTAAAAACAATGATCAGTTTTTGATCTCTGCTTCACCTGAGCGTTATTTAAAGAAAGAAGCTGCTAAAGTCATTTCCCAACCCATAAAAGGTACAGCAAAACGTTATTTGGATTCTGTTTTAGACGAACAATCTAAGAACGAACTAGTGGCTAACCCTAAAGAGCGCTCCGAAAACATTATGATTGTTGATTTGGTTCGAAACGACTTATCACACACCGCCACTAAAGGTTCGGTGACCGTAGAAGAACTTTGTGGTATTTATTCTTTCAAACAAGTACATCAAATGATTTCAACGGTTGTTTCTACAGTAGATCCTACGACTTCACCTGTAGAAATTTTGAGAACTACTTTTCCAATGGGAAGCATGACAGGCGCACCTAAGATTTCGGCGATGCAAATTATTGAAAATCTGGAAGAAACCAAACGCGGATTGTACAGCGGAGCCGTAGGTTATTTTGCACCCAATGGTGATTTTGATTTTAATGTTGTAATCCGAAGTATACTGTATAATGCTAAAAATCAATACGTTTCCTTTTCTGTTGGAAGCGCCATTACTTCGTTATCCGAGCCTGAAAGCGAATACGAAGAATGTTTGTTGAAAGCCAAAGCCATGTTTGCTGTTTTGAGTTAATTATATTTCTTACTTTTGAAAGATGCTACAAAAATTACAAAACCACTTAGTTACTAATTTTTCTTTTTTATCAGGAAAACGCTTGTTTTTGGCGATTAGTGGTGGTATTGATAGCATGGTTTTATTGGATTTATTTCATAAAATGAATTATGATATTGCTGTTTTACATTGTAATTTTTCGTTGCGAAATTCTGAAAGTGACGGTGATGAAGATTTTGTGAAAGCATTTTGCAAAGCAAGACAGATTCCGATTTACATAGAAAAGTTTGATACCAAACAATTTGCCGAAGATTCTAAAACATCTATTCAAGTTGCTGCACGAAAGTTACGTTATGCCTGGTTTTATGAGCAATTAGCGCAATATAAATTTGATTTCATACTAACAGGTCATCATCTCGACGATAATTTAGAGACCTTTTTAATCAATCTTTCTCGCGGTACCGGTTTGGATGGTTTAACAGGAATTCCGGCTCAAAACGATCAAATTGTTCGGCCGTTATTACCTTTTTCTCGTGAAGAAATTGAAACGTATGCCAAAGAAAATAATTTGTCATGGCGCGAAGATTCTAGCAATGCTTCTGATAAATATCTACGCAATAAGATTCGACATCAGATTGTTCCTGTTTTAAAAGAAATCAATCCTACTTTTTTGGATTCTTTTCAAAAAACACAAAGTTATTTAAAGGAAGCACAATCGATTGTAAATGATGGAGAATACATCGTTTATCGAGAAGTTGTTACAGAAAAAGAAGACGGCACCATTTGGTTTGATTTGAAAAAACTACTTCAATTGCCCAATTATGGTGCTTATTTATACCAATGGCTTAAAGATTTCGGATTCACTGCTTGGAATGATATTTATGCGTTAGCACAGGCGCAATCGGGTAAACAGGTATTTTCAGAACACTATATTTTATTGAAGGATAGGGGTTTTTTAATCCTATTTGCCCAAGAAGAAAAGAAGGATTCAGAAGTGTTTTTGATTGAAAAGGGTCATAAAGACGTTAAAGTTCCCTTAAATATAACGTTTTGTAATGTAAGTGACATTTCGGTTACCGATGCAAATACTATCTTTGTTGATGAAGACGCATTGCAATTTCCGTTAACGATTCGGAAATGGGACGAAGGCGATTATTTTTATCCATTCGGAATGCAAGGTAAAAAGAAATTGAGCAAGTATTTTAAAGATGAAAAAATGTCTTTAATTGATAAATCAAATCAATGGATTTTATGTTCTGAAAATCAAATTGTTTGGATAATTGGAAAACGACAAGACGAACGGTTTAAAATAACAAATAAAACAACAAATAAACTACAAATACAACTGCAATAATGAGGAAAATAGTTTTTATACTTTTAGCTTTTTTAGCTTTTACAACTGGAAATTCACAGGTTAAACATCCTGTAAAATGGACATCCAATCTTGAAAAAGTTTCAGATACCGAATTCAATTTAGTTATGAATGCCACTATTGAAGAAGGTTGGCACATGTATTCTCAATTCACTCCAGCCGATGGTCCGTTGGGAATTACTCTTACATTTAAAAATCAGAAGGGCAATTTCGAATTGATGGGTAAAGCAAAAGAAACTCCCTATAAAAAAGAGTTTAATAAAGATTTTGGAGTAGACGAATATTATTTCGAAAACAAAGCTACTTTGACACAAAAGGTTAAAATTATCAATCCGAAGTGTGCCAAAATTGTGGTCAATGTTGACTTTCAAGCGTGTTTAAATGTGTGTGTAAATGATAATATTGACTTGAATTTTGTGTTGCCAGTTGTAGCTGTATCTTCTGCCGATCCTGCTGTTTCTACTATTGATACCACACAACAAAGTGTAACAAAAGTAGATTCTTTAGCTTCAGAAGTTAAAAAAGAAGCGACTTCTCCAACGGCTTCTAAACCTAAAAAAGAAGAGAAGAAAGGCTTATTAGCCATATTTTTCTTGGCTTTTTTAGGAGGGTTTGCTGCATTGTTAACCCCTTGTGTGTTTCCTATGATACCGATGACGGTGAGCTTTTTTACCAAACAAAGTAAAACTCCAGCACAAGGAAAACGAAACGCCATTATTTACGGAATTTCAATTATTGCTATATATGTTGTTTTGGGATTAGCAGTTACGGCAATTTTTGGCGCCGATGCTTTAAATGCACTTTCTACCAATGTTTGGTTTAATGTTATTTTCTTTGTCTTATTAGTTGTTTTTGCCACTTCATTTTTAGGAGCATTCGAAATTATGTTGCCAAATTCATGGGCTAATAAAGTCGATCGACAAGCGGATAGAGGTGGAATTGTAGGTATATTGTTTATGGCTTTAGCCTTGGCCATTGTATCTTTTTCGTGTACTGGACCTATCGTTGGAACGCTTTTAGTTCAAGCGGCCTCTAATGGAGGTATTGCTCCAGTAGTTGGAATGTTGGGATTTTCATCGGCTTTGGCGTTACCTTTTATGTTGTTTGCGATGTTTCCAGGTTGGATGCATTCGTTACCAAAATCGGGTGGGTGGTTGAATACGGTAAAAGTGTCGTTAGGATTTTTAGAATTAGCCTTAGCGTTCAAGTTTTTATCCAATGCCGATTTAGTATTGCAGTTGCATCATTTTGAAAGAGAAACCTTTTTAGCCATATGGATTGCTATTTTTGGAACATGGGGAATCTATTTGTTAGGAAAAATTACGCTTCCTCACGATTCGCCAATAACTCACATTTCGGTAGGAAGATTGATGCTAGCCTTATTGGTTTTGTCCTTTACATTTTACATGATTCCGGGACTTTGGGGCGCTCCTTTGAAATTAATTAGTGCTTTTCCACCGTCTGAAGAATATAGTGAAAGTCCGAATGGCGTTGGTGGTTCATCCGGATTTATATCAAATGAAAAACTACCCGATGGAGCAGAGCGCAACAAACACGGATTATTAATTTTTACAGATTATGACAAAGGGTTGGCTTATGCCAAGGAAATTAAAAAACCAGTTTTATTAGATTTTACGGGTCATGCCTGCGTAAATTGCAGAAAGATGGAAAATAATGTTTGGACCGATGTTAACGTTTCCAAAATTTTGAAAAACGATGTCGTTATCATTTCATTGTTTGCTGATGATAAAAGAGATTTACCAAAAAACGAACAATTTATTTCAAAATCAACAGGTGCTGAAATTGTAACCATTGGAGATAAATGGACCGATTTTATGATAACGAAATATAAAACCAACACACAACCTTTATATGTTTTGGTTGATGCTGAAGGAACTAATTTGAATGCAGAAACGCCAACTACAAGTTATGATCCAGATCCTAGATTATATGAAAATTGGCTGAAAGAAGGTTTGGCTAATTTCAATAAATAACTTCTATAAAAAAAAGTCTGTTGATTCAACAGACTTTTTTTTATTTTTTAATATTAATAGTAAATGTGGTGCCTACATTTATTTCAGAGGTTACTTTTATTTCACCATTTATTCGATCTAAAATTTTCTTTACAGAAGATAAACCTAAGCCAGTACCATAATCTCCATTTTTATCTCTAATATTCAAATTTTTGAATGTATAAAAAATATCCTCAAAATGTTCTGATTTCATACCAATGCCATTGTCTGAAACTTCAATAATCAATTCTTCTGGACTTTCAGTAAAGTCCACATCAATAATTATTTGTTCCTTATTATTGTATTTAATTCCATTTTCAACTAAATTCATTAAGATTTGAATCAAAGCATATTTACTAATTTTAAGAGAACAATAGGGACTTGAAAAATTAATGGTAATGTTCGGACTGACTTTAAACATTGATTTTATTTCATCAATAACCTCGCTAATTTTGAACTCTTCTTTAGTTGTTAAATCTACATTATCTAATTTATAATAGGATAGAACACCATCAACATATTTTTTCAATTGTAATGAACATTCTTCAATCAAATACAAATATTCTTTATCTTCATTGCGGTATTCCGAATCAGAGTTTTCTTTAATCAATCCAATAATTGAAATGATGTTATTTAATGGAGATTTCATGTCGTGCGATATCACTCCGGCAAATTTTTCTAATTCTGAGTATTTATAATATAAATCTTCATTATACTCTCTTAAGTTATCGTATTTTCTTCTGATTTTAAATAACTCAGAAGCTTGAACTGCAAGTATTTCTAATGATTTAATTTGCTTTTCGGTCAATGATTTATTTACATTATCTATAACACATAATGTTCCTAAAATAGCACCTGAATCCTTGTCTTTGATTGGAACACCAGCATAGAATCCTTCATCGGTAAAACCATTAATTAATCCTATTTTTCTAAATTCAGCATCCTCCATTAATTTTTCAATCACAACAGTTTCTGCTGAACGTGCAATAGCTATAGAACAAAAAGAAACCTCTCTTGGAACTTCGTCAAGAGTTAATCCTACTTTTGATTTATACCACTGACGGTATTTGTCAATTAATGAAATTGTAGATACAGGCGTGTTGCACAATGTTGAGGCTAAGTAAGTTATGTTGTCAAATTCTGCCTCTGCTTCTTTATCAAGTATATCATACTGATAGAGAATTTCTAGTCTTTTTTCTTCGTTAATCATTGTTAGGTAGTTTGGGTAATTCCATTTACGAGGAATTTCCAAGTAGAGTTTTATTTATTTTGTTAAATTTTAATTTTATTTCATTTTTTTATAAAATTCTGTTTTATATCAATGATAATTTATATTAAAATATTTTTATTTCTTATAGTTGTATAGTTAGTAAATATGAATTTTCTATTGAATTAATGTGCTATATTTTCTATTAACGTTAATATTTTTATATTTGTATTAGTATTAGTATTAGTATAAGCCAATTAAAAATATAAGCCATGTTAGTAAAAGTATTTGGAAGCGCCGTCTTTGGTGTTGAAGCCACCACAATAACAGTAGAAGTAAATATCGATAAAGGTATTGGATACCATTTGGTAGGATTACCAGACAATGCCATAAAAGAAAGCAGTTATCGTATAGCTGCTGCACTCAAAAATAACGGTTATCAGTTACCGGGAAAAAAAATCACCATCAACATGGCGCCAGCCGATTTACGAAAAGAAGGATCTGCCTATGATTTGACTTTGGCTATCGGAATTTTAATGGCCTCAAGTCAGATTCGAACTGAAGAAGTAGAGCGCTACGTTATAATGGGTGAGTTGTCTCTGGATGGAAGTTTACAGCCCATCAAAGGTGCTTTATCGATTGCCATTAAAGCTTATGAAGAAGGATTTAAAGGTTTTTTTCTTCCAATTCAAAACGTAAAAGAAGCTGCAATAGTGGAAGGTTTAGAGGTTTATGGCATTGAGAATGTAACGCAAGTAATCGACTTTTTTGAAGGAAAAGGGACATTAGAACCTACTGTAATTAATACGCGAGAAGAGTTTGATAAAACTTCAGATTTTCCAGAATTCGATTTTTCAGAAGTCAAAGGTCAAGAATCGATTAAACGATGTATGGAAATTGCTGCGGCAGGCGGACATAATATTATTCTTATAGGTCCGCCAGGTTCAGGAAAAACAATGTTAGCCAAGCGATTACCGAGTATTTTGCCTCCAATGACGCTGAAAGAAGCTTTAGAAACAACCAAAATTCATTCGGTTGCAGGTAAAATTAAGAATGCTGGGTTGTTAAGTCAGCGTCCGTTTAGAAGTCCGCACCACACGGCATCGAGTGTGTCGTTAGTTGGTGGAGGTAGTTATCCGCAACCCGGAGAGATTTCGTTATCGCATAATGGAGTCTTGTTTTTAGACGAATTACCCGAATTTAAACGAGAAGTACTGGAAGTTATGCGCCAGCCTTTAGAAGATAGGGAAGTAACCATTTCGAGAGCTAAATTTACTATCACGTATCCGTCATCTTTTATGTTAGTAGCAAGTATGAATCCGAGTCCGAGTGGCTATTTCAACGATCCAGACGCACCACAAAGTTCTTCTCCACATGAAATGCAACGATATATGAGTAAGATTTCAGGACCACTTTTAGATCGAATCGATATTCACATTGAAGTTACTCCAGTACCCTTTGAAAAACTAACAGAAACCCGAAAATCGGAAAGCAGTGTTGCCATTAGAGGCCGAGTAATAGCCGCAAGAGCAATCCAATCGAAACGTTTTGAACACACAGATAAGGTTCATTATAACGCTCAAATGGGTTCAAAATTAATACGAGAATATTGTGTTTTAGACGAAGCTTCCCTACATTTGTTAAAGACTGCCATGGAGCGATTGAATCTTTCGGCTCGTGCTTATGATAGAATTTTGAAAGTGGCTCGAACGATTGCCGATTTGGAAGCATCAGATAAAGTGCATTCCAATCATATTGCAGAAGCTATTCAATATAGAAGCTTGGATAGAGACGGTTGGCTGGGATAATGTTAAATCGATTAATTATGAAAAATACTATTTTATTAGGATTGTTGTTGGTTTCACAATTTGTTTTTTCACAAAGTATACCCAAAGTGGTATCTGGAACTCTTCATAGAATCGAAAATTTTAAATCTAACTACGTAACCGTTAGAAATATTGATGTTTGGTTACCGGATAATTATTCAACTTCTAAAAAATATGCTGTGTTGTACATGCACGACGGACAAATGTTATTTGACGCTGAAACAACTTGGAACAAACAAGCTTGGGATGTTGATGATGTATTGTCCAAATTGACAAAAGAGAAAAGGATTCAAGAGGTTATTGTAGTTGGTGTGGCTTCTGATTCACAAACGCGTCATATCGATTATTTTCCTCAAAAACCTTTTGAAAGTCTGGCTCAAACCCAACAAGATTCCATTTATAATGCCAATAGGAGTAATGGGCAGAGTGTGTTTCATAATGGCAAAATAAATTCGGATAACTATTTAAAATTTTTAGTTGAAGAACTAAAGCCTATGATTGATAAAACGTATTCGGTTTACACCGATCAAAAGCACACTTTTATTACAGGAAGCAGCATGGGCGGCTTGATATCGATGTATGCCATTTGTGAATATCCAAAAGTCTTTGGTGGTGCCATATGTATGTCAACCCATTGGCCAGGAATTTTTAGTTTAGAACACAATCCAATTCCGGGTGCTTTTTTTAAATACTTGAAAAAGCATTTGCCAAATCCTAAAAATCACAAAATTTATTTTGATTACGGAACGGCAACTTTAGACGCCTTGTATGTAACCCTACAACCACAAGTAGATGAAATCATGCAATCTAAGGGATTTACCGCTACAAATTGGATGACTCAAAAATTTGAAGATGCCGATCACAGTGAAAAATCTTGGAACAAACGGTTGTCGATTCCAATGCAATTTCTACTTGGGAATTAAACAAACTTATAGTATCGAGCACCCATTAAAACAGGATTTTCTTTTTCGATATAATCTAAAACAAATTCATTTTTAGGTTCTAAAACAGGATGCTTTCTTTCTTTTTTATGCAGTGAAATGTAGGTGCCAAAATCAATCTCAGACGATTGGTCTAAGGTTTCAAACAAATTAGTTTTAGCGATTACTGATTTCCATTCGGAGGCTACTTCGGCTTCAAACACTTTTGCTTTCGAACCACTACCATAGGCAATGAACCCCATTTTTTTACCGGTTAATTCGGTATTGTTTTGCAAATGAAAACTCAAGGTAGATAACATGCCAAGAAAAATTGAACCTGTATACATATTGCCTACTTGACCCGAAGCAATTTCTGATGGAAAAATAGTTTTTGTTACAAATTCTATATACTCAGCACTTTTAGCAATTGTTTTGAGGTCATCAGTCAGATTATTTTCTTTAGCATAAATCTCTACAAAAGTCCTACGCGCCTGAAAACAATAGGGAAGATGCATCAAAATATTCTCCCAGTTCTGATACAAAGCATTCGTTTGATTGGTGATTTCTTTATAATGGATATAGGCTTCAGAAGTTCGTTTGATGTAACATTCATTAGAATAATATCCGTCAAAAACGGGTTGTTCCTTATAGAATGCCACTTCATTTTCCAAAATTCCAAACCATTCGGGATTATCATCGGTATTTAGAATTTCATTTTTGGAAGCATACCGTCTTGGTTTGAAAAAATCAAAAACACCTTGTGCCGAAACGCCAACTTTGTTTGAAAACGATAGAATTCTTGGATTAGCCGAAATTAACATGGCGACAGCGCCAGCGCCTTGAGTATATTCTCCAGTTGAATTCAAATCGTATTTGGCATTGTCTGTGGCAACTACTATGGCTTTTTGGGTTGGGTTTAGACGAATAAAATCGAGAGTGGATTGTAACGCATCCACAGCTCCGATACACGCAAAAGTCATGTCTAAAGTATCGCAATATTTAAAACTACCATCGCCCAACTGTTGTTCTAAAAGTGCAGTAATATAGGTTGCAATGGGTTTAGAAGAGTCGACACCACTTTCAGTACCAACATAAATTCGCGCAATGTCTTTTGGGTTTAGGTTTTCCTGTTGGATTAATTTATAAACGGCATTTGCTCCAAAAGTGATCACATCTTGATACACATCTGGAAAACTCATTTTTTGAAGTCCAAGGCCTTTTATTAATTTATCAGGTTCTATATTTCGATTTTCTGCAAGCGTTTTAATAGGTAAATGCAGTTTGGGTATATCAAAAGTAATGCTGTCAATTCCGACTTTCATAGTAATCATATTTCCTGCAAAAATAAAAAAGCTGTTGTCAAATAGAGTTAGACAACAGCTAAAATATGTGGTAATAATGTCGATTTGTGATTATCTTAAAATAAGTCTTTTAAAATTTAATAATAGTAATTTTTTAGAACTAAAAACAGTTTTATTTTAATAATGCACTAAAAGTATCACCTTGATTGATATCGCCAGTTTCATATCCTTTTTTAAACCAGTACATTCTTTGGGCTGACGAACCATGTGTGAAGGTTTCTTGATTAACATGACCTTGCATTTTACTTTGAATGGAATCATCACCCACAGCATTGGCAGCACTTAAAGCCTCTTCGATATCGCCTTCTTCTAAATATTTTTGATTGTATTTTGCCCAAACGCCAGCATAAAAATCGGCTTGAAGTTCTAGGCAAACGGATAGTTTATTGGCTTCGGCCTCGCTTTTTCCTTGTTGAAGTTGACGAACTTTAGCCGAAGTTCCCATGAGGGTTTGTATGTGATGTCCAACTTCATGCGCAATGACATATGCTGTAGCAAAATCACCACCTTGGGCACCAAAACGTGTTTTTAATTCTTTCATAAACTCCAAATCGAAATACACTTTGTGATCGCCTGGACAGTAAAAGGGTCCCGATTGCGAAGTAGCATTTCCGCATGCGGTTTCTACTGCGTCAGAAAACAACACCAATTTTGGTTGTTCATAATCCATTCCTTTTTCTTTAAAAAGTTGTCCCCAAGTATCTTCGGTATAGGCAAAAATGGTTGAGGCAAAATCGCCCATTTCTTTTTGTTCGGGTGTTAATTCTTTGGCAGGTCCGTTACTAGTTGTTGATTGATTTTGTTCCACTTGTTGTTGGATGTTATCAATCAAAGGAGCGCTTTGTGGCATAAAAGTTTTAAGTAAGAAAAAGATAATTGCAATTACGCCACCGCCTACAATTGTTTTTCCGCCACCAGACATTCCTCTTCGGTCTTCTACGTTGTCACTTTTTCGGTTTCCAATCCATTTCATAAGATATCATTTTTAATGTTTAATCCATTTGGAAATAATGTTTTCCAATACTTCTTTCAAAATTGGTTTTGAAGCATAATCATTCATGCCAGCTTCAATGCATTTTTCTTTTTCCCCAACAACGGTTCCAGCGGTAAGTGCAATAATTGGTATATGTTCTCCATTTTTTAGATTTCTAATCTCTTTAGTGGCCTCATAGCCATTCATAACAGGCATTTGAACATCCATCAAAATAAGATCTGGTTTTAACACAATAAATTTATCGACACCTTCTTTTCCATCGCTAGCTTCATATATGGTTCCGTTTGGAATAATTTGTTTGACTAGTGTTTTGGCCAATAACATGTTTATTTTGTTGTCTTCTACTATAAGTATTTTGTAGTTTTCATGACCATAATCGTCTCGTTCTCTAGGATTGAAAAATACTTCAATGTTTTCAATTTCATTAGTTGTATTTTCATTAGAAGTTTTTAGAATGACTTCAAATGAAAATTCACTTCCTTTTCCGTATTCACTTTCTAGAATTAACGTACTGTCCATTAAAGACAATAATTGGTTGGAAATGGTCAAGCCAAGTCCGGTTCCACCGAATTTTCGTGTTGTGGAATTGTCACCTTGTGAAAAGGCAGAAAATATTTCTTCTTGAAAGTCTTTTTTAATACCAATTCCAGTGTCTTTTACGGAGAATACTATTTTATTTTCGTTAGCATTAATGGTTTGTTTGTTGTTGATTGAAAGGGTTACTTTTCCTTTTTCTGTAAATTTTACAGCATTACCAATAAGATTTATCAATATTTGTTTCAATCGAACGTTGTCGGTCCACACATAACGCGGTAAATTCTCATCAATAATTAATTCTAATTCTATTTTTTTAATATTGGAATCATAGCGGACCAATTCGATTACTTGTTTTGCTATTTCTGAAAGGTCATATTTTTTAATATACAAATCTAATTTTCCAGATTCTATTTTAGAGAAATCCAAAATGTCATTTATGATGTCCATTAATGAATGTGCCGATTCATTGATAGTGCCCATATATTGTCTTTGAATAGGCTCAAGTTTGGTGTTTTTTAATAAGTCAGAGAAGCCAATAATTCCGTTTAGTGGTGTTCTAATTTCATGACTCATGTTAGCAAGAAATTCTGATTTGGCACGATTGGCAGCTTCGGCATAATTTTTAGCTTTAATGGCTTCTTCTGCTTGAATTCGTTGGGTAATGTCTGTAAAAATACCTACAACAAATTCAATTTTATCATCTTTCATAATAGGTTCTCCAAACTCTTCAACCCATACTGTATGACCGTCTTTTTTAATAATTCGGTATATAAGATGTATTTTATGTGGTTTTATATTGATTTCTTCGGCTTCATTAATCAGTATTGCAACATCATCGGGATGTACGACATCAAGATAATAGACTTTGTTTTCGAGGAAGTCAGTTTTGGAATAACCGGTCAGTTTTTCAATTTCATCATTGAGATAAATTTTGGTCCAATGTTCGTCATATTTACTCAAATGAACACTTCCGGGAATGTTGTTTGCCAACAATCTAAATTTCTCTTCACTTTCTTGAATAATGGCTTCGTTATAATTGCGTTCAATGGCAGATGAAATATTATTTGCTAAAGTAAGTAGTGTGTTGATTTCTTCAAAAGACCAAATTCGTTCTATTTTAGTATCATCAAAAACGATAAAACCATAAAATTCATGTTTGACATGGATGGGTAAAAATAGAATTGATTTGGAATAAAGTGTTTCTAAAAACTCACGAGTCGTCTGATCTTTTATGTTTTTTATTAAAGAAAAATAAGGTTTGTTAGCTTTTAAAACCTCAACAATTTCTGGAATTTTGTTTTGCGAAACTTGTCTTAGATTAGGATTGATAGGTGCAATACCGTTCAAATCTCGAGTCCAACGGTGTTTTTGTTCTAGAATTCCATCATCTTTGTGGTAGGTAAAAAAGGACATTCTATCGGTTTTTGTAACTTTTCCAATTTCATCTATAATTCCTTCAAACATCTCGGAATTATTTTTACTGATAAGTACTTTATCGGTAATTTTGGTAATCACACTCAAAATATCATTCTTGTATGATAGTTTTCTTTCCGCTTCAATTCTTTTTTGAGTTTCTATAGATAGTGTGATAATATCGGCTATAGATCTAACAAAATTGCTGTCTTCGGTATCCCAAAGTTTGATTTTAGTGTCCGATTCTAAACACAATACTCCAATTAATTTACCATTGATTATAATGGGTGTATCAAGTAGTGATTTTATGTTATTTTTCGGAAAATAATCAACGCAAAACTCGGCTGTTTCTTCACTTTTATAGACATCTGATGAAATTATTTGTATTTCATTTTCAAGATAATTAAAGTAAGAAGGATACTCTTTTCTATACAGTATGGTACCGCTTTCAAATGTATTGCTATTTCTTAAAAAAAGACTTTTACATTCAATTGACTCGGGATTATAAATCCAATAACTAATTCGGTTTACATCAACTTTTTCGGCAACTAATGTCAACATGTTTTTTAACACATCATCAAAATTGTCCGATTTTAAAATGTTTGTTAAAGTGATGTTTTTTAAAGTTTCATTGTATAATTTTAATTTCCGTTGTTTGCGTTGTTTCTCAATTTCATTTTCTTTTACTAAAGTAATATCTCTAGCAATTGCGGTGAATCCAATTATTTTATCTTGATCATTTTTCTTGAAGGATACATTTTGGGAAAGCCAAACCGATTCACCACTCTTTTTTACTATAGGAAATATTAAAGTTGGAAATTCTTTTATTTCACTGGTCGTAATGCTGTAAAAAGTCATTACTTTATTGAGGTAATCTTCTCGAATTATTTGCGTGTAATGTTGTTGATATAATTCGTTGATGTCGTATCCTGTAACGACTTCAGCGTATTTATTAATAAAAGTATAATTACCTTTTAAATCGGTTTCATAAATAAAATCATTGGCATTTTCAATCAGATTGATGTATTGATTTTGAATTTGAATTTGTTCCGTAATGTCTTGACCAATGCCTATTACTAACTCTTCAGAAAATTTCCGATCTTTCCATTGGATGTACTTATATTCACCAGATTTTGCTTTTAATTTCCGAACATGCAATCGGTTATCAATATAATTATCGTGGTAGGCTTCTCCAATAAATTCTGGATCTTCTGTGAGTTCCCAAAATTTGAGTCCTAAAACTTCTTCGGGAGTATACCCTAAAAATTCCATTACTTGATGACTACAGTAGGTTAACGCACCTTTTTTATTAGTGACAATAGTCAACATATTACCTTTATTAACAATTTCATTGGCAAATAAAAACTTGTTTTTGGTATCTGTTAATGCTATGTGTCGCGCAATGTTTATAGCAAATGTGGCTAAAAAAGTGTTGAATAATAGTACTACTATATCTGTGGTTAATTGAGAATTATTATAAATGCTTATTGTGAATAGTAATGTTATTATTGAAAAAACTAAAAACTGAAAATAGCTTTTAAAAGCGTTGTAAGAAATAAAGAAAGCTACAATTAATTCAAGATAATTAGCCAATTCAAAGGTGTTGAATAATAAGTTGTAGTAGGTAACGCAAAAATAGCCCAAGTATAATGTGATAAAAACAGTACCTAAATGCTTTTTAAGTAATGTTGTTCGGGTGCTTACAAAATATAAAAGAATTAGTATAGAGCCCAGAATTAAGTTTGGGACGAAAAAAGGATTCCGCCGTACTTCAAATATTTGACAGATGAGTTCTACCAGAGGAAGAATTATTCCTAAAAAAAGGAGATAAAAATTGTATTGTTCTTCTTTGGGTTCAAATTCCGAGAAATGGCTGTCGAATTTTAATTGAAAGTTTCTGTTTTTTTTGACAATGATGTATGTAAAGTAAGCAATAAGAATTAAAATAGCACTTATTATCCATTCGTTGTTATAGAAAAAATTAGCCGTAAACTCTATGTTTAATGGAATGTAGTTTCGAATCATAAAAAAATAAGCATTCAATTGTATATTTATGACAAAAAATGATTTTCAGGATAAATATACTATAAAATTACCATAACCTGCTCAAATTTAGTGTACATTTTTTATAATTTACAACCAATCTAATATTTTTTTAAGAAATTTAATTTTGTTTTTATAGGGCGCATACCGCATTGGTAAATCCAACCATGTAGCTTTTTTTAGGATGGCTTTTTTGTGCGAAAAGGAATCAAAGCTTAATCGACCATGATAAGCGCCATTACCACTGTGTCCAACGCCACCAAAAGGCAAACGGTTATTGGAAAAATGCACAACGGTATCGTTAATGCAACCGCCTCCAAAAGAATATTTTAGCACCATTTTTTTAGCCCATTTGGTATTGTTTGAAAAAACATATAACGCCAAGGGTTTTTCATATTTTGATAGGACGGAATCAATTTCACTCTCATTTTTATAACTGATGACAGGCAAAATTGGACCAAAGATTTCCTCTCGCATCACCAAACTTTCCAGATTTGGCTCGTCTAGAAGGGTAGGAGCAATATAGTTTTCGGTTTGATTGGTTTGGCCACCATAAAGAATAGTTTCATCTGCTAAAAATTGAGTAAGGCGCAACCAATTTTTATCATTAATTATTCTAGGAAAATCGGGTGAAATAAAGGGGTTTTCTCCATAAGCTTGCACAATTTCTTCTTTAAGAGCCGCTACCAAATTTGATTTTGCATTGTGGTGGACCAATACATAATCGGGTGCAATACAGGTTTGACCCGCATTGATGAATTTTCCCCAAACTATTCGTTTAGCGGTTAATTTTATATTACAATCCTCATCAATAATGCACGGATTTTTACCACCAAGTTCTAAGGTTACGGGCGTCATGAATTCGGCCGCTGCTTTGGCTACCATTTTTCCTACGGCAACACTGCCGGTAAAGAATATATAATCCCATCTTTGGGCTAACAATTTTTGAGAAACTTCAACGCCACCTTCAATTACTTCAACATGGTTTTTGTCAAATGTTTCAGTAATAATTTTAGTGATTATGGTTGATGTATTAGGAGTTAATTCAGATGGTTTTACCACCACTTGATTACCTGCGGCCACTGCTGCAATTAAAGGGCAAAGTGCCAGTTGAAAGGGATAATTCCACGGAGCAATAATTAACACTTTTCCGTAAGGTTCACTCAAAATATAATCTTGAGATGGAAAATTTAATAAAGAAGGCAAAACCCATTTCGGTTTTGCCCAATGCTGTATGTTTTTAATAGTATTTTTTAAATCGGAAATAACATAACTCGTTTCTGTTATAACGGCTTCAAACTTTGGTTTTTTAAAATCTTGATATAATGCCGAAACAATCTCACTTTCATAACGATTAATGACGTTTAAAAGCTGTTTTAATTTTTCTTTTCTAAAATGGATGTTCGTTTTATATTCCATGATTTTATAAAAAAGCCCATCTCCAACCGGTGTAAAAGTCGGCTTGCTTGGTATCGTTAATTAAAGCGGTAACAATAGATCCCGAACCCATGTAGAAACCACCAATTCTAAATCCGACACCACCATTTAACCCCGAAATTTCATTATGCGTCCATGGTGAGAAAAATTCAAAAAAGCCTAAATTTACTCTAGGGGTAAGTGTATAACTGTTTTGAGCTGTAATTTGATTGTTGGCGTTATTGTTGTTTACTTTTTGCTGAATGTATCCTGAAATGAATAATTTTGAAATAATTTTTACATCGGCATAAGCGGTAAATAAAGTCGGCAATTTTACGGTAAAATCTTTTTTCTGTGGCGTAACGTTTAAATAACCTTGATTGATAAGAATGGTTTCTACCTGTTGTAAATTGTCTACATTATCAAACTGGTTTAAGTTTAATCCCAGCGGATTAGCTGCAGTGGATTGGATGTTAAGTTGGTAATTCGTTGCATGATTATTATCGTCTTTAAAGGTCATCGAACCTACATTACGAATGGCCATGCCCAAATTTAATTTGTATTTATTCCAATTTTTCTTCGGATTGGTTTCGGGTTTGTCTTTCCATTGGTAATTAATTCCGATATCACCAGAAAAGCCATTTAGCCCACCAAAAATCGATTGTGAATAATCATTTAAATTCGAAAAACTGGAAGCTAAGCCACCCGAATAAGCAATGTTTAAATTGGCTGTTGTATTGTTTAAATAGACTTGCCCAGCAGTATTAGTAATGGTTCCTTGAAACTTATCCAAACCTAAATTGGCATACGAACCAGGAAATAATAATTTGAATGTAGCACCAATATTTAGTTTGTATTTTTCTTTATCGATAAGATTTCTAGACAATGTAAAACCCACTTCACCCCAAGTAGTTCCGTTCAATCTTTGGTTGTAGTTGTTGCTAATCGTTGAAGAACCAAAAGCACTGTTTAATCCCGAATTGACCAAAGCATCTCCAAGTTTTGGATCGATATCGATAACATCCAATTTACCATGAGCTTTAGATGTGATGGCAAAACCCCAGTTTTTATATTTCATCGCTAATCCTAGGCCTAAAACCTCTGCATCAATACGCATATTGACTGGGTCTGAACCTTGAAAGAGTAGGGATTGTAAATCAGCATTTGAAAATAAATCGCTATAACCAATTTTATTATTAGAAACATTAAAGCTCATCCCTATAACATTCACTTCAAACTTATTAGACATGTTGGCCAATTCGGCTGGATTTAGGGAAGCATTTAAAATTCCCACACGACTTGAGGTGCTAACACCTGCAAAATGATCTTGTGAAAAACCTGAGTAGGCTAATAGCGCTAATACAATTACACTTATTTTTTTCATGAATAAAAGATTTAGGTTAATGTTTTATAAAGATACTATAACTGTTTAATAAACGAAAAAAAACATGAATTAGTTTACACTGCATTCCAAATTACATCGTTGGGAGTAGGAGCCAAAAGCGTTAAATGTTCTTTTGAAACTGGATGCGAAAAAGATAATTTTCGAGCATGAAGATGAATACCACCATCGGGATTGCTTCGATCGAAACCATATTTTAAATCACCTTTTATAGGACATCCAATTGCAGATAATTGTGCTCTAATTTGATGATGTCTTCCTGTATGAAGATTAATTTCTAAAGCAAAATAGTTGTTTAATTCTTTAATAATTTTATACTCTAAAGAGGCTTTTTTGCTTTCTGGAACTTCTTTTGTATGAGCCTTAGACGTATTGTTTTTTTCATTTCTTTTCAGAAAATGTATCAGAATATCCTGCGATTTAGGTGGTTTGTTTTTAACCACAGCCCAATAGGTTTTTTGAGTTTCTCGTTGACTAAACATTTTATTTAATCGCTCTAACGCTTTAGATGTTTTAGCAAAAACGACAATACCCGTTGTGGGTCTGTCTAGACGATGCACCACACCCAAAAAAACATCTCCAGGCTTGTTGTATTTGTCTTTAAGGTATTCTTTAACTACATCAGAAAGTGGTTTATCACCAGTTTTATCACCTTGTACAATATCGCCTACACGTTTATTAACCACAATAATATGATTGTCTTCGTGCAGAATTTGGAGGTTGGATTTGTTGGAAATAATTTTCAAGATTGATTATTGGATTTTTAGATAATTAGATTATTGGATTCCCAATGAAGAACGAAATTTAGAAATCATTTTGATGATTTTATTCAAATCTGTACTTAATTCATCTAATTTATCCTGATTAATATAACCTAAATCAAATGCTATTAATAGTTGAGTTTCTATTTCATAAGTTGAACCTATTGAAATCTCAAGAAATCGCGAAAAATCTTTATTGCTGCTTCTTGAACAACCTTCAGCTATGTTTGATGGAATGGATACGGATGCTCTTCGTAGTTGATTAGTAAGACCAAATTTTTCATCATCAGGAAAATTTGAAGTAGTAGCATAAATTTGGGTACAAAATTGTCTGCTTAGTTTCCAAATTTCCAAATCTTTAAATCTATGCATAAATCTAACAATCTAATTATCTAAAAATCCATACTAATACTGCTCATTAGCATTCGGAAAATCTTTACTTTTTACATCGCTAACATACTGACCGATGGCGCCAGTCATTTGTTCGTATAGATTGAGATAACGTCTTAAAAAACGCGGACTGAATTCGTTGTTCATACCCAACATATCGTGGATTACCAAAACTTGACCGTCAACGCCACCACCAGCACCAATTCCGATTACTGGAATAGAAATACTTTGAGCTACTTTTTCGGCTAAATGAGCTGGAATTTTTTCTAAAACTAAGGCAAAACAGCCTAGTTTTTCGAGCAATTTGGCGTCATCCAATAATTTTTCTGCTTCAGCTTCTTCTTTAGCTCTAACAGTGTAGGTTCCGAATTTATATATCGATTGTGGGGTTAAGCCCAAATGTCCCATAACCGGAATTCCGGCGTTTAATATTTTCTTGATGGAATCTTTAATTTCACTTCCGCCTTCTAATTTAACGGCATGTCCACCACTTTCTTTCATAATTCTAATCGAAGAACGCAACGCTTCTTTAGAGTCGGATTGATAGCTTCCAAAAGGTAAATCTACTACTACAAGTGCTCTTTCTATCGCGCGAACTACACTACTGGCATGGTAAATCATTTGATCTAATGTAATGGGCAAAGTAGTTTCGTGACCTGCCATAACATTACTTGCCGAATCTCCAACCAAAATTACATCAACACCAGCGGTATCTACAATTTTTGCCATGGTGAAATCGTAGGCAGTGAGCATTGAAATTTTTTCGCCATTGGCTTTCATTTCAACTAATGATTTTACGGTGATTCTTTTGTAATCTTTTTTAGCTACTGACATAAATGTAATTTTGAGATTGTAAAAGTACTAAAACTAATTGTTTTGAAATAAAAAAATGGACCCGAAATACATCGAATCCATTTTTAAAATAATTATTCCAAACTAAAAAAATAATTACGGTTTTAAATCGGCAAATTTGATATCGCTAGCAAATGAAGAATTGGTTTTTTCCACTACTAATTCTTTGGCAAGGTTGAAATCGACTGATTTTCTGATGTTTAAAGAGGAGCTTCCTACCGCTACTTTATAGGTTCCTGCCTCTGCAATCCAGGCGTTTCTAGATGCAATGAATGACGCTAATTCTTTAGGGTTTAAAGTAAGGGTTAGGGTCTGACTTTCGCCAGGTTGTAATACATTGGTTTTGCCAAAAGCTTTTAATTCGGATGTCGGTTTGTCAATTGATTTAGATGGAGCCGATACATACAATTCTACAACTTCTTTTCCAGCTATTTTTCCTGTATTTTTTACAGTAACCGAAACGGTCATTTTACCCGAAAATGATTTTGAACTCAATTTTACATCCGAATAATCAAAAGAAGTATAGGATAAGCCATATCCAAATTCGTAAGAAGGTTTTACGTTGAAAGTATTGAAATAACGGTATCCCACATAAACTCCTTCTTCATAAGTAACGCTTGTTGGATTTTCGGCCGGAGTTCCAATCCAATTTTTAGTTGCAGCAGCATCTTCATAGTTTATTGGAAATGTCATTGTCAATCTTCCCGAAGGATTTACTTTTCCTGTGATTACATCCGCTACCGAATTTCCACCTTCTTGGCCTGGTTGCCATGGCAAAATAATTGCATCTACTTTGTCTCTCCAACTTGCCGTTTCAATTACGCCACCAATATTTAAAACTACCACCACTTTTTTGCCTTTGGCATGAAAAGCATCAGCAACTTTATGGATTAGAGTTACTTCGTCGGCAGCCAAATTGAAATCGTCGTTTACAGTTCTATCGGCGGCTTCACCTGCATTTCTTCCTATAGTAATTAAAGCCATTTCAGAGGTATTCGCTTTGTTAGCGATATAGTCACGGCTTAATTCCAATTCAGAAAGTTTTTTAGGAGTAGCCAGTAAGCCACCTTCTTTTTTGCGACGATCCATTTCTTTTTCCTTTTGTCCGGCAGTATATGGTTTGTATATGCTTTCTAATTCTTTATCAATAGAAAAGCCAGCATTAGTTAAACCATCAATTAAAGAAATGGAGTAGGCTTCGTTTACATCGCCACTTCCCGTTCCGCCCGAAATAAAATCGTAGGATGTTACTCCGAAAACTGCTAAAGGCACCGATTTAGATGTGAACGGTAAGGTGTTTTTGTCATTTTTTAAAAGAATAGTTCCTTCAGCCGCCGCTTGTCTCGTAACTTCAGCATTTGCTTTCAAATTGGGTTTATTTGAATAATTGTATTTATTCATAGAAGGCGATTTCAAAATCAATTCTAATATTTTAGAAAGATCTCGATCTACATCAGCTTTGCTTAGTTTTCCATTTTTAATACTTTCTAAAACAGCTTTCTTTTGGGCAGGTAAGCCTGGCATAATTAGGTCGTTTCCTGCAGCAATCTGAGCGGCAACATTATTTACTGCATTAGGGGCAAACGGTGCCATAAAGCTATTGTAGCCTCCAAACCAATCGGTCATTACTAGACCTTTAAATCCCCATTCGTCTCTTAAGACGGTAGTCAATAAATCTTTTCGTTCGGATGTGAAAGTACCATTAATTGAGTTGTAAGACGACATTACTGTCCAAGGCTGAGCTTCTTTAACACTAATTTCAAAACCTCTTAAATAGATTTCACGCAACGCTCTTTCGCTGATGTGTGCATTGATGCCCATTCGATTGCGCTCTTGATTGTTGGCCGCAAAATGTTTAACCGAAGTTCCAACACCATTCGATTGAATTCCGTTTACCATAGCAGCCGAAATTTTACCTGTTAACAATGGATCTTCTGAATAGTATTCAAAATTTCTCCCACAAAGCGGATTTCTATGAATGTTCATTCCTGGTCCTAATAACACATCAACACCATATTCTTTAACTTCATTCCCCATGGCTTTACCAACAGTGTTGATTAGTTCGGTATTCCAAGTAGAAGCTAGAGCAGTTCCTACTGGAAATGCAGTGGCATAATAGGTATTGGTGTCTTTATCGCGAGTAGGGTTGATGCGCAATCCAGCAGGTCCATCAGAAACAATAACCGAAACCAAACCCAATCGTTTGATTTCATAAGTACCTCCAGCGGCTCCAGGCACTTTACCTAAATCGGCTTCTGGATTAAACGTAAATTTTACAGGATCAAAACCGGGCATTCCAATTCCAACTAATAAATTGGTTTTTTCTTCGTCAGTCAATTTGCTTAACAAATCTTTCACGCGATCCGCCATAGGAAGTCTATAATCTTCATAGATGTCTAGCATACCGTTTTGATTAAAATCGGAAAAGGTAAATCCGTTTATGGTGATAATTGGATTTCCGTCTGCATCTGTTTTTACAGGATTAGTTTTCCAAGAAATCCCCGAAATAATTAATGCCGATAACAGTGATGTTTTGGCAATTTTTGAAATGGAATGTTTTTTCATGGTTTATTTTTTATAGAAGTTATTTTTTCATTGCTTCAATATGAAGCAATATTAAATCTATTTTTTAATATTTGCAAAAAATTGGTAATTATTTTTTTGAAATGTATAGATTTATTGTATTAAACATAATCTTATTCGTAATTTTGCAAAGAATTTATAATTATGGACATTAAAAGAATTCTTGAAGAAAAGTCGGAAGTTTCCTGGGAAATCTATTTACCGCATCTTTCTATTGATTGTGTGGTTTTTGGGTTTTACAACACCGAGTTAAAAGTTTTAGTCACCAAAATTAAGGATCAAAACCAATGGGCGCTTCCCGGTGGTTATATTTTGAAGTCTGAAAATTTAAGCGATGCTGCCAACAGAATCTTGTTTGACAGAACTGGAGCAGAGAATATTTACCTGCAACAATTCCGTGTTTTTGGAGATTTGAATCGCTCGGAAGATTTTTTTAAAGACTATTCGGATACACTTTGGAATAAGCAGCGATTTCTTTCTATTGGATTTTACGCATTAGTCGATTATTCAAAAGTCAATTTGGTTATTGATGAAATTTCGGATGCCTGCGAATGGGTTTCTATTGATGATTTACCCGAATTTATGATGGACCATCGCTTTATATTGGACAAAGCATTAATGACACTTCGAAAACAACTGAATCATAAGCCAATTGGTTTAAATTTATTACCCGAAAAATTCACCATGCCCGAACTCCAAAAGTTGTATGAGATTATTTTGGGTAAAAAACTGAACCGTGGTAATTTTTACAGAAAAATGCTCCGTTATGATATTCTTGAAAAATTAGATGAAAGCAGAAAAGGTGGTGCGCACAAAGCCCCTGATTTGTATAAATTTGATGTAGAAAAATACCAAAACGCACTCCAAAATGGATTGAGTGAAGGCTGGTAAAATATTTTTGTAACGTTTTGATTTTTAGAGCTACTAATAGATTAGTTTAACTAGTAAAGTAATCAAAATGGAAACTACTAAAATTTGGAAAACCGTAAAGCAAGGTTTGTATTCTTTTGAAATTGACGGAAATAGTATCGGCACTTTAGAAGTTATTTATTCTCAAAATGATAGAAGGGCATTATTTACCATTGGGAATGCTATTTATACTTTAAAATACACCGGTTTTTGGAATAGTAATTTTGAAATTACTGACGCATCACAAACCAAAATTATGACTTCTCGTATTGAAAAATGGTATGCTAGTGCTATAATTTTAGAGTATAAGGGAAGGCAATTAAAACTTAGAATCCGAAATAATCCTATGGCAGAATATGTCATTTTAGATGGGGAAAAAGAACTATTAGCCTATGGATTGTCTACTGAAAATCGAAAAGCAATAGTGAGAATAAACACTTTTTCTGACGAAAATGATTATGTATTTGATTTTTTACTCTGGTATCTTTTCTTACCAATTGCACAAGAAAATATTGGAGATAACTTTTTATTCCAATCACTACTATTAAATGCCTAATTTTCTATGAAAAAGATTTTACTTTTTATCATTTTACTTTTAAGCCATTTCATCCATGCTCAAGAGCAAGAAGCAAAAACTACCATTGAACAATTTTTTGTTGCTTTTCATGCCAAAGATACTTTGAAAATGAAAGCAATATGTTCGGATAAAATGATTTTACAATCCATTCAAGAAAATGCTAAAGGCGCTAAATTAATCGATGAATCCAGTACTGAATTTTACAAGTCGATTGCTTCAATTCCAAACAACATCACATTTCAAGAAAAGCTGTTGGGCTTTACTATAAAAGTAGATGGAGCTATGGCACACGTTTGGACGCCCTATGAATTCTACATAAATGGCAAGTTAAGTCATTCGGGAGTCAATGCTTTTACACTTTTTAAAGAAAACAATAGTTGGAAAATTATCTATTGTATTGATACCAGAAGGAAATCTTTATAAAATCTTTATACAATCGCAAGAGAATACTATTTTTTACTTACAACTAACGCCGTAACTTTGTCAAAAATTAGAAGCAATGGATAAGTTGTTTAAAAAGAATACACCCAACCAATACCTAATTAGTGTAGTATCAGTTGTTATTCTTTCCTTATTGAGTCTTATCGTAAGAGATACAATCGATTATAAAATCATAGGATATGTTTTATTGCTTTTAGTTTCTCTATTAGCTATTTTCCTCGAAATAAGACCAGTTTTATTAGCCGCTATCTTGAGTGCTTTGGCTTTAGATTATTTATTCATCAAGCCTTATTACACACTTCACATTGATAATGTTCAAGATGCATTTTTGCTCATTATGTTCTTTATCATTGCTTTGATTAATGCCGTTTTAACTAATAAATTTAGACGAATGCAACGTGCCATTCAAATTAAAGAAACACGTGCCAGTACTTTAAAATTATACAATACCTTACTCGATTCTTTATCGCACGAATTGCGCACACCGATTGCTGCTATTTTAGGTTCTATCGATACCTTGCAACAAAAAAATGTGAACTTATCGTCAGAAACCCAACAAAAATTGCATAATGAAATTGAGAAAGCGTCGATGAAGTTGAACTATCAAGTAGAAAATTTGCTGAACATGTCGCGTTTAGAATCAGGATATATTCATCCTAAATTAGATTGGTGTGATGTTAAGGAAATTATTTATAATGTTTGCAGTCGGCTTTCTGAAGAAACAAAAGACCATCACATTTCCTATAAAATAGACGAAAATTTACCTTTATTCAAATTGGATTATGGATTGATGGAACAAATTATTTACAATTTGGTTTACAATTGTGCACAACATACGCCTAAAGGAGCAAACATAGAAATTAGTGCGAAATACGATGTGGATGTGGATTATGAAGTGCATATTGATTTGATTAAAAAATGCATCATCACTATTTCTGATAATGGCTACGGATTTCCACCAGAAGAAATTGATCGTGCTTTCGATAAATTTCATAGATTTAAAGATTCAAAAACCGGCGGAACTGGTTTGGGTTTGTCTATTGTGAAAGGCTTCGTTGAAGCTCAAAATGGTAGTATTACTTTGCAAAATGGTGAAGAAAGCGGTGCCGTTTTTACCTTAGAATTTAATGTTGATTGTTTACCCATTAATTCTTTAAAAAATGAATAACGGATTTTCCATATTGGTCATAGACGATGAAATTCAAATACGAAAGTTGCTTGAAATTTCACTAGAAGCCAATGAGTATAAAGTTTATTTTGCCGTAAATGGAAAAGAAGGAATTACGGCAGCAGCAAGCCATCAACCCGATTTGATTCTCTTAGATTTGGGTTTGCCTGATGAAGACGGTCAAGATGTTTTGGTCAAATTGCGCGAATGGTACCACAATCCAATCATCATTTTAACGGTTAAAAGCGCCGAAGAAGAAATTGTGAAAGCATTAGACAATGGCGCTAACGATTATTTGACTAAGCCTTTTCGAACTCAAGAATTATTAGCACGTATTCGAACTGCGTTGCGAAGTAAATCGAGTGTAACCAACGAATCGATACTCACTTTTGGAAATATTTCAGTCGATTTGGTTTCTAGAATAGTTAAAGTAAACAATGAAATTATAAAGTTTACGGCTACTGAATATAATTTACTTACGCTTTTAATAAAAAATGACGGACGTGTATTGACCCATCAATATATTCTCAAAGAAATTTGGGGTCAAAGCTATTCCGAACAAACGCAATATTTGCGCGTTTTTGTGGCGCAACTTCGTAAAAAAATTGAAGACGATCCCAACCGACCTAAATTCATCATCACCGAATCGGGTGTAGGATATCGCTTCAATACGTCTTAAAATTTCAAACTAATCTTATCGAATTACCAATTGAATTGCTTGTTTTAAACTCGCGATAAAGGTCTTTTGTGCTCAATTTTTTCTAATACTTAAATACTTAAATTCTAAAATAATGAATCCTTCAACCAAACAAAAAATAACAGCAGTATCGCTTTTAGTAGCACTCGGCATCATTTATGGTGATATTGGAACCAGTCCGTTGTATGTAATGAAAGCCATTATTGGCGACAAACCTATAAACGAATTACTGGTTTACGGTGGTGTTTCTTGTGTTTTTTGGACGCTTACTTTTCAAACCACTTTAAAATACATTATCCTCACACTTTCGGCCGACAATCACGGCGAAGGCGGTGTTTTTTCGCTTTATGCATTAGTAAAACGTTTTGGGAAAGGGAAGTTAGTGATTCCAACTATTCTAGGAGCAACCACACTTTTAGCCGATGGAATTATTACACCACCCATTTCAGTTGCTTCTGCGGTAGAAGGATTGGGCGATATAATTCCGAATATTCCCACCATTCCCATTGTGATTGTAATTTTATCGGGATTGTTTATTTTTCAACGCTTTGGAACTCAAAAAGTGGGTTCGATATTTGGTCCAGCCATGTTCATTTGGTTCAGTATGCTTCTAGTTTTAGGAGTTTCACAAATCATTCATCATCCTGGAATCATCAAAGCATTAAATCCTATGTATGGGTATGAATTGCTAACACAATATCCAAAAGGCTTCTGGTTGTTAGGCGCTGTTTTCCTATGTACTACTGGTGCTGAAGCATTGTATTCCGACTTAGGGCATTGTGGTAAAGAGAATATTCGTTTGACTTGGATTTTTGTAAAAATAAGTTTGGTTGTGAACTATTTGGGGCAATCGGCTTGGTTGATGAATCAAGGAAAAGAATTCCTAGATGGCAGAAACCCATTTTATGCCATCATGCCACATTGGTTTTTATTGGCAGGTGTAATTATATCTACATTCGCCACCATCATCGCATCTCAGGCTTTAATTAGTGGTTCGTTTACGTTAATTAATGAGGCTATATCGTTGAACTTTTGGCCACGGGTTACTCTTAAAAATCCAACCAATTTAAAAGGGCAAATTTATATTCCCTCTATAAATAACATACTTTGGTTTGGGTGTATTTTGATGATTTTATATTTCAAAAACTCCACCAATATGGAAGCTGCTTATGGTTTTTCCATCACTATTGCCATGATGATGACCACTGTTTTACTAACGTATTACTTGGTTTATATTAAAAAAATACACAAATCGTGGGTTACTTTAATATTGATTGTATTTGCTTTAATTGAAGTGTCTTTTTTCATTGCTAATGTCTCTAAAATTAAAGAACGATGGATGTTTTTATTCTTTGAATTATTCATTTTTATGGTGATGTATGTTTGGTATTATTCTCGTAAAATCAACAATCGATTTGTAAAATTCATTAATTTGGTAGAGCAAACTTCCTTGTTGAAAGCATTGAGTGAAGACGATGCCATTCCGAAATATGCTACGCATTTAATCTATTTATCAAAAGCTGATCGAACTTATGAAATTGAAGAAAAAATCATCAAATCCATTTTCGCTAAACAACCCAAAAGAGCTGATATTTACTGGTTTTTTCACATTAATCGAACCAATGAACCGTTTACCTTAAACTATGAAGTAATCGAATTATTAGACGATAAAGTCATCAAAATCGTATTGAATATCGGATTTAGAGTGCAACCCAAAGTAGAGTTGTATTTCAAAAAAATTGTTCAGGATTTAATGAGTAAAAAAGAATTGAACTTACACATTCGCCCAGATGGTTCAACAAAATACAATAGCGAACCCGACTTTAAATTCATCATTATTGAGAAATTTCTTTCTGCAGAAAATGAATTTGCTATGAAGGAAGGATTCTTATTGCATTCGTATTATTGGTTAAAAAACCTGTCACTTTCTGATGCCAAAGCCTTTGGATTGGATAAAAGTGATGTGGCCATAGAAAATGTTCCTATAGTATACCAACCCATGACCAACTTACAATTAGAACGAAAATAAACAAACAAAACAAACATGAAAACAAACATTTTTTTAGGAGCACTGTTCTATTCAGCTATATTTTTTGGACAGACTGATTCGACTAAAGTCAAAACACCTTTTGAAGGTATGGATCAAACTTGGCAAAACGGTTCTGACCGACGAACCAACTCGGTTTTAACGTCAAAATATTTTACAGGAAGCGTTATGCTTGATGCCAATTACACCCATTCGTTTAACAATCCAAATGACAATACCGTTGTGGGTTCTACTGCTTTGGCACGCAATAACGAAATGCAAGTTTCTAGTGCTAATTTGGGTGGTGAATTTAACTATGAAGGTGCTCGCGGTAAAATTATGATGCAATTTGGCACGCGTTCTACGGTGATTCCACGAAACGATTACAGTGTCTATCGCGGTCAATACCAATTGGATAATGTGTATCGCTATTTGTCTGAAGCCTATGCAGGGTATCATTTTAATAAATGGTACGGCATTAATGTGGACGCCGGAATGTTCATGTCCTACATCGGTTTGAATTCGTATTATCAAGTTGAAAATTGGGAATACCAAGCTTCTTTTACATCCGACAATACGCCATGGTTTTTCAATGGTTTGCGTATTCAAATCTTTCCAACGAAAAAATTAAAAATTGAAGGTTGGTTGATTAACGGATGGCAGAGTTATGGTAAATTCAACAGTATGCCCGGAGTTGGAGGAAATATTACGTGGTGTCCTAATGAAGCTGTCAAACTATTAAGTAACGATTATTATGGTACTGATGCCGCAGGATTACCAAACAGGAAGCGCTTTCATTCGGATAATAGTTTGTTAGTGCGCTATTACAACCAACCTAAAGCTAAAGGTGTGAGTCGTGCGGCTTTTTCCTCTACCTTTGATATCGGATTTGAATCGGGTGATGGTGTTAAAGGATTTAATGGCGATGCCAACACACCTTCACAGTATTTCTTGAGTGGTATGGTGTATAACCGAATTTGGTTCAACCAAAATAAGCTTGCTTGGACTATTGGTGGTGGTTATATGACCAATCCTGGAAGGTATTTAGTATTGTATCCCACAGGAGATGCGAGTCCGTTACCGAATCCTAATAATCCAACTCAAACGGCTGGGACGCATCCCTTTTCGGCCAATCCAGGCGATGAATTTAAAGGTTGGGATTGTTCTACCAATTTTGATTTCATGCCCAACCAAAGCATAACTTTTCGAATAGAATTTGTTCATAGAGAGGCGAATGTTCCTTATTTTGCGGGTAGTGGCGGTGTTACTTCACCAACAGGTTACACCACTACAGCTTTGCCAACCGATTGGAAACCTGATTTGGTTAAAATGGAAAACCGACTCATTTTTGCTATTTTATTTAGAATTTAATTAAAAAAAGTAAGTTTCATACGAATGCAAATCTAAATGTCAAAAAAGCGTTTAGATTTGCATTTTTATTTTTAGAATTTTCTAAATAAGGTTCGTATGAAACACTTCTTTTATTCTTTTTTACTAATTGTTTGTTGCAGTTTTTTTGGTTTTTCACAAGAAAAAAGTGAGGTTAAAGTAACATTTTCGGGGTTTTTAGAGACCTATTATTCGTATGATTTTAATCAACCTCAATCGGAAAAGAAGTTACCTTTTTTATACAATTATAACCGACACAATGAGTTCAATGTCAATCTGGGCTTGCTTAGAGCCAAACTGGAATATGAAAATATGTACGGAAGTATTGCATTACATTCGGGTACTTATGTTGAAGATAATTATGCTAATGAAAAAATAAAATATGTTAGCGAAGCCTATTTAGGATTGTATTTGGATCAACATAAAAAGCAAACCATTGAAGTAGGAATTATGCCCAGTCATATTGGTTTTGAATCGGCTACAACGGCGACTAACTTGACTTTAACACGTTCTATTTTGGCTGAAAATTCACCGTATTTTGTAACTGGAATTAAATATTCATACAAACCGTCCGATAAGTGGAATTTTTCGGGATTAATCTTGAATGGTTGGCAGCGCATTTCAAAACCAGAAAAAAATAGTATTCCCTCAATAGGAACTCAAATGGTTTACAAACCATCCGATAAATCAACAATTAATTGGAGTAATTTTGTGGGTAGAGAATATTATGGTTCCGAATTATTAATGCGTTATTTCACCAACATTTATTGGGACTACAAATGGAATTCGAAATGGCGAACTATTGGAGGTTTCGATTTTGGTTTGCAAGACACTTCTTCTCGAAACGAAGTGCATGCCAATTGGTTTAGTCCAGTGATTATAGCACAATATACCATCAATTCAAAATGGCAAACGGCACTTCGAGCAGAGTATTATCAAGATGTAAAAAACGTTATGATTGCTACACCTAATGCGTTTAAAACAACAGGTGCTTCTTTGAATTTTGATTATTTAATCAATTCAAAAATGAAATTTAGAACTGAAGTGCGCTACTTTGACAGTAAAGAAAAAGTGTTTGTAAAAAACAATCAACTCACTCCTGAAGATTTTTTTATAACTACGAGTTTGAGTTTCGAATTTTAATCGATGTACTAACAATCAGCCACGTTAACGGCTACAGCTAATCCACCTTCGGAGGTTTCTTTATATTTGGAATTCATATCTTTAGCCGTTTGCCACATGGTATTAATGACTTTATCCAAAGGCACTTTGGCATTTTTAGCATCGGTCTCCATTGCCAACTCGGCAGCATTAATGGCTTTAATAGCACCCATAGTATTGCGCTCGATACACGGAATTTGAACCAAACCGCCAATAGGGTCGCAAGTCAACCCGAGATGATGTTCCATGGCAATTTCGGCTGCCATTTGCACTTGATCGGGAGTGCCACCCATTACTTCACACAACGCAGCTGCTGCCATGGCTGACGAAACGCCAATTTCTGCCTGACAACCACCCATAGCTGCTGATATCGTAGAACCTTTTTTGAAAATACTGCCAATTTCGCCAGCAACCATCAGAAATTGTTTGATTTCTTTTTCACCAGCGTCATGGTTTTCAATCACTAAATAGTACATTAAAACAGCCGGAATTACACCAGCACTTCCGTTGGTTGGTGCGGTAACTACACGACCTAATGCCGCATTAACTTCGTTAACCGCTAAAGCAAAACACGACACCCATTTAAGAATTTGACGAAATTTCACTTCGGTTTTTCTAATGCACTCGAGCCATTCTTGAGGCGAATTGTAGTTGGACAATCCTATTAGACCTTGATGCATATCAAAAGCACGTCGGCGCACATTCAATCCGCCAGGAAGTATGCCTTCACTATGACATCCAATGTACATACATTCGAGCATGGTGTTCCAAATGCGCATTAACTCGTTGTGAATTTCTTCTTCAGAGCGCATCGATTTTTCATTATCGTAAACCACTTCAGAAATTTTTCGGTTTTGAGTGGTACAATACTGCAGTAATTCTTCTGCATTTTGAATAGGATATGGAAACGCACATTTGATGGCTAATTTCTTTTTGGCGTTGATGCGTTCTTCTTTCACCACAAAGCCACCACCAATAGAGTAGAAGGTTGACGCATATTCTTGAGTTGCTGTTTTGGCGGTAAAAGTCATTCCATTAGCATGAAATGGCAAGAAGTTTTTATTGAAGACAATGTCTTTATCAAAATCAAACGCAATAGGAAATTGATTACCAAGGTTGATTTGTTTATTAGTTTTTATGGACGAAATGATTTTGTCGATATTTTGAACCGGAATGTACTCGGGATCTTGACCACTTAATCCCAGCATGACCGCTAAATCGGTAGCGTGACCAATTCCGGTAAGTGATAAAGAACCAAACAAATCGACTTTAATATGGGATACATTTTCAAGAAGGTTTTCTTGTTTGAGTTCGGCTAAAAATCGTTCGGCAGCACGCCAAGGCCCCAAAGTGTGCGAACTCGACGGTCCGACACCAATTTTTAACATGTCAAAAACCGAAATACATTCTTCCATAAACTATATCGTTTTAGTAAAGGCAAATATAACGGAAAGAATTAGATTTTTTAAGCTACATTTGATTTTGTTATTCTTAATAAAATCAAGTTTTGGCTATTAAATTGAAATATAATTATTTGGCTTTTTTTGTGGTACTTTTTTTAACAGAGATAGTGATAGCCTTGTATGTGCACGACGATTTTATTCGACCTTTTTTTGGAGATGTTTTGGTGGTTATTTTGATCTATTGCTTTTTGATGAGTTTTCTAAAAGTTTCAAAAATCAAGATGGCGGTATTTGTTTTACTTTTTGCTTTTGGTATTGAATTGGGACAATATTGTGATTTGATTTCGATTTTACACCTTCAAAATTCGAGATTAGCACGTGTGGTGATTGGAACGTCTTATTCTACAGCAGATTTAGGTTGCTATTTGGTTGGATTTGTTCTCATTTTGTTAGTAGAATATTGGTTAGAAAATAAAAAGAACAATAAAGTGTAATAACATAGTTAATTCCTAGCCCAGGTAGAGCCGGCATCCTTGCGTAGTTTACGAAGCAAGATACAGGCAAAAACTGGACACGAGCTCCAAAAGAGCGAACTGATGAAGTAAATAGCTTCTAAAAAATACAAAATTTGCGACAACTTGTCATATAATTTTCCTTTAAAACTGACAATTTTAACCAATTTATCGCTTGGCACAATACTTGTCATTTGTGAAAACGTGTTGAAAAACGCTGCTCACTCCTAGAGGAGCAATCAAAAGAAAACAAAAAAAGGAGATAAAAAAAATGGGAAAAATTATTGGTATCGATTTAGGTACAACCAATTCATGTGTTGCTGTTATGGAAGGTGGAGAACCAGTTGTAATTGCTAATGCAGAAGGAAAAAGAACTACACCATCTGTAATTGCATTTGTAGAAGGTGGCGAAATTAAAGTAGGTGACCCTGCAAAAAGACAGGCAGTAACAAATCCTACTAAAACCATAGCATCTGTAAAAAGATTTATGGGTAATAAATATTCAGAAAGTGCTAAAGAAGCATCGACTGTAGCGTATAAAGTGGTTAAAGGAGATAATGACACACCACGTGTTGATATTGACGGAAGACTTTATACACCACAAGAATTGTCAGCAATGACACTTCAAAAAATGAAAAAAACTGCTGAAGACTATTTGGGTCAAACCGTTACAGAAGCAGTTATCACAGTACCAGCTTATTTTAACGATGCACAACGTCAAGCTACAAAAGAAGCCGGTGAAATTGCAGGATTGAAAGTAATGCGTATCATCAATGAGCCCACTGCTGCGGCATTAGCTTATGGATTGGACAAACAAGGTAAAGACCAAAAAATTGCAGTTTACGATTTAGGTGGAGGTACATTTGATATTTCTGTTCTTGAATTAGGTGACGGAGTTTTTGAAGTATTATCTACCAATGGAGATACACACTTAGGTGGAGACGATTTTGATCAAGTGATCATCGATTGGATGGCTAACGAATTCAACAGCGAAGAAGGTGTTGATTTACGTAAAGATCCAATGGCGTTACAACGTTTGAAAGAAGCTGCTGAAAAAGCTAAAATTGAATTGTCATCTTCAACTCAAACAGAAATTAACTTGCCGTATGTTACAGCTACTGCTTCAGGACCAAAACACTTAGTTAAAACATTAACTCGTGCTAAGTTTGAGCAATTGGCTGAAACTTTAGTAAAACGTTCAATGGAACCCGTTGCTAAAGCGTTGAAAGATGCAGGTTTGTCAACTTCTGATATTGATGAAGTAATCTTGGTTGGAGGTTCTACAAGAATTCCAGTAATTCAAGAGCAAGTAGAAAAATTCTTTGGTAAAAAAGCATCAAAAGGAGTGAACCCTGATGAAGTTGTAGCTATTGGTGCTGCCATTCAAGGTGGTGTTTTAACGGGTGATGTAAAAGATGTATTGTTATTAGACGTAACACCTTTATCATTAGGAATTGAAACTATGGGTAATGTGATGACCAAATTAATTGAGTCTAACACTACTATTCCAACTAAAAAATCACAAGTTTTCTCAACGGCTGCGGACAATCAACCAAGTGTTGAAATTCACGTATTGCAAGGTGAAAGAACGATGGCCGCAGATAATAAAACTATCGGTCGTTTCCACTTAGATGGAATTCCACCAGCACCAAGAGGTGTTCCTCAAATTGAAGTAACATTTGATATTGATGCTAATGGTATCATCAAAGTGTCTGCTACAGATAAAGGAACAGGTAAATCTCACGACATTCGTATTGAAGCTTCTTCAGGTTTAACTCCAGAAGAAATCGAAAGAATGAAGAAAGATGCTGAAATGAATGCAGAAAATGATAGAGTTGCTAGAGAGAAAGCTGATAAATTGAACGAAGCTGACAGTATGATTTTCCAAACTGAAAGTCAATTGAAAGAGTTGGGCGATAAATTATCTGACGATCATAAAGTAGGTATTGAAGCGGCTTTAACTGAATTGAGAATGGCACACCAAAATCAAGATTTAGAAGCCATTCAAAAAGGTCTTGATAACGTGAATGCTGCTTGGAAAGTTGCCACTGAAGCAATGTATGCTCAAGGTGATGCAGGTCAAGCCCAAGAAGCACAGCCACAAGCCGACGCTAATGGCGACCAAACTCAAGATGTAGATTTTGAAGAGGTAAAATAAGAACTAAGTAATTAGTACTACATTTTAATAGTAAACCGAGTTAGCAATAACTCGGTTTTTTTATTTAACAGTAATCAAACAAATAATTTGCTATATTGGTCGTTCATTAAACATCAATTTAATTCTATGAAAAAAATAATTTTGTTGGTAGCGCTTTCTTTCGTGTTGGCTACCGCTGTTGGTCAAAAAAAGAAAGCTACTGCAGCATCCAAAGCAACTGTTGGTTTGGCTAAAGCCGATAATTTAGTGGCTGAAGTAAAGTCGGGAAATTTTCAATTGACAATTACTGAAAATGGCAAACCCAAAGATGCTATTGTGATCAAGGCAGCTGATGCTAAATTTGCACCAACCAATTGTAAATTAACGTCGTTCACTGCAAGTGGTACCAAATTGTATTTATTGACTTGGACTGAAGTTACACAAAACAAAACCGATTTAAAAACAGAAGATATTACGACCATTTATTCTAATATTTATGAAATCTCATCAAAAAAACTGGTTTTTTACAATACACAACTAACCAATCATATCACTGAGAAAGTCTTTTTAGATAAAATGAAACAGGTAAGTGAAACCCAAGAAAAGATGCGAAGAGAAGGTTTTGAATTTACGTTAAATCCTGATGGTTCGGTGAAACAAAAGAACAAAACGCAAGAAAATAAGTTAGTGTTCGATGCGGCTAAAATGGAATATGTAGACAGTAGAAAAAAATAAGTTAAAAAAAATCGAGTTTAATTCACTCGATTTTTTTTATTTTCTTTTGATGAATAGTTTCGAAATTTTGGTTAAAATAGCAGATTTTGGTTTAGTAGTATTTTGGAGTGACGTTGCATAACGCAAACAAACTTCATCTGTATTTATCGCTTTTTCATTGTCGTAGTCAAAAACATTTTTCTGACATAGGGTACAAAATCGGCTTTTTTCTTCAGGATTCATTTCAAGCCAATTCTCCTGACATGGTTTCGGAACTAAACTACTTTTAGTTGTATTTGACATCTTATTGGTTTATCTTGATTTCAAACATCTTATCCCAATTTTTGCCCGTTACAAAAAAGGTTTTAGTTTTTGGGTTGTAAGCAATTCCGTTAAGCACATCAACATCGGCTAGTTTAGTTCGCTTTTTTTCTAAATCGGATAAGTCTAACATCGCTTCAACAGCACCATTTTTTGGATTGATGACAATAACAAAATTTCGTTGATAAATATTGCTGTAAATTTTTCCATCAACCCATTCCAATTCATTGATATAAGGAACTTTTGAATTGCCAGAATATACATTTAAATAGTCAATTTGTTGCAATGTTTCTGGGTCAACAATATGAATTTTTTCTGAACCATCATTATAATACAAATTCTTGCCATCATTCGTCATTCCCCAACCTTCCATAGGTTTATAATAAGGTAATGTTTTTAATTTTTTAAAGGTATTTACATCATACACATAGCACTCGTTTTGCTTGTACGTCAATTGATAAATTTTACCATTTAAAATTGAAATTCCTTCTCCAAAAATAGCTTCAGGGTATTCTACTTTTTTCAACACTTTTCCTGTTTTGTAATCTACTTTTCGCATGCTTGAAATGCCTCTAATTCCGGTATCGTTTCCTTCACCATTTCCTGTTCCTTCATACAAGGTATCTTTGTAAAACTCTAAACCTTCTATGTAAGCTTTGTAATCGTGTGGATACGTGTTTACAATGGTATACGTTAAAACTTTAGGTGTAATATCGGAGATCAACTCCACACGGGTAGAATCTACTTCAGTCGATCCGTCGTAAAAGATATTGGCTTTTAAATTTTGATAACCTAACTTTTGATTTTTTAAATCAAATAATAACTTGTCAGCGCCTTTAACAGCTCCAACTTTTTTGTTATTGATGGAATAAACAATGCTGTCTACTTTTTTATTTTGAAGATTAACAACCTCTAATTTTAAGGTTTCTTTTGGGGTATATTGTGCTTTTAGTACATTTTCATTGAAGCTAAATAAGTTCTCTGAAGCAGTTTTATCCAAACAACTCACAGTCGATAGAGAAGCTAATAAAATGACTGCTAATAGATTATATTTTTTCATTATAAAAAGGTTGAATTTTATAGTTACAAATGTATTATTTAAGATGTTAATTTCTTGCAAAAATATAAAAAGATTGTATCTTTGCACCGGCAAGTCCTACACGACCAGCTCCTGCAGACTCCTCCAGGATGGGAACATAGCAAAGGTATGTGGTTGTAGCGGTGCGATGTAGGTCGCTTGCCATCTTTTTATTCCGTTACGCTACTTTGGTTTCGTTTCGGAATTATTTTTTTATATTTGTTTGTACTTCAACAAACAAAAATCAACTTCCTTACATGACATTATCTTGGCAAATTGTTCGCTTGGAATTAAAAGAAACTTTTTCCATTGCTTATGGTAATTATTCCCACCGAGAAGCATTAATTGTTTCGTTGCAATCGCATCAATGCTCTGGTTATGGCGAATGTACTGCTATCGATTATTATCATATTAATTTAGCAGATTTTGAGCTTCAATTGAAATCGATTCAAAGTAAAATTGAATCACAAAAAATACAACAGCCAACCGATTTTTATGCATTTCTACTAACTTTAGAATTGCCAAGTTTCTTGCGTTCTGCTTTAGATTGTGCCTATTGGGATTTGTATGGAAAACTTGAAAATAAAACTTTTTTGGAGCTCAATTCAATTAATGTTCGGCAACTTCCAGAATCATCCATTACGATTAGTGTGGCTCCGATTGTAGATCAAATTAAAAAAATAAAAACGTCATCTTGGAATAGATTCAAAGTAAAATGCAATCATTTTAACAAGCAAGAAATCACCTCTTTATTGGAATTGGATTACAATATTGCTTTAGATTCAAATGGTAGTTTTTTGAAAGACGATTGTCTGTGGTTGGAACACGATGCTGGCACTGAAAGGTTCGCTTATTTAGAGCAACCTATGCCAAAAGGAAGTGAACAATTTAAAGTTTTGCATGCTGATTTACATGCCAATTGGATGGCTGATGAAGATTGTCAAGATGAAGTGGCTTTAGAACAATTGCAACCGCATTACAGAAGTGTTAATATTAAATTAGTGAAATGTGGTGGATTAACACCAGCCTTGCAAATGATTGCTAAGGCACGAGAATTGAATTACAAGATAATGATTGGTTGTATGACCGAATCAACTGTTGGAATTTCGGCTGGAGCTGCACTTGCACCATTATGTGATTTTGCCGATTTGGATGGTGCTAACTTGATTTCCAATGATATTGCTAAAGGAAGTCAAATAGTTAATGGAAAAATCCAATTATCTGAACAATCTGGATTGGGAATTACTTTAATTTAGGATAGATTTTTCTATCTTTAACCCTTAATTTTTATCAAATGAAATTTGAACCTATAGTTCCAATGATTTGGACGAAAGAATTACAAAAAACCATCGATTTTTACTGTAATGTTCTAGGATTTACTTGCGGAAATCAAAGTGAAGAATGGGGTTGGGCTTCTGTTCACAAAGATGATTGTGAAATTATGATAGCCGAACCTAATGCACATACACCATTTGAACGACCTTATTTTTCGGGAACTTTTTACATCAAAACGGATGATGTAGAAACGCTTTGGAATGATTTGAAAGACAAAGTTAAAGTGGCGTATGATTTAGAAGATTTTGATTGGGGCATGCGTGAGTTTGCCATTTACGACAACAACAGTTATATGATTCAATTCGGGCAAGATTTATGGAAAAAGTAGTATTAATAACTGGTGGTTCCTCTGGGATTGGAAAATCTATTGGGGAGTTTCTGCATCATAAAGGTTTTGTAGTGTATGGTACGAGCCGAAATCCAGAACGTGTTACCAATTCGGTGTTTCCGTTGATTGCACTGGATGTTCGAAATGTTGAGAGCATTCAAAAAGCGGTTGCTGAAGTAATCACCAAATCGGGTAGGGTTGATGTGGTGATAAACAATGCAGGTGTTGGAATAACGGGTCCGATTGAAGAAATTCCGACAGAAGAAATCAAGAATAATTTTGAAACTAATTTGTTCGGTCCGATTGAAGTAATGAAAGCCGTTTTGCCACAAATGCGTCTGCAAAATTCGGGTTTGATCATTAACATTACTTCTATAGCCGGTTATATGGGTTTGCCATATCGCGGCATTTATTCGGCTTCCAAAGGCGCTTTAGAATTGATTACCGAAGCGTTGCGAATGGAAGTCAAATCGTTTGGAATACACCTAACGAATGTGGCACCTGGTGATTTTGCGACTAATATTGCGGCCGGACGTTATCATGCACCTTTAGTCAAAGGCTCGGCTTATGAACTGCCGTATGGAAATACCTTAAAAATGATGGACGAACATGTGGATAGTGGCAGTAATCCGTATGAAATGGCAGCAGCAATTTATAAGATTATTCAAAATCCGAATCCGAAAGTACATTATAAGATTGGCGTTTTTATGCAAAAATTTTCTATTGTGTTGAAACGCATTTTACCTGATACAATGTATGAGAGAATGTTGATGAATCATTACAAGCTTTGACAAAATTCAATGTCAATTTCAATCACAATTACAAAAATCAATTACAAAATTCAATGTCAATTTCAAAAATCAATTAAAACACAATCATAATTTGATTTTTGTAATTGAATTTTGTAATTGAATTTTGTAATTGAATTTTGAAAAGGAATTTGTAATTTTGCACCCGATTGCGTTAAGGATAGTAGTGAAAAGCCCAGAAACTTGCTGCAACGATAGTGGAAGTAAGTTGAGGACTTGTAACGGATAGCCTGACCCGTAGGGTAACGCCCAAATTAAAAATAAAAACACAACTACTTTAATATATAAAACTATGAAATTTTTTATTGACACTGCCAATCTAAACGACATTAAAGAAGCACAATCGCTTGGAATTCTTGATGGCGTAACAACTAATCCTTCGTTGATGGCGAAAGAAGGAATTACTGGGAAAAACAACATTTTGAAACACTATGTTGACATTTGCAATATTGTAGATGGTGAAGTGAGCGCCGAAGTGAACGCAGTTGACTATGAAGGAATGGTGAAAGAAGGTGAAGAATTGGCGGAATTGCACGATCAAATTGTGGTAAAACTTCCGATGACTAAAGATGGAATCAAAGCCTGTAAATATTTTTCGGATAAAGGAATAAAAACGAATGTTACTTTAGTGTTTTCGGCAGGTCAAGCGTTGTTGGCAGCTAAAGCTGGAGCGACTTTTGTATCGCCATTCGTAGGACGTTTAGACGATATTTCAACCGATGGTTTGAACTTGATTCAAGAGATTAGAGAAATTTATGATAACTACGGTTATGAAACTCAAATTTTGGCCGCTTCAGTGCGTCACACGATGCATATCGTAAACTGTGCTAAAATTGGTGCTGATGTGATGACCGGTCCATTATCAGCTATTTTAGGTTTGTTGAAACACCCATTAACCGATATTGGATTGGCGCAGTTTATTGCTGATTTCGAAAAAGGAAACAAATAAAAGTACGAAGTTAAAAGTACGAGGTACGAAGTAAATAAAAAGCCGATTTTCATCTGAAAATCGGCTTTTTATATTGTGAAATGTTATTTTAATTCGTCTTCAAAATTGACTTCAAACATGTTGGTAAAACCGTTTTTAATGGTTTTGTTGGCATTGATGATTAGAGTTCGATGCACGCGAGTGATGGCCCATTTGGCTCTTATGTCTTCAAAGTTGGCGCAACGCAATTCGGTGATAGAGCCAAAATTATATTTTTTCAAATCAGATTTCCATTTATCTTGGTCATCATCCAAGTTGATGGCGATAAAAGTATAATCGGGATGTTTTGCTTTTAAAGCCAGCACTTTTTTGTGTGCGGCAATTAGATGAGAATTCAATTTTTCGGACCAAAAAAACAATACTGTTTTTTGTTTGATGACGTCGTTAGAAGATATTGTTTTGCCATTACTATCAATCAACTGCACTTCGGGTAATTCTTTTCCTTCCGTTAATAACTGAATGGCATTTCCAATTTTTAAAACTTCATTTTTCTTACTCTTGTCGGTAGAATATTGGTGGTATGTTTTTAGAAATTCCTTATTGTTGACTACATTTTGATCTTCCATTAAATATTTGAACGCAATGTTATTGAGCACAATATTTTTTACTTTCTGATTTTTAATTAAGGTGTCGGCAATTTTTAATTTGTTGATATTGGTTTTCAACTCAAGGTCACAATCTGAAAAATGATTGTGGTAATTAATAGCACCCACATTGTTCAACATGTGATCCAGATACATGACAAAAGGAGAGAAATCAGTTAGCGCTTCATTGCTAAAATCGATGGTTTTTCTGAAGTCGTAATAATCTTTTGGGAGTTTATCAGAAACATCTTCACCCGTTCTCATTTTGTGAAGAATAGGATAAATTTCTTTTTTGGTATAATGTGGAAATTTCACAATTCCGCTGGCGTAAACGTCAAATTCATCATTCCATTTGATCTCTTCTTTTCGAGAAGCATAGAATTTTTCGTTATCCTTATTGATTTTATTAATGTAATCGTTGAATTTATCAAAGGAATAATTGAAGGTTTCAAACATGTTATTTTTGTCCTTTTCATTTCTCAAATACATTTCCATCAAGAAATTGTTTTTTCGATCACCTCTACCACAGAAAATAATTGATTCGTCAAAATCTTTGGAATCGATATGCACTTTGATGCTATCGTTTTTGTCGAAATACACATATTGGTATTCGGGTTCATTTTTAAAAGTATATAAACCGGGTGTTAAGGAATCAAATTTGATGAAAAAAGTATTGTCTTTTTTTAAAGGAATAGTATCTAAAACCACATTGTCTTTACAGAAAAGGATGTAAGGAGTGGATGGATTTGCGACTTCACCACCAAAATAGGCTACATAATTGTCGTTTGAAAATTCTTTTTTGCAAGAAGTCAACAAACATAATAATACAGCTGGAAGTAGGTAAATTCTATAAAAGGGCATTTGGTTCATTATCGTATTTCTTAAAACAAATGTATTCAGATGATTTTAAATATATTGTTAATCAATAGTTAAATAAATGTTTTAATGTAATGGTGTATTTAAACTTTTTTTAAAATGCTTTTAATGTTGTTTTTCAGGCTTAAAAAGTAAGTTGTTATCTACTTAAATGGGTTTACTGTCTTTTCTTTTCTTAATTTTGGAACATCAAAAGCGCTATTACTTATTATGAAAAAAGCAATCAAATTATATTTTTTACTATTCATTTTTTCTTCGTGTTCGGGTCAAGCCCAATATGGTGCTCCCGAAGTAGATCCGGTTGCTGTTCAAAGTAAGTTTATGGATTGGTGGAAGTATCAAAATGCTCATATCATGCTTTCACGAGATTATATTGCTTTGGATGCAAATTCTAAAGTTATTACAAAAGAGGCTTTTTTAAAGGAGTTGACGTTGGGAAATTATATTCCCATTCGGATGCAATCGACAGATTCCTTATTTTATTATAAATTGTTTAACATAGAAGCTACGTCCGATACCAGCATCAAAGCTACCATAATGCAAACTGCTTTTGATGAATACGAACATTTTAAAATGGAAGGTACCGAGTTTCCTAAGTTTCATTTTACCGATTTAAAAGGAAATGTAATTTCTAACGAAACCATGAAAGACAAGATTGTAGTAATAAAATGTTGGTATATCCATTGTGCGGCTTGCATCAAAGAATTTCCTGATGTAAATCGTTTGACCGAAAAATACAAAGACCGAAAGGATATCCTTTTTGTGAGTTTGGCCGAAGATACGCCGCAACAACTCCATACATTTTTAGCTAAAAAGCCGCTTTTGTACTCGGTAGTTCCTAATATGAAAATATACATGAATGAAACCTTGCATTTGAATGCGTTTCCGACTCATTTTATTCTTAATAAAGAAGGAAAAATTATTAAAGTATTGTCAAATTTTGAGAGTTTGGAGGTAGCTTTAGAAAAAGAAAGTAAAAATGAATAGCACTAAAAAAACTAGTCACGAATTGTCAATTACTAATCACTATTGCTTACTTTTGCACCAAATTAAAATACTCTTTTTATATGCTTACAGTTTCTAATTTATCAGTTCAATTTGGTAAAAGAATATTATTTGATGAAGTAAATACCACTTTTACCCAAGGTAATTGCTATGGTGTTATTGGTGCCAATGGAGCAGGAAAATCTACCTTTTTAAAGATTCTTGCTGGCGATATTGATCCCACTTCAGGAAGAGTTATTTTGGAGCCAGGAAAACGTATGTCGGTTTTGAATCAGAATCACAATATGTTTGATGAACATACGGTTTTAGAAACGGTCATGATGGGAAATAAGGTTTTGTTTGCTGTTAAAACAGAAATGGATGCCTTATATGCCGATTATGATGATAAAAATGCCGATAGAATAGGTGAGCTGCAAGTGCAATTTGAAGAAATGAATGGTTGGAATGCCGATTCAGATGCTGCAGCAATGTTATCTAACTTAGGTATTTCTGCCGATATGCATTACACATTAATGAGTGAAATGGAAGGAAAACTTAAAGTACGTGTGTTGTTAGCACAAGCACTTTTTGGAAATCCGGATGTGTTGGTGATGGATGAGCCTACGAATGACCTGGATTTTGAAACGATCACTTGGTTAGAAAATTTCTTAGCCAATTATGAAAACACCGTAATCGTTGTATCGCACGATAGACACTTTTTGGATTCGGTTTGTACGCATATTTCGGATATTGATTTTTCTAAGATCAATCATTATTCAGGAAATTATACCTTTTGGTACGAATCCAGTCAATTAGCTGCGAAACAAAAAGCACAACAAAATAAGAAAGCCGAAGAAAAGAAAGCCGAATTGGAAGAATTTATTCGTCGTTTTAGTGCGAATGTGGCTAAATCAAAGCAAGCGACTTCTCGTAAAAAAATGATTGATAAATTAAATCTTGATGAAATTAAGCCATCAAGTCGACGTTATCCAGCCATTATATTTGATACGGAACGAGAAGCTGGCGATCAAATTTTACATGTTGAAAATCTTGCGGCATCAATCGATGGTGAAGTATTGTTTAAAAATGTTGATTTGAACATGGCTAAAGGTGATAAAGTGGTTGTTTTCTCTAAAGATTCACGTGCTACAACAGCATTTTATGAAATCTTAAATGGAAATATGACAGCAGATGCCGGTACTTTTGATTGGGGAATTACGACCAATCAATCCTATTTACCCAATGATAATCATTCCTTTTTTGAAGACGGAAGCTTGAATTTAGTCGATTGGTTGCGTCAATGGGCAAAAACTGAAGAAGAACGTGACGAAGTATATGTTCGTGGATTTTTAGGTAAGATGATTTTCTCTGGAGAAGAAGCGCTAAAAAAATGTACGGTTTTATCGGGAGGAGAAAAAGTGCGTTGTATGTTATCTCGTATGATGATGATGAGAGCTAACGTTCTAATGTTAGATGAACCAACGAATCACTTAGATTTGGAATCGATTACCGCTTTTAATAATTCATTAAAAAACTTTAAAGGATCGGTATTATTTACTACTCATGACCACGAGTTTGCTCAAACCGTTGCCAATAGAGTTTTAGAAATTACACCTAATGGTGTTATCGATCGTTATATGACATTTGATGAATATCTTGATGATGATAAAATTCAAGAATTGAGAAAGAAAATGTATTCTTAAAGTTTGAAGTATAAAATCAAAAACTAAAAAGCCTGAAAACAATGTTCAGGCTTTTTTTATACTTCGTACCTTGTACTTTTCACTTTGTACTTTAGTCATACTTCTTGTGTTTCCAACGTTTATGTGTCCACAAATAAAACTCTGGCGCTTCATAAATTTGTTGTTCTACTTTTCGCATAAAAGTTTCTGAAATTTTATAATCGGGAACCGACTTTACATCTTCCGAAAGCACTTCAAATGATGCTTCATAATACCCTCGTTTTACTTTTTTTACCCTAAGATAAATCACATTCATATTGTATCGTTTCGCCAACATCTCCGCTCCAAAATGAATGGGAGTCTCAATACCCATAAAACTATCCCAATATAAATTATCGGAACGTCTTGGAGTTTGGTCGCTTGCAAAACCAAACACACCAAGAACTCCATTTTTGTTGTTTTGTTCTATACAGACTTTAGTTTCTTTGGTTGTAATTAAATAGGCTTTAAACTTAGATCGAATGTCTCGAACCAATTTGTCAAAATACTTATTAGCGATACGTTTGTATATTGCATACCCTTTAAAAGTAATGTGATTGTTCATTGAAATAACCCATTCGTAACTGGCATAATGGGCACACATCAAAGCGATGCTTTTACCTTTTTTCTCCAAATCTAAATAAACCTCCAAATTGGAATATTGAAATCGTTTGTTGATTTCTTTTTCCGAAATGGTCATTGTTTTTACCATTTCTAGAAACATATCACACAAATGGTGAAACGATTTTTTTTCTATCACTAACCGTTCTTTCTCTGATAAATGGGGTAGTGCTATGGCTAAATTTTCTCGCACCGTTTTTTTTCGATAACCAATTACATAGTATAAAAGCACATAAATTCCATCGGAAATTAAATACAAAATAGGAAAGGGCATGATGGAAATCAGCCACAGAATTGGATATACTAATACATACAATAAAAGTTGCATTCTCTAAATTTTATGCAAATATACAGTTTATGTTAATTTTATAACTTTGGTTTAACAAAACCTAAAGAACAATTCCTATTTTTACCTAAAATAAATTCCATGGACTATAATATTTTTGTACTCGCACTAATTGCAATCAATGTAATTGCTAGTATTAAAGGCTTTGACGACTATTCTTTTTTTAGAAAATTTCAATTTCATATCGGTAGTATTCGATCGGGTGAACAATACCGTATGATTTCTTCGGGTTTTCTTCATGCCGATATTCCGCATTTGGCATTCAACATGATTGCTTTGTACTCTTTTGCAGGTGTGGTGACCCAATTATTAGGAAACTTTACGTTTGTTATAATTTATTTTGCTAGTCTTATTTTTGGAAGTTTACTGACCTTATATTTTCATAAAAACGATTTTAGTTATACAGCGGTTGGAGCATCGGGTGCCGTAACCGGAATCATTTATTCAGCGATATTAATGGTTCCTAATTTGCCAATCCGAATTTTTTTCATCCCAATTGATATTCCGGGTTACATCTTCGGAATCCTTTATTTGATGTATTCTATCTATGGAATGAAAGCCAAAAATGACAATATTGGTCATACAGCTCATATCGGTGGCGCAATAGGTGGATATGTTTTTACGTTATTAAAATATCCTGAAGTCTTTTCAAACAATATGTTCATTGTAATTCTATTAGCCATTCCAATCATTTTAATGTTTGTTATGGCAAAACAAGGAAAATTATAATCTCTTCTAAAGCAATTAATAAATATTTTTTTATGAAAAAAACTGTCTTATTTTTATTCGTTTTTATGGCTTCTTTGTCGCAAGCGCAAGAACAAAAGCAAATTCCTCAAATAACCGTTTCGGGTGAAGGCAAAGTTTCTGTGAAACCCGATCATGTAGTGATTAATTTCGGTGTTGAAAACAGTGGTAAAGATGCCACTGAAGTTAAAAAACTAAACGACGAAACCGTCGATAAAGTAATGAAGTTTATTAAAAAATTTGGAATTCCAGCTTCCGATTTTCAAACAACCAACGTGAGCCTAAACCGTAACTACGATTATGAAAAAAAGAAATTTAGCTTCAATGCCTCTCAATCCATTACCATCACGCTTAAAGACATCTCAAAATACGATAGCTTAATGATGGGATTGGTAGATAACGGTATAAATAATATTGAAAATGTTGAATTTAAATCGTCTAAAATCGAAGACTATAAATCGCAAGCACGAAAATTAGCTATGAGTGATGCCAAACATAAAGCCGAAGATTACGTTTCGGTGCTGAATCAAAAAATTGGTAAAGCAATTTTAATTAGCGACAATTCACAAGCTCTTTTTAACGAGCCTAGATATTATAAACTGGCCGCAGCTTCTATGTCCAATGAAGCTCCTATGGAAACTTTGGCAGCGGGTGAAATAGAGGTAACCGCTAATGTAACAGTAAGTTTTATTTTAGAATAAGCAGCGAATGGCTTGGGCTTTCTTGGAGTCCGTATTCCTGCTGTTCGTTC
>NZ_JBMDKL010000002.1:0-329082 GCF_057809695.1 Flavobacterium sp. FG139
ATACCTGTTATACTTTATATGTAAGAGCAGTGTGTTCTCCAACAGACAGCAGTACTTGGACAGTTGGTGTTAACATACAAACACAAATTGCACCACCTGTTTGTGGAGGAACTTTCACAGATCCAGGAGGCGCTACAGGAAATTATGCTAATAGTACGGATTATACTGTAACTATATGCCCAACAAACGCTACAGATATTTTAACAGTAACATTTACAGATTTTAATACTGAAACTAACTGGGATGCCTTATATGTATTTGACGGTAACTCTATTGCATCTCCGCAAATTGCGAGTGCAAACGGTGCAGGAAATGTACCAGGTGGACTAGCAGGTGGATATTGGGGCACAACAATACCTGGGCCATTTACATCATCATTGCCAGGAGGTTGTTTGACTTTCAGATTTAGAAGTGATGGTTCAGTGAACAATCCTGGTTGGATTGCAAACGTTACATGTGAGCCACTTCCAACTTGTCCAAAACCAGTTCTTTTAACAGCTACAAACGTTACACAAACCTCTGCTACATTGAGTTGGACAGAAGTTGGAACTGCAACTGCATGGGAAATTTTAGTACTACCAATTGGGTCTCCTGTACCAACAGCAACTTCATTGGGTATTGCAACTACAAACCCATATATAGTTACTAATTTACCTCCAGGAACAGCTTATACTTTTTATGTTAGATCAATTTGTTCCCCAACGGATATTGGTCCATGGTCTGCAGGTGCTACTTTTGGAACATTGCCAGTAAATGATGAATGTTCAAATGCAACATTTGCTATTGTAAATCAAAATTTAAATTGTGTTCAAACAACACCAGGAACTTTAGTTGGTGCTACACAATCTTTACCTAACGTAAACTGCCCTCCAGGAGTAGCAAACGATGATGTTTGGTATACCTTTACGGCAACGGCTGCTACTCATATTATATCATTTAACAATGTTGTGCCAGCTAATACAGGTTTAAACTATGCCATTTTCCAAGGAACGAACTGTGGTAGTTTAACACAGGTTGCTTGTAATTCAGGTGCAGGTTTAACCGCAGGTGTAACTTATTATTTAAGAGTATATTCAACTTCAGCATTACCTCAATTTGCTACATTTAGTCTTTGTATAGGAACACTACCATGTACAGAAGCTCCAGCTTTTTGTACAGGTCAAACCGTAACCTATGCTAACTCAACGAATGTACCTAGTTTAGGGCAAATCGGATGTTTATTTACCTCTCCTAACCCTGCTTTCTTCTTCTTACAAGTAAACCAAGCAGGTCCATTAAGTTATTTGATTTCTCAAGTTGACAACAATGGTGTTCCAAGAGATGTAGATTATGTTGCTTGGGGTCCTTTTACAGACTTAAATACAGCATGTTCAGGTGTTCCTCAAAATCCATTAACTGGTGCTACTCCAATTCCAACACCTGCTACTGGTTGTCCTGGTACGCTTCACGCTTGTAGTTATTCTGCAGCTCCACAGGAAATTATGTGTATACCAAATGCACAACTGTGTGAGGTGTATGTAATTATGATTACAAACTTCTCGAATCAGGCTGGAACTGTAACATTTACTCAAACTAATGCTGGTGGAGGAACAACTGCTTGTTTCCCAATCAATACATTTAATTATCCATTAACAACATATTGTCAAGATGGAAGTGATCCAACTCCAATTCTTGCTCCAGGAGCATCGGCCGGTACTTACACCTCAACTCCAGGATTAGTAATTGATCCAGCAACTGGAACCGTAGATTTATCTGCAAGTTTACCAGGAGCTTATGTTGTAACAAGTAGTACAGCAACTACTGTTGGAGGAACTTGTAATACCATTCCTTTCATAACGACAACCAGAACTATCATTATTACAGCACCTGCAAATGCTACAATTGCATATCCAAGTGCTACTTATTGTAACAATATCAATACTATACAAACTGTAACAGTTACAGGAACACCAGGTGGAAGCTACTCTGCAACGCCTGCCGGTCTTTCTATAGATCCAAATACTGGAAATATGGCTCCTAGCGCTAGTATTCCTGGTGTTTACACAGTGAACTATTCTATTGCTGCATCTGGAGGTTGTCCTGCTTTCAATACTACCACTACAGTAACTATTATTCAATCTTCAGTAGCTAATACCAGCTTTACTTATCCTACACCAGTTTGTGTTGGAGGAATGTCGGGACCAACTGCATCACCAATTATCTCTGGAGGATTTACATTTAGTTCTGGGTCTGGTGCTAATCAAGTTAATGGTGTATTCACAGCAACTCCTGCTGGAGCTGTAATTGACCCTGCAACTGGTGTTATTGATTTACTGTTAAGTTTACCTGGTACTTATACTATTACCTATTCTATTGGAAACAATCCAAGTATTTGTGCTGTTGGTGGTTCTTCAACTGCTCAAATTACTATAAATCCAATACAAAATCCTATTTTTAATCCTATTTCAAGTGTTTGTCAAAATGCTACGGCTCCAGTTTTACCGAATACCGATTTAAATGGTATCACAGGAAACTGGTCACCAGCAACTGTTGATACAACTACATTAGGGACTACCACTTATACGTTTACACCAGATAATCCAACACAATGTGCTACATCTGCAACTATGGATATTTTGATAACTACACCTATCACTCCAACATTTGTTCCGATAGCTAATATTTGTCAAGGTTTAGCTGCACCAACATTACCTTTAACTTCTCAAGAGGGTGTTAATGGTACTTGGAGTCCTGCAACAATTGATACTTCTGTAATTGGAACAGCAACCTATACGTTTACTCCAAATTCAGGTCAATGTGCTGTAAATGGAAGTTTAAGTGTTACAATTGATGCACCTTCAATTGTACCTACGTTTAGCGCCATTCCAAATATTTGTCAAGATTTAACTGCACCTGCCCTTCCTACTACATCTAGTGAAGGTATAACAGGTTCATGGAGTCCATCTACAATTGACACTTCTGTAGTTGGAACAGCAACCTATACGTTTACTCCAGATCCAAATCAATGTGCTGTAAATGGAGCTTTAAGTGTTACTATTGATGCACCTTCAATTGTACCTACGTTTAGTGCCATTCCAAATATCTGTCAAAATGATACGCCTCCTACATTACCTAGTACTTCTACAAATAGTATCAATGGTTCTTGGAGTCCAGCCACTATTGATACAAGTGTAGCAGGAACTGTTACTTATACATTTACTCCTAATAGTGCGCAATGTGCAGTAAGTACAACATTAAATGTAACTATTACTCCATTAGTTCAAGCTACTTTTGTACAAATACCTGCTATTTGTCAAGGCAACACAGCTCCTGCACTTCCAAGTAATTCAACAAATGCTATTGTTGGTTCATGGAGTCCATCTACAATTGATACATCAGTTGCTGGAACAACAGTATATACATTTACCCCGAATAGTGGTCAATGTGCTACAGGAACAACAATGAGTATTACCATCAATCCTACTCCAAATGTTACTCCTCTAACACCTGTTGATGCTTGTAATAACTATACCTTACCATCATTAACTATTGGTAATTATTTTACAGGTCAAAATGGAACTGGAACTCAAATCGCAGCTGGCACAGTAATCACAACAACGACTACATTATATGTTTATGCTGAAAGTGGCACGGTACCAAATTGTACTGATCAAGAAGCATTAACTATTACAATAACTCCTTCTCCAACATTTACAATAGAAGGTGGTTGTCAAGGAAGTGTGTATGTACTTGAAGTTGTTGCTGGTAATTACAATCCAAATACAGCTAGTTATTCATGGTCTGGTCCATCGGGAAGTATTGGTTCAAATAGCCCAACGCTACAAATCCCAACAAATTTAGCAGGACAATATACTTGTACTGTTACTATACCGAGTGGAAGTGGTGGAACTTGTTCAGAGAACCTATCGTTCAATGCTAATGATGTTACTTGTACAATTCAAAGAGGAATTTCTCCAAATGGTGATGGATTGAATGATACCTTCGATTTAACCGGATTTAATGTAACTGAATTAAGCATTTATAACAGATACGGAACGAAAGTTTATTCTAAATCCAATTACATTAATGAATGGGGTGGTCTTTCTGATAATGGAAATGAGTTACCTGACGGAACCTATTATTTTGTAATTGAAAGAAGTGGCGCTGATAATAAATCAGGTTGGATTTATATCAATAGACAAAATAAATAATCTTATAATTTTATTACTAAAAAAGAGACTGAAATTCAGTCTCTTTTTTTATTTAATCCATTTTATATGATTTATGTAGAACAGAAATTAGAATTAAAACTTTAATTTCTTTAATCTTAAAATATGATACTAATGGTATTTATAATCTTTACTATAAATTAACTTTTGATTTTCTAAAATTACTTTTCAATTCTAAAACAAATACCTCAACTCTATTCTTTTATACTTCTGAACTAATTAATTTACAGGTTTTTTCTAGATAAAAAAGTAAGGTATTTTAATCCTAAAAAAAGAATTTATCTAGTACTTTATTGTAAACCGTATTTATCAAACAAATACATTAATGAAGCCATAGTAGCTGCTCCTAATTCTAATTCGCGCTTATTAACAGCCTCAAAATTGTCATTGGCTGCATGATGGTAGTCGAAATAACGTTGTGAATCGGGTTGTAACCCAACTTTAACGATTTGCTCCGATTTTAAAGGTCCGATGTCTGTACCAGAATGGCCTTTGTGAAATATATGAATCAAATAAGGTTCAAATAACTCTTTCCAACTTACAATTTTATCAAAATTTTTATCATCCGATTCAATTGAAAAACCTCTTGGTGTAAATCCACCTGAATCACTCTCTAAGGCAAAAATGTGATTTTCATTATTCTTTGTTGCTTCTTCACCATATTTGGTTCCGCCTTTCACCCCATTTTCTTCATTCATAAATAGAACAACACGAATTGTATTTTTAGGTTTATAATTGAGTTTTTTAAACAATTCCAATACTTCCATACTTTGCACACATCCTGCGCCATCGTCTTGAGAACCATCTCCTAAATCCCACGAATCTAAATGACCTCCAACAATCATAATACGTTCTGGATGTTCAGAACCTCTAATTTCACCAATTACATTATACGATAAAACATCATCAAATTGCTGACACGATTGTTTGAAATACAATTTAGCATTCGGATTTTCCTTTAATAATTTACTCAATGCTTCTGCACCATTTGTAGAAATAGCAGCCGCTGGAATTCGATTTTCTTTGGGAGTATCTCCATAATTCGTCATACCCGTATGTGGTAAATCATCCAATCTTAAATTCATAGAACGTACAATAACGCCTACTGCACCCAACTTACCTGCCTCTCTAGCACCCGAAGAACGCTGATCTACACAACTGCCATACGCATTAAAAGTCTCAATAAATTCAGGATTCATCGGACGATTAAAAAAGACTATTTTGCCTTTTACTTTATCACCTAATACCTTCAACTCGTCTAAGCTTTTTACTTCAATTACATCAGTAGTGATTCCGATCTTCGGTGTTGCAACTGACAAACCTAAAGCACAAATTGAGAATGACACTTTCTTTTTTCCTAGTTGCAGATAAGCTACTTCTTTTTCACCTCTAACCCATTTCGGAACCATCACTTCTTGCAAATAAACACGATCCAATCCTAAAGTTTCTAATTGTTGTTTGGTATACAAAACGCCTTGCTCTGCTCCTTTTGAACCAGACAAACGTTGTCCAACTTTGTTGGATAAATCGTCTAACCACGAATAACAATGACTCTCGGTCAAAGCGGTTCTGTATATCTCCTTCAACATCGTTTCATCACTGTTTTGAGACAATAATACTGTAGATTGTAATAGCAGTAAAAAGGCAACTTTCTTCATGGTAATTAATTTCTTTCAAAAATAAATTAAAAAACATTTGGTTTTACAAATATTATTTATTTACTTTGTATTTCAAAGTACTTTTATATGGAGACAAAAGATTATTTAAAAGACATTCAAGACATCAAGCAAATGATGTCTAAATCATCCCAATTTTTATCCTTAAGTGGTTTATCTGGAATATTGGCTGGAATTTATGCATTGATAGGCGCTTACATCGCAAATACCATTCTGCCTTCGTATAATAAATTAGGAGGCAGATTAGAACAAGGCGCTCTAACTTTAAACGAACAAGAAATAACAATAAAACTACTTCTAATTGCCATAGCAGTTATTGTACTATCAATAATTACGGGTTTTGTTTTAAGTTCATCGAAAGCTAAAAAACAAGGAGAGCGCCTGTGGAACGATTCATCCAAACGCCTTTTAATCAATTTTGGCATTCCATTGAATACCGGCGGAATCTTTGCTTTAATCCTTTTGCAAAAAGAATATTACGGTCTCATAGCGCCAATAACGTTACTTTTCTACGGATTGGGATGTGTGAATGCCAGTAAGCATACTTTTAGAGATGTACGGTATTTAGGATTAACGCTAATTGTAATTGGATTGTTTGCTACTTATTACACTGGTTACGGGCTCTTATTTTGGGCATTAGGTTTTGGGGTGTGTCACATTTTATATGGAAGTATTATGTATTTTAAATACGAAAGAAATTAGAGTAAATTTGTACCCAACAACAACGGCAAAATGAAAACCATCATACAAAACATCAATAAAGCTTTTGATCACCGAATTCGTTTGGGAATCATGTCGGTATTGATGGTAAATGAAAGTGCCGATTTTAATATGCTGAAGGAACTACTCGGAGTTACCGACGGCAACCTTGCCTCTCATACCAAAGCATTGGAAGCTGAAAATTACATTCAAATTGAAAAACAATTTATTGGTAAAAAACCTAATACACGCTATATCGCCACACAAGATGGAAAAAAAGCCTTTAAAGATCATATTGATGCGCTTGAAAAATTAATCTCAAAAAGTTAAACTATTTTTTTATCTATTTACTTTGAAAAACAAAGTACTTTTAAAATAATTATTATGAAAGAACTACTCATCGAAACACTCTACCGAATCATTAAAGTTCCCTATCAAATGCTATTCAAAAACAGTAAAGCTTGGAACGTATCCATTCAAGATTTACTTAAATACCCACAAGACAGTCTCGGATTTCACTACGGTTGTTTCTTGCTGAAATACAATTTCAACATTCAAGAAAGTTTGGAAGAACACGACGCCTATCATGTACTCATTGATGTCGGCATAACCGTAAAAGATGAAATAGACATGCAATTCTATTTGTTAGGCAACGGAAAAAAAAGTCCGTTTGTATTCATTGTCATCGCCACAGGCTTACTCTTCTACCCTTTTGAACTTAACAGTTTTATCAAATCTTATCAAAGAGGCAAACTAGCACATGCGTTTCATTATTTAGACTTTCAAAAAATGTTACCAATTCCACTAAAAACAATACAATCCACTTTTAATATCAAATAACTATGGAACTATTCGTCAAACTTTTCGAAAATCATAAAAAAATAAATAAAGTACTGCTACTTTTCACTGGATATTGCTTTTCATTATTACTTTTCAGAGCTAAAATAACAAATTCTATATACCTCTTTTTCTTAATTTGGAATCTGTTTTTAGCTTTAATTCCTTATGCAATAATATCCTATTTGAAAATCAATTTCATTCAAATACATTCCAAATTTAAAATTGGTATTCTGCAGTTTTGTTGGCTTTTATTCTTACCCAATTCGTTTTATATCATCACCGACTTAGTTCATGTTGTACGATCTACTGGAACTATCTTTTATTTAGATTTAATCATCATTTCTTCCTTTGCTATTGGTGGATTTGTATTGGGAATCCTCTCCATTATTGACTTTGAAAGTACATTCGAGTCCAATATTCCAAATAAAATAAAACCCTTTTTAATTCCTACTATTTGCCTTTTATGTGGCTTCGGAATCTATCTTGGAAGAATATTACGCTTCAATAGTTGGGATATAATCAGCAATCCGTTTCAATTATCTGAATCGATTTTCATCGAATTGCTAAACTGGAAAACATTAGCTTTTTCAGTTCATTTTGGAATATTCATTTATTTTTCATTGTTGTTCAAAAAATCTATTTCTAAATAAATATTCTGAATTATGACCAAAAAACAATATCAAAACGCTACCGGTATCTTCTCTACACAATTGGCTGTTGGTTCTTTTACCATTGGAACGCTTTTACTGATTTTACAAGTCTTATTACACAATGAAACAATCATTGAAATCGGAGTATACTATGTAGTTATTGCTTTCATAGTTAATCTTATCATGCTCCTTTATCTTTCCTTTCTACTGTTTACACAACTGAATCATCAAGAATATTACATCATCAAAATACTCATTCTTCTAGCGAACATTCCTATTGCCTTTGTGTATGTGAGAATCGTAGCGGAAACCTTATAACAAATTAACACTTAAATCAATACATCATGGAACATCCAGAATTCGAAACTAGACCTAGTTTCTTTCAATCAACAACTGCCAAAATGATCATGGTCGGAATGCTATCGTTATTCTTACTCATCCCATTAAGCTTCGTGCAAGACTTAATTGTAGAACGCAATCTTCGTCAGAAAGAAGTCGTTGCCGAAACGACTTCCAAATGGGGCGAAAGTGTCTACTTTTACGGACCAATCTTAAAAATTCCCTACAAAGACCCCATCACATTACAAATAGAACATGCCTATTTTTTTCCAGAAACACTCAATAATACTACAAGCACCGACATCAAAACGCCCTTACAACGAAGTATTTACAAATCGAATGTGTTTACCACCAAAATGCAATTCGACGGTACGTATGCACAACCCAATTTCAGCAAAAAAAACGTACCCAACGAAAACATATTTTGGACTAAAGCTTCTATCGTCATTCGTACCACCAATTTAAAAAGTGTCAAAGACGAAGTCAAAATCAAAATTGGCGCAACCAGCTATACGTTTGAACCCATTCGCACCAATCAAGCCAACGATACCATCGAATCGTTAGAAACAGGTTATATCGATTTTAACGCCATAAAAAACACGAACTTCAAGGTCAATATTACCTACAACGGAAGCAAACGCATTAGCATTGCTCCTATCGGAAAAGCAACCAACGCCAAAATGACTTCCAACTGGGCATCACCCAATTTTAACGGAAATTTCATCCCAAACGACAAACAAATTACCGATAAAGGGTTTGAAGCCAATTGGAAAATTTCGCACTTCAACCGACCATTTGCTCAAGAAAATTTTGAATCACTTCCCAATTTGTCTAAATACGCCTTTGCCGTCGATTTTATAACGCCAGTCGACGAATACCAACAAAACGAACGCGCTTCTAAATACGGTTTTTTAGTCATCGGACTTACCTTTCTCATCTTTTTCCTGATTCAATCCATCAGCAAAATCAGCATCCATATTTTTCAATATGTCATGATCGGAATTGCACTTATCATGTTCTACACGTTACTCATTTCGATCACCGAACACAGTAGTTTTAGCTTCGCCTACGCTATTGCAGGAACGGCTGTTGTCGTACTCATTTCGCTCTATTCCATCTCTATTTTAAAGGATAAAAAATTCCCAGCCTTTATCGGTATCGCACTTTCTGTACTCTACACCTTCATCTACGTCATCATCCAATTGGAAGATTATGCACTTTTAGTCGGTTCAATCGGTCTGTTCCTGATCCTAGCCGCCGTAATGTATTTTTCTCGCAAAATAGAATGGAATAAATAGTAGAAGCGAAAGGCTCGGGCGTTCTTGTAATCGGTATTCCCGCTATCCGCGCTGCACGGCAGCTAGCTCCTATCGGGGCTAAACAGCAAACGCTAAACACTAAAAAAAACTCCGAAAGAGACATGTCTTTCGGAGTTTTTTTTAAGGATATATACTTCAATTAGTGTCCGCCAGAAGCTTCAATCGAATCGACATCTATATTTTGTTTCTTCAAAATTCCTTTGACTACAAAGCCATAATACGCTAAGTAAGCAAAACAAATCACGGGAATAAAATACGACTGGTGAATTCCGATAATATCCGAGATTTTACCTTGTAACGGCGGAATAATGCCACCACCCAAAATCATCATCACTAAAAAAGCCGACCCTTGAGACGTATATTTTCCTAAACCTGTGATGGCTAACGAGAAAATAGCGGGCCACATGATACTACAAAACAAACCTCCACTCATAAAAGCATAAATGGCTAATGTGCCTGTTGAAAACAAACCAATAGTCATGGCAATCATTCCCATCAAACCAAAAATCAGTAACGTTCTGGACGGTTTGTCTTGTCCTAAGAAAAATCCAGCTACTTGAAAAGCAACCACTGCTGCATAGGCATACAATGGTCCAACATCTTGTCCTGAAATATGATTTACAAAAAGTACTACTCCAAATGCAACATAAGGAACAACCACCAATAATATTTTGCGAACTGAATTCGATGGATTAAAAACCGAAATCGCTCCTGCCCAACGACCAATCATCAAACTTCCCCAATACATCGAAATATAAGGTGCTAATGCAGAACCTGTAATCTTACCAAACACATCAGTTTTTAATAATTCGCCCAAATTACTCTGAATAGTAACTTCAACACCTACATAGGTAAAGATACCTAACATTCCCAAAACCAATTGCGGATACTTCATAGCTCCCCAACCTTCTGGACTTTTTTGTGCTCTAGAATTGGCAAATAACAATCCAAATACAATAACCAATAAAGTAGTTATTGTTAGTCCCAATCCCAAAAAGTCTTTTTCTTTATTATCAATAAAATGTTTGATGAAATCTGCATCCGAATAACGAGAAAAAATATAGCCAAAAATGACCACTAATATGGCTGTAATTGCAATCAGTGTTTTCATTGCTTTGCTTGCTGGCTCAAATGTAGCATCACTTTTTCCAGCAGGTAACTTTTTAGAAAAATAAAATAATGCCGCAGCTAATAAAAATAATCCACCTACAAACACATATAAAACTTCCATTTTATCTAATGAATTGGCCTTCTGAGCAAACTCTTTAATATAATCTTCATTCACACCTGCAATAACCCCAAATAATGCTGCTGAAACCACCAAAGGCCCAATGGTTGTTCCAAAAGAATTGATTCCTCCAGCCAAGTTCAATCGGTTGGAAGCAGTATGTACTTCTCCCAAAGATGCTGCAAAAGGTTGTGCCGAGGTTTGTTGCAATGAAAAACCTAAAGCCACAACAAACAAAGCCGCCAATATCAATAAATAACTTCCTTGAGTTACTGCAAAAATCATAAAAGCAGCCCCAAAAGTACTGATCAACAAACCATTGATAATTCCTTTTTTAAAACCCCATCCGTTTAAAATATCGCGATTTACCATACTACTAAAAACAAATAGTAACAAGGCTCCAATATAATAAGCGCCGTAAAAAGCAAAATCAATTAACTGACTTTGAAATTGGTCTAGGTTAAATTTGGCTTTACAAAAAGGAATAAAAACTCCATTTGAGGCGCCAATAAATCCCCAAAAGAAGAAAACAGTAATCAGCGTATACAAAGCTGAATTGTTTGATTTAGTTTGTTCTGAACTCATAATTAAATAGTTTGGTTTAAAGTTGGTTAAAAATGATATTAGCAATATCCTATTTTATCATCTAAATAGTGAGAAAGTGATAAAATTACACGGCTAAATTTTTGTTAAATATACATTTATATCATTTTGCTAGTTGTAATAACCCCATATAGTTATCAACGAAAACGTTTTCTTTGTAGCGTTTTTGTGAAATTTTCATAAAAATACAACGTTTGCGGTTGTTGATAAACAGCACTTATTCGGCTTTTATAATTTCACTACGAACGCTAATTCCATTGGAATTGAATGCTTCAATTTGAAAATAATAAGCATCCGTTCGGTCCATTCCTGTAAAGAAATATTCGTTTTTACCGTACACCATAATACTTCCATACAACTTGTTTGGCGATTTTCCGAAGTAAATCACATAGCCATCAGCATCTTGATTTTGAGACCATTTAAGCCAAGCACTTCTGCGTTCTCCGAATTTGTTTGGATCAGCTCTCAACGGAATAAAATTTTCAACCGCTTTTGGTTGTGCTCCAGCTCCTTTTCCAAACACTCTGAATCCACTTAAAGCAAATTTACCTGAAGGCATTTTAACATTTTCAATTTTTAAAAACCTTGCTTTTGCTGCTGTCGTTAACTCGATATAATCATGTGGAACATCTTTTTTGTTCTTACTTTTATCAATCAAAAGTGTCCATTTTTTTCCATCATTAGAAGCCCAAATCTTATATTGATGAAATTTATCGAATGTTTTTCCCATAAATTCGGCCTCTTGATCGGCATAATTAATTTGAATAGCATTGATAGTTGAAATCTCTCCTAAATCGGTTTGAAACCATTCACCAGTTGCTCCAGTTTTGGCCGACCAATATGTTTTAATATCTTCATCAACACCTAAATTAGCCTGATAACCTCCTAAAGTAGAAGAAACTTGAACCGGTTTGTTGTAATTCAGTAACATCCAACCCGAAAATAAACTTTCTAAATGATTGGCATCTTTTTGAGGCAACAAGGTAGGGTAATCACCATAAGCTGTGTTGCAATACAGTATGTCTTCTTTATCAAAACCTGCAGGCCAAATTCCGATACGACGTTCAAAATTATTTTTCACACCAATCGCTATTGTAGAAACATGCCAATAATTATTAAAATTATCTGTAAATGTGGCACCATGACCAGCACCTCTCGCAAATCCACCGGGTTTATAGGAAAACGGATTGTGTTTTTGATATCCAAAACCATCTAAAGGTTCGTTACTTACAAAAACGCCATCAGCATACCCACTAAATTCGGTGGCTGGCGCGCCATATTGCAAATAATATTTTCCGTTGTGTTTGGTCATCCAAGCACCTTCCATAAAAGGTTGCAAAAAAGTATTGTCGTTGTATTCGCCAAAGCGTTCCCAACCATGATCTTCGGGATGTAAGGAAATTAAAGGTTTTACATTACCATCCGATTGCATGGTTTTTAAGTCAATTTCGGTTCCCATAATTGGAAATTCATTACTCGAACCCCAATACAAAAACAACTTATTTTTTTCTTCGTCATACAAAAAACCAGGATCCCAAGCGCCTACTTTAAAATTATCTATGGCAATTTCCCATTCATCTTTAGTGGGGTTTTTACTTTTCCACAACGCAAAATTTGGTCCGTGCGTAGAACCAATGACATACATTTCATCTTTCATAACAAATACGGCTGGCGCACACAATTCGTCATAAACATCAGCATCAGGTTTTAGAAACTTTCTGGAAACAAAATTCCAATTGCTCATATCATCGCTCCACCAATAACCCCATTGATTGGTTGAAAAGAGAAAGTATTTTCCTTTAAAATTTACAATTACTGGATCGGCTGTAGCACGGTGTTTTCCTTGGGTTACAAAATTTGGAATTGGGCAATATCCATAATCAATATTGATGGGATTGCAATAAGTTTTTTGTTGGGCATTACCTTCAATTGAAAAAATCAACAACAACGAAAAGATAGAAAAATATTTTTTCATGATAGGAACGTGTTATTTTAAATAGCTACATTCAAGTTCACATTTTACCAACTCACAAAATGATGGTTAAATCATCTGTGAGTCTAGTAAAATGCTCCAAACTAAATTATATTTATACGCTTAAATTGGTTGAAAACTAATGGCCGTTCCTCCTCCATTGGCTAAAACCAATTTGATTTTAGATTTAGAAGTCACTTCCATTGTTTTTATGTCATAATTGATTGGATTATTTTTCCAATCGGCCGTTTTACCATCTTGATAAATAATGGCTTTGTATTTTTTGTTTGGCGATAAGAAATCCAATTTGATTTCGGTAGTTCTAGCATTTTCATCCGTGATTGCTCCCAAAAACCAACGTTCTCCGTTTTTCTCTTTACGAGCAACCGTTAAATAATCACCTGGTTCAGCTTCTAAATACTTCGATTCCTGCCAATCTACTGCAACATCTTTAATAAACTGAAAAGCATCTGGGTATTTCTCATAATTTTCAGGTAAATCGGCGGCCATTTGCAACGGCGAATACATAGTTAAGTACAAAGCCAATTGTTTGGCTAAAGTAGTATGAACTTGTTCCGTTTTGGATTTGTCGTAATAGCTCATTTTTATTTCAAAAATACCAGGCGTGTAATCCATAGGACCACCTAACAATCTAGTGAATGGCAATATCGTTTCGTGCATTGGTGGGTTTCCAACACTCCAAGCGTTAAACTCATTACCACGTGCAGCTTCCGCAGCGATATAATTTGGATACGTTCTTCCGTAACCTGTTGGTCGTGAACTTTCGTGTGAATTTACCATCAAGTTATAATCGGCAGCACGTTGCGCTACATAATTAAAATGATTGACCATTGCTTGTCCGTCATGAAACTCACCACGTGGGATAATTCTGCCCACATAACCTGTTTTAACAGCAGGATAACCATATTCTTTCATCAATTCAAACGAACGGTCTAAATGTCTTTCAAAATTGGCTACAGAACCTGAAGTTTCATTGTGCATAATCATTTTTATGCCTTTTGATTTGGCATAGTCATTCACTTGTTTCAAATCAAAATCGGGATAAGGCGTTGTAAAATCGAATACATTTTCTTTCCAATTTCCAAACCAATCTTCCCAACCTACATTCCAACCTTCCACTAAAACGCCATCAAAACCATTTTTGGCAGCAAAATCGATGTATCTTTTAGTGTTTTCTGTTGTAGCCCCGTGTTTGCCAGTCGGGATTAAATTCCCAGCAGCATTTTGAGCATTCTGACTACCCGCATAATCCCAAGTTGATTTTCCTACATGCATTTCCCACCAAATTCCAACGTATTTCATCGGTTTGATATACGAAACGTCTTTAATTTTACAAGGTTCATTTAGATTTAAAATCATTTTGGAGCCCACAATATCTCGAGCATCATCACTAATCATGATGGTTCTCCATGGCGAAACACATGGGGTTTGCAAATAGGCTTTATCACCAATTGCATTCGGAACTAAATTAGACGTCAATTTGAACTCACTTGGCTTAACATTCAAATGCATCACTGGATAATTTACTACTGCAGCTTCGAAGATATTAATGTAAATGCCGTCTGCCGATTTCATCATTAAAGGCGATTGTACACGAAAATTATCTTGAATGGATTTTAAAGCTATACCGTTATTTCGGTCTATTTTAGAATTGTTGATTTCAGATAATTTAGTTTCAGTATAAGGATATTCTTGACTGTCGTAATCTCCAGGAAGCCAAAATGTTTTGTGATCTCCTGTTAAGTTAAACTGCGATTTTTCATCCGAAATAATAAAATAATTGAGTTTGTCTTGCTTAGGAAAATCAAAGCGAAATGCTACACCTTCGTCAAAAACCCTGAAAACAAGATTGATCTTTCTGTTGGTTGACGTTTGCGAAAGAGCGACAGTCATTTCGTTATAATTATTTTTGATATTGGACTGTTCGCCCAAAACTGGTTGCCAAGTTTCATTAACTTTTCTCTGACCAATACTATCTATTCGGAAATTACTAGCTAGACTGGGTGCATCTTTTAACTCTATTCCCAAGCTACTTTCGTTTACAATAGGTTTGTTTTTATAACTTACTGCATACGTTGGAATTCCATCACTAGTAACTTTAAAGGTTATAGTTATATTCTTGGATGGAGATTGAACACTTTGAGCATGAACTATTGATAAGACCAATAGAAATGCAAGAGACATGATTTTCTTCATTTTTTTAAATTTTTGATAAAGATAAAATATCTAAATCAGTTTTTTAGAAAAAACCCTTTAGCAAAATCACTAAAGGGCTTCTCAAGATGCATAACCAATTTATTTAACTAACTCAAATTCTATTTTATTATCGGTATCCGAATTAGCTCCGATAAACGCTTGAAATCTACCTGGTTCAGCAACAAACTTTAAATCAGAATTGTAGAATTTTAAATCTTCTACCCCAATTGTAAAAATTACCGTTTTGGTTTCTCCTTTTTTTAATTCAATTTTTTGGAATCCCTTTAATTCTTTAACAGGACGTGTAACTGAACCAACTAAATCTCTTGTATATAATTGAACCACTTCTTTTCCATCAAACTTCCCTGTATTGGTAACCTCAACAGCAACTTTTAATGTGCCGTTTGCCGTTAATTTATCTGATGAAGCAGTTACTTTTCCATAAGTAAATGTGGTATAACTCAATCCGAATCCGAATGGAAACAAAGGTTCGTTGCGTTCGTCAATATAATTAGAACGGAATTTTTCAAACTTTCCTTCTTTGTTAGATAAAGGTCTTCCGGTATTTTTATGACTGTAGAAAATTGGAATTTGCCCTACACTTCTTGGGAATGTTGTTGTCAATTTACCCGAAGGATTTACATCGCCAAACAACACGTCGGCTATAGCGAGACCGGCTTCTGAACCTGCAAACCACACATTTAGTATAGCTGGAACCGTTTTATTTTCATCAACAATCACTAACGGACGTCCATCAAACAAGACTAAAACAACTGGTTTTCCGGTTTTCAATAATTCGTTTAGCAAATCTTTTTGTGCTTGCGGAATGTCGAGATTGGTTCTGCTCGTACATTCGCCACTCATTTCTGAAGATTCTCCAAGTGCCGCTACAATCACGTCTGATTGATTGGCAATTTTTAAGGCTTCTGCAATTAATTCTTCTTTAGTTCTGTTGTCCCGGTGCAATGTTTTACCAAACATAGTAGCATTTTCTTCAAAAGTAGCATCGTAATCTAGATTAGAACCTTTAGCATACAGCACTTTAGTATTAGTTCCAGCAACTTCTTGAATTCCAGCTAAAAGTGAAATTGAATTTTCTTGTTTGGTTGCGACACTCCACGTCCCTGCCATATTTTCTTTTGCATCTGCTAAAGGTCCGATTACTGCTATAGTACCTGACTTTTTCAAAGGCAACATTTGATTTTCATTTTTTAACAAAACCAAAGATTGAGAAGCTATATTTCGGGCAATTGCTCTATTTTCTTTATTGAATATATCAACTTTTTGACGGTTTTCATCCAAGTATTTATAGGGATTATCAAACAATCCTAAATCGTATTTGGCATTTAAAATCAATCGGCATGCGTTGTCAATCTCTCTTTGAGTGACTTTACCTTCTGCTAATGATTTTTTAAGTGTTGTTAAGAAACCCTCTCCCACCATATCCATTTCAACACCAGCGTTCAATGCCAATTGCGAACAATTTTGCAAATCCCCCATACCGTGTTCTATCATTTCATTGATACCTGTAAAATCGGTCACTACAAAACCTTTGAAACCCCATTGCTTACGAAGTACATCAGTTAACAACCATTTGTTTCCGGTTGCTGGAATTCCGTCAATTTCGTTAAAAGAAACCATTACCGAACCAGCCCCAGCATCTACTGCAGCTTTATAGGGTGGAAAATATTCATTATACATTCTGATTTTGCTCATATCTACTGTATTGTAATCACGGCCAGCTTCAGGTGCGCCATATAAGGCGAAATGTTTAACACACGACATAATGTTGTCATTTTTGTACGTTCCATCGCCTTGATAGCCTTTCACCATAGCTTTGGCTATTTGACTACCTAGATAAGCGTCTTCCCCAGAACCTTCGGCAATTCTTCCCCAACGAGCATCTTTACAAATGTCGACCATCGGAGAAAACGTCCAGTTGATTCCGTCGGCACTAGCTTCTTTGGCAGCAACTTGAGCACTTTTCTCAATTAAATTCATATCCCAAGTACATGATAATCCTAATGGAATTGGAAACGTAGTTTCGTATCCGTGAATTACGTCCATTCCAAAAATCAAAGGAATTTTCAATCGGCTATTTTCTACGGCTATTTTTTGAACATCTTTAATTTTTTGGAGCGATTTAATGTTGAATAAACCACCTACTTTACCTTCACGTATTTTTTGTGCGATGTTAGAACTTTTGGCTTGACCGGTTGTAAAATCATCGGAACCAGGTAAGTTTAACTGACCTAGTTTCTCATCTAACGTCATTTTTGCCATTAACTCGGTAACAAATTTTTCTTTAGAAGTAACCGTTTTTGTGCTTTTCTTTTGTGCAGAGACAATTAAGCTACTTGAAAATGCAACTATATATAGGGCTTTATTGAATTTCATTTTATGATATTTAGTTTATTTGTGCTGTGCCAATAGCCATTTGTAAAACTCAGGATTGGAATAGGTTGAATCCCAACTGTTGTGATTGTCGTTTGAAAAAATGGTTAATTGTGCTGTAGGATTTATTTTAATTAGTTTTTGGTATATTTCTATGGATTGATTTGGGTCGACTACATCATCTAATGCACCATGATAAATATGAATGGGCATGTTTTTTAGTTTTTCTATTTCAAATTGAAAAAGGCGATCTACTGGTCCGCACACAGGTGCAACTGCAGCAAAAAGTTCAGGATGTTCTTCAGCTAATTTCCAAGTTCCCCAACCGCCCATGCTCAACCCTGTTAGGTAAATTCTAGTTTTATCGACATTGTATTTAGACGAAATATCTAAAATTAATTGATAAACGGTATTAGTATCCCACCACACGTTCTCAAGACATTGTGGTGCTAGAATCGCAACCGGTTGATTAATTAGACTTTGATAGGTAAACGGACTGTGATTTTTTACAATCTCCAAATCAGTTCCTCTTTCGCCTGAACCATGAAGAAATACAATTAATGGAAATTTTTCTTTCTGATTGGTTGGTAATTGCAAGACATATTGCATTTCAAATTTCACTTTAATTTCTTTTGCAAAATTGGCTTTTACCTCTTGAGCATAAGAATTTGATGACAAAAAGAGTATAAAAGGAATGATTAAAACTATCTTTTTCATGATATCTTTTTAAAATCCATGTTGTGTTGACGAAAAGCCTAAAGCTTGTAATCCTGTTTTTACTTCTGGAGCTTGCATGAATAAATTCCATATAAGCCCTGTTCTATAATTTTCAACCATAGGTGCAATTGTTCCTTGATCTATAGCTAAATAGCGAGGTGTAACCCAATTGTATTGTGGCGAAAATGCATCATAAGGTCCCGCAATTCCAACATAAGTGCTTCGTTTTTCATCGTATAAATAATGAAGAAATTTCATCGACTCTGTTGGTGTATAAGGAAATGATGATAACGCAGCGGTTGGTGAAATGACACCCAAATCGTTATTAGGTTGGTGAGCCGAATAACCCGTTGTACCATCCGTATTTCTAGAATAACTAGCTGTTAATCCCCAACATTTTTCAGAGTACCCTGCAAATTGATGCGGATTTGCAATACAATATTGATTGATGATTTTAGAATGATTTTGCGTTAATGACCAGTAATTTGCATACTGGTCGGAAAGCCCTCTTGGATCTAAACCAAGGTAAGAATAGTGCGACCAAAATAGAGGACCAACATTACCAGTAGCCCCATTATAATTAAAAATTACAGGAATACCGTATTGTGAACTCCCATTTACTATACTTCCGTTTCTCGCCCATGCTTCATGATAAGCGGCCGGAGGAATAGAATGTGTTGGCGAAGACATTCCTAAAACGTAAGCAATTAAACATTCGTTGTACCCTTCTAATTTGAAATTCATTTGCCAACCATAATTAGGAGACCAATGCCAATACATTGCATTTTCTCCTTTAGTATACCAATCAAACTCTACACCTTTCCACAAATTATCGGCTTGAGTTGCTAAGGCTTGTTCGGTGGCATTTCCATTTTTAAAATACTCTCTTACGGTTAATAAACCTTGACATAAAAATGAAGTTTCCACTATATCACCACCATTGTCCATAGTGCCAAACGGAATTACATGACCTGTATTTCCATCAATCCAATGCGACCATGCTCCGTGAAATCGATCAGCATTTTGTAAAAAAGTTAACGCTGTAGTAAGTCTAGAAACTGCTTCTCCTCTTGGAACAAAACCTCGTTCTACACCTACAACAATACTCATCAAACCAAATCCAGAACCGCCAGTGGTAACAATATTGGATTCAAAACTTGGATTATCGGTATGATAACGTTCTCTAGCCAACTTTGAATTAGTTTCAGCATAATCCCAAAAATATTTTAGCGCATCTTTTTGAACCATGTCTAACGCTTCAGCATCCGTTAAAGGTGTTATTGGAGTTGTTGGATTAGTCGGTAAAGGAGTTCCTCCTGAACCATCTGTATTTGAAGATGAAGAGCAAGAGTTTAGCAGACTTGAAAAAAAGAATAAATAAATAAGACCCTTCATTATCATGTAATTAAAATTAATTTATAAAAAAATACACACCCGAAGTACCAACAAATCGGGTGTGTATAAACAAAATAAAACCTACCTATTATCTTTCTCTAGCAAATACAATGAACGTACATCATTATCTGAAAGAGCTGTATTATACATTCTAAATTCATCCATCAATCCAGTGTAATTTAACATCCATCCATCAGGAGCACTCCAAGGAGCACCTAAATGTTGTTGGTATCCACCGATAATAAATTTAGAAACATCCGAATTTGCTAAATCACCATATCCTACACCTCCTGAAGCAGGATCGTTAGTATATCGTTTTGCTAATGAATCTGGTATAGCAATTTTCTGGCCATCAACATAAATACTATAAGTTGAAGTTGTTGCATTGTAAGTCCAAACTAAATGTTTCCATGTGCCAAACATCCCGTTTAAAAGGTTTGAACCATCATGTACAATCCATTGACCAGACCAAGGAATACTTGGTGTAACATCTTTTTGAAGGTGATTTTTCAACAACATGGTATTAGCTGGACCAGTTCCTTCAATTAAACTAAAAATATTACCCCAAAAATCGGTAGTTTTTGGCAACATAAATAAAGATTGTGCTCCACCAGTATGAGGATTGGTTTTAATCCAGGTAGAAACCGTAATACTTTTTAAAGAAACTAAAGAATTAGCTACATTGTTATAGGCAATAAAAGAACTTGCAGAGCCTTGATATGCATTTCCTTTAACTCCAGCTGCATACGTTACATTGGTGCCTACACCATTGGTAATTCCGCTTTTAGAATCATCAATAGTGTTTTCAAAACTACATTTTACCAATAAGTTGTCCGGAGCGATTTCATCTGAATTTTCATAGCCACCAATAGACTCATAAGGAATTGGACTGTTTTCTTTATCAATGCTATCTTTGGTACAACTCACAAAAAACTGTGAAGCTATTACAGAAGCAAATAAGAAAATAAATTTATTACTATTTTTCATATTTAAGTTTTTTAAGAATTAATATCCAGGATTTTGATTTGATAATCCGTTAGCTTGATTGATGAATTTTTGAGGTAATGGGAAAACTTCATGTTTACCAACCACAAATGTTTTACCATCTGCCGCCAAAGCTGCTTGTGCCTGACCAGTTCTTACTAAATCAAAGAATCTATCATGCTCAAAAGCTAATTCTACTCTGCGTTCTTTCCAAATAGCAACTCTAACATCCGATTGTGATAAAGCAGTTGTACCACCTAAACCAGCTCTATTTCTTACTTGATTCAATAATGGAATTGCCGCAGATGTTTGTCCTAATTCATTAAGAGCCTCAGCTTTCATTAACAATACTTCTGCATATCTTAAATATTTAATATTAGTGTCGGTCTCCCAAGCATCAGTATAAGCGGAAGAATAACATTTGTAATTGTATCTTGGATTTTCAACCGTTGTTGGAACCACTCTTCCATCGTATAAAGTGGTTCCTGCAAAAATGATGGTTGCATCTTTTCTTACATCACCTGGCTCGTAGGCATTAACTAAACTCAAAGTAGGTGTATTGAAGCCCCAACCCCATCCTCCAGCGCCACGAGCACCTTGAGAAACTGAATATCCTTGAACTCCTTTTGCAGGAGTAGAACCAACACCTTGAATTTCAAAAATTGATTCATTATCGTTTTCACCTGCTAATTGGAACATAGTAGCATAGTTTGGAGAAAGTGAATACCCTGAAACTAAATTACAATTATCTATAACTTGTTGCCATTTTTGTTGGTATAATGAAACTTTAGCTAATAAAGCATAGGCAGCACCTTGAGAAGCTCTTCCTTTTTCTGAAGAAGGATAAGCCGCTTTGTTTGGTAAAGCTGCAATTGCATCATTCAAATCTTGTTCAATAAAAGCGTATACTTCTGCTTTAGATTTACGAGTTAATTGCATTACTCTATCTTCTTCTGAAGAGGGATTTGGAATATGATCTACAATTGGAACCCCACCATAACATTTAACCAAAGTAAAATACATAAAAGCTCTTAAAAATTTGGCTTCACCTATTAATCTTGCTTTCAAATTAGCATCTGCCTGATCTAATTGCGGAATGTAATACAAGGCTTGATTACAACGATTTATTCCATCGTAATTCGCTTCAAAGACTTCACCTACAGACAAACTGGAAGCATTGTAAGTTAAGGCATCCATCAAGTCTTTATCAGTTCCTGTATCACCAGGTGAAGAACCTTTATCGGCGTCGTCTGAGGCAATACTAGACATACCATTCCAAGAAAAGGAAGTCATATTCCAATCTAAAAACTTGTTGTATACTGAAGTTACAAAACTCTTTGCTCCTTCATCATTATTGAATAGGGCTAAATCTGCCGTAGAAATATTTTCAGTTTGATTTACATCCAAAAAATCATTGGAACAACCTGAAAAAAAGTAAACCGACAAAACAGTCACTGATATTAATATCTTTTTCATAATTTTAAAATTTTAAGTTAACACCAAATACAAATGATTTTAATGATGGATAGGCGTCTAATTCAACACCTTGGCTTCCATATGGATTTCCGTCACCATTTAATTCAGGTGTAAATCCAGAGAATTTTTTAACAATAAACGGGTTAATTGCGTTAAAGTAAATCCTAGCAGCTGTTATAACACTATTTTTTACTGGTATTTTATACCCTAAAGTAATGTTATTAACCCTCAAGAAATCACCAGATTCAAGATAATAAGTTGAAGCAACTGGAACTTGATTAAATGCTCCTGGATTTGTAGAACTAGTGTTGTTTAAGGTCCAGAAATTGGTAGCAACACCATCTTCAATATTTTCACCTGAAAAACGTTGCGCTTTTTTTCCGTTATAAACTTTACTTCCAATAGTTCCGTAAGTATCAACCGATAAATCAAAATTTTGATAATTAACTCCCAATGAAATTCCATAAGTTGAGTTTGGTAAAATAGAACCAACATATTTTCTATCTGCTTCTACTAAAGAACCCTGAGTAGCAGTTGTACCATCAGCTTTGTAATACAACATAGCGCCTGTTGCGCTATCTACACCAGCATATTCATACAAGTAAAAACTTCCTAAAGGTTGACCAATTGAACTATTGTCTAACAATTTTGTGTATTGACCATTACCTAAACCACCACCTTGCAATGGAGCTAAGGTTCCGTTTTTCAAACTCTCTAATCTATTTTTATTTGTTGAGAAATTTCCACCAATAAAATAGCTTAGTTTATCAGTGATTTTATCATCCCAACGCAAAGCAATCTCGTAACCTTTGTTAGAAACCTCGCCCACATGTGCAGGAGAACTATTACTAACTCCAGAAGTGATATAAGGTCTAGTATCTAGGATTAAGTTATTGGTGTTTTTGTTATACACATCAAATGTCCCTTTAAGCTTTCTATTCAACAATTCGAAATCTAAGCCAGCAGAAGTCTCTTGAGTTACCTCCCAAGATAAACTTGGATCAACTTGTGAATTGACTGTTGTTCCCGTATATAAGATAGAGCCACCTAAATAAGTATTCAATCCAGAAGTAAAAGATTGTCTGTTTAAAGGAACATTTTGATTTCCTAATTTACCCCAGCCTCCTCTCAATTTCAATAAGTTGATTCCTTTAACATTAGCCATGAAATCTTCTTTTGAAATAATCCATCCAATACCAAACGATGGGAATGTTCCCCAGCGATAATCTTTAGCAAATTGCGAAGAGCCATCTCTTCTGATGGTACCAGTTAACAAGTATTTATTCATTAATTTGTATTGAAATCTACCAAAATATGAATTCAATCTTCTTTCGTTAGAAAGCGAGTTAGTTAAACTAGTTACATTAGAGGCATAATCAACTCCACTTAACGACCAATAATTTGAATTAGAATTCACATTTTTTAGCGAAAAGGCAGTATTATCTCTACTTCCAATCGTTGAAGCTTCTATACCCGCCATCAATTCTACATCGTGAATATTATTAAAAACTTTATTGTAAGTAAAATAGTTTGATAAATTCCAATTGAAATAATCTACTTTTCCTTTAGTCAACAAATTCTGATTGGATGTTGCTGGATAATTTGCTTCTACACGTGTTGGGTCGGCTGCCAACCAAATAGCTTTGGTATCTTCGAAGTTATAGTTTTTCCATGAATAATATTCACCGTTAAATTGCGAAGTAAATTTCAAACCTTTTACAATTTCATAATCCAATTTCAAACCACCTTGCATCAAAATACTTTTTTGTTGTTCGTCAAAAAAGTTCAATTGAGCAACTGGATTTCCAACATTGTTAAAAGAAGAACCTGTAGGAGAAGCAAATCCATTATCCCCTACAAAAGAAACTCCGTATTGTCCGCTTGGAAAATAAACTGGCACAATTGGAGATTGTTTGTAAGCATTTGTAAAAGCAGAGAATGGTTTTGGAGTTGAATGAGTATATCCTAAACTAAAATTTTGATTTATTTTTAATTTTTTTGATATTGTATATTCATTGTTATTTCTAAAAGTCAAACGACTGTAATCCAATCCTTTTAATACCGCTTTTTCATCATAATATCCTAAACTAAAGAAGTATTTTACACTTTCTGAAGCTCCAGAAATTGAGATATTGTTTTGAGAATAATTCCCTGTTCTGGTAATTTCTTTAAACCAATCTGTGTTAATAGGTTGATCTTGAGAAAAAGTAGTTGAAGATAAAGCAGCATTAGTATAATAAGAATACTTGTTACTACCTGCCATTTTCACCACACTTAATGGAGATCTGAACCCCATAAACGATTCATATTCTACATTCAATTTGTTTCCTTTTCCTTTTTTGGTTGTAATAATAATTACACCATTAGCCGCTCTATTACCATAGATTGCTAAAGAAGAAGCATCTTTTAAAATTTCATAAGAGGTAATATCATTTGCATTGATGTTATTTATGTTTTCGGTTGGCATACCATCAACAACAAATAAAGGGCTTCTTCCTCCTAACGCTGTACCTAAACCTCTGATAACAACTGTTGGAGTGCTTCCTGGTGAATCAGACGAAACCACCTGAACTCCAGCCGCTTTACCTTGAATAGCTTGTGATGCGTTTAGAACTTTGGTTTTAGTAACATCATCTGCATTTAAAGAAGTAATAGATGTGGTATTATCTATTTTTTTTCTAGTTCCGTAACCAATAACCACTACTTCGGTAAGTGTATTGGACTCTTCGGTTAACACGATGTTCATTGTTGAACTCGCTTTTACAATCTTAGTTGCAAATCCTATCATTGATACCTTTAGGTCATCACCAGGATTGGCTTTTAATTTAAACGCACCATCAATGTCTGTAACTGAACTTGTGCTTAAGGTGGTGTTAACAATGTTAGCTCCAATGAGAGCCGCACCTTTTTCATCAACAACTTTCCCACTTATGGATTGGGAAAAAATGAGTGTTGGAAAAAATAGAAGTAATAAAACTACAACGATATTTTTCATAAGTTTTGTTTGGATAAGTTAATATTGAAACAAATGTACCAATTACAACGTTATAGTGATTACATTTAATCTACTACAAAACCACATCAAATTTTATTTTTATTTTTATAAAAATTTGATTTTCAAGTTTTTAAAATGTTAATTAAATCAAAAAAACCTATCAACATAAAAGACCAATGATGTAGTAGTGATGAAGCTTAAAAAAATAGTATTTTATGAAAATTTGAATCGTAAAAAAATGAATTTTTAAAAAAGAACAACCTTATTATATGTTATTCATAAAATTGGAAAGATTAGTTTCTTGATTAATTTCCAGTTTCTTACGTAATCGGTAGCAATGTAATTCGACACCACGGAAAGAAATATTCATTAACGGAGCTATTTCTTTAGACGATAAGCTCATTTTTAGGTAAATGCATAGTTTGATATCCTTTGAAGATAGTTTAGGATATTTTGAGGAAAGTCTTTTTATAAAATCTTCATGGCTTTTAAATAAATTATTTTCAAAAGTTTCCCACTCTTTTTTATTGATAGAATTAAGCTTTATGGTTTTCTTAATGTTGCTTTTCAAATTAGCTATATCATTTTCTTTTTCTAATAATTTTTGGATACTTTCTATCATTTCAGATTGTTTGGCAATTGACAACGATTTTCCAGCAACTTCAGAAGCCTTTGTTTGAACTTGAATTTCTAAAATATGCTTCTCATATTCTTGAATTTTTAATTTGTTTTCGGCATCCAATTCAAGTTGAAGAATCGCTTTTTGATGTTTTAATTCTTCATCTTTCAATTTTAGTTTTTCTGTATACCGAATTTTATTCCACCGGTAATACAAAAAGAAAATTCCAGAAATCAAAACAATATAAAGAAAAATTACTCCAATTGAAAAATACCAAGGCCGCGCTACATAAAAACTATAATTAGCTATTTCCGTAAACTCATTACCATTATGAAAGTATACTTTTATTTCTTGATCACCACTATTTAAGTTATTAAGTACAATATTGCCTTTATTTATAGTGATAAAATCACTACTTCTATTCAATTTATAAAAAAGATTGGGCCTATTAAATCCGTAATAAGGAGCGATAACATTTAATTCAATAGATTGATTGTGTTTTATATTAGAATCTTTATTAATGACATTTCCTTCATAAAAGCCTTCTATAATTATATTTTGCTTTTTTACATTGGATTCTTTCTGAATAAAAGTTAAAAATCCGTCATCTAAATTGATTATTAGCTTATCATCTTGTTTAAAGACTTTGGTATCTTGGTTGATAACTTTTCCTCGATAATATTTTTCAGGAATTAAATCCCATACAAATCTATTATCTATCTGACTTACAACATAAAACAAACCTTCCTTTAAGATTAAAAAACTATTCTCATCAACAGGTATAACCTCTGTTATATTTTTGAACGATTTATTAAAAATTGGATTGATCTCTAACTTATTTGAAATTGCATTAAAATTGTACCAATTATTGTGAATGAAAAACAAAATTTCATTTTTAAAACTAAACAATTTAACGTCATAATCATTTAGTATTCCATTGCTTTTGGTAACATTTTCAATACTTAAAACATCATAATTAGGAGTAAATTTTATTCGGTATAAACTCTTGTAATTATCAACAGCCCATAATTCGTCTTTTCTATTCTGTGCAATGTTTTTAATGGGTTTGGTAAATCCTTTAATGTATTTATAATCCTTAAAATTGGAGCCTTTATACATCACTATTCCAGAATAGTTTGCCTGAAAATAAATATCACCAAAGTTACTTTTCAATAATTTCCAACCACCACAAACGGGATTCACTTTAAACAATTTCAAATTGTCTAGTAAAAAAGTACCGTCATTATGACCAATCAAAAATTTTGATTCAATTGGACTAATGTCCCAAACATGACCTTGCGTACCTTGAATTAAATCTAATTTTTTATTCTTATAGTTGAAAACACCATGATTAGAACCCAATAAAAAGCCATCTCCAGAAGGCGCTACAGTATAAACAGAACCCAGAACACCAGTATTATCGGAAAAAATTGAGTAGGGTGAATTGATTTCAATATGGGAAATACCATTGTCTAATCCGAGCCATAAATCATTTTCTTTATCAAAACCGATAGACAAAACCGAATTGTTCAACAAGGAATTATTTCGATTTACATTCACAAACGAATTATCATTTAAATTAATTATATAAAGACCTCTTGATGCAGTTCCTATTGCCAATTTTTCATCATTTATGAACCGAGCAGCAATAATTAATTCGGACTTAAAATGATCATTCAAAGAATTGTTCCAAGATGATAAAATACCATTATTATCTACAAAAACTCCATTTTTCTTTGTAAAAATATAGGTCTTCCCTTTATTTATATCTATCGAATGTATAATGTTATTTTCTAATAAATTCCAATTTTCAATTTTATAAAACTTATTTTTTTCAAATAAATAAACCCCTTTATTAACCGATGCAACATACAATTTATCACCAATTGGAAAACAATAGGAAATTAAAAATGGAATTCTAATCTTTTGGATTTTATTTTGGTTGTAGATAAAAAGTTCGTTGAAAGATTGAAAATAAATTTTACCATTAAACTTAAAAATCTTCCAAATTTCTTCGTTTATTGATTCGCCTACAAATAGATTTTTCCCTTTTGATATAGAAAAATAAACCATCTTACCTTCTATTCTTTTCCAATAACCAAATTCGTTATAGGAACCCGAATATACTCTGTCTTCATCAGCATAAACAGAGCGTATTATTGTTTTATTGGGAAGTAAATATTTTTCCCATTTTACGCCATTATACCGTAAAAAATTGTGATTATTTGCAAAATAGATGGCATTGTCTTTTCCCTGGCAATTACTCCAGACTTGATTATCTCCTGTATAATCCGATTTGGTAAAATTTTCTACAAATGGAAGCAATTCTTGAGCATTAACGCCAAGTCTTAAAAACAAAAATAGAATTATATGGAAGATTCTTTTTTTCACGATTTTATTTTAAACCATCCCAAATATATAGCTTTTTCAAAAAAAAATCCCGATTCTCATCGGGACATGCATTATTTTCCGTCTACATAATCTTGTAGGTATTTGAATCGCTCAGTGAGTTTCCCATTTTCGGTCATTTTGGCTCGTTGTAAAATGCCGTCTTTATCTCCATTAAAAAAAGCTGGAATCACATGTTCCATAAACATTTCACCAAAACCTTCGCTGGCATCTTTTGGGAGTTCACAAGGTAAATTATCAACCGACATGACCATTATTGAACCCGGATGCGTATGCGGAACTTCTTTATTTTCACTTGGTAAATAGCCAAAAAATGGATCCGCAATCGTAGAGGCTTTTAACGTACAAGCAATTGGGCCATCAACATCACAAGAAATATCTGCTACTACTTTTAGTTTGCAATCGGCTGCCTTAAGCATGTCTTGCGTTAGGATATCTGGCGCGCCATTTCCGTGAAAATGTCCTGCCATATAAATGTCGGATACTTTTGTAAAACGCTCAAAGTCGGAAGTATATTCCTGTGGATTTTTGTAAAAATCGTTGTTGTTTATTACTTTTCCATCAAATCGTTTGTTGTAATCTAAAACGTCAATTTGAGTATAAACAGGCTCACTGTACACTTTATTTAAAAAATCAATAGCGCTTACTTGTTTGATTTTCATTCCGTCCAAAATTTCTTTGGCTCCCATTCCTACTTTTCCATGACCGGTTAACACAATTTTGATATTGGGAAGGGTTTGTCTTTTCAAACGAGCAATTAAGTCGTCTTTACTTTTTAAAGTTTCTGCTTTAGGTAAATTAAACAAATCGTATTTGATACCAAAACCTCTAAAGCCATTGTAAGCCCCAACAATTCCGGCATATCTTCCAAAACCAATTAGACGTTTGTTATTGGCATCCACAATTGTTTCGTGATCGTACAATTCGATATTTTTCTCCAAAATTGCTACCAACAACTTTCTGTTGTAGGGTTGAAATTTAATCGTATGAGAAAAAAAGAAATACTTCTTATTTGGAATTAAGGCATCCACAGGCACTTCTTTTACACCAAAAAGCACATCGCAATCGGTCATATCAGTAGCAACTGCTATTCCTAGATTACTGTATTCTTCATCCGTGAAAATTCTAATGTCTGACGATTCTACTTTTACTTTTGCCTCTGGGTGTTCTGTTTGTAAGCGAACCAATTCTTTCGGTGTGAAAACTACTCTTCTATCAGGTGGATTTTTACGCTCTTTAATTATTCCAAATTTCATTTTTGGTGTACTTGTTTGTTTGTGGCGCAAAAATACCATTAACGAAATCGTTTTCAAAACTTTTTTCAAAATAAAAAAAAGTGTCTTTTATTATTCTAATTACTGATGCACAAGCCATTGAAATAGCAGGGTTGCTAAATTGTGAAAAACATGTTGATACCTTTATAAAAAACACCTATTTAGACACACTCGTTTACTTATATTTGCTTTCCAATTTTTGAATTTAATGAAACTAAAACCAACCTTATATACCCTTTTTCTGATTAGTTTGTGCAGTTGCTTTTTTGTGGGATGTACCAAGGAAAAGAAAACCATTGCAGAAGTGGTTAAGATTAATAAAAACGGACTACCAATTCTACAGCCTTTGCAAGAAGAAATGCCAAAACTAACAGTGGGCTACATCAATGAAAAGCATCGTAAAATAGAGGAATTTTTTAATAAAGTATGGACAAAAAATGATAATGTAAGTTTTTTAGTCGCTCAAAACGGTCAAATCATTTATGAAAATTATGTAGGTTTTGCCAATAAAAATAAAGGAGTAGACATTACCAAAGATACGCCTTTGCATATCGCCTCTGTAAGCAAAGTACTTACTGCAACAGCTGTTTTAATGTTGGTTGATGCAGGCAAAATAAAATTAGAGCAAAAAGTGACCGAATTTTTACCCGACTTTCCTTATCCCGAAGTTACGGTACAAATGCTTTTGAATCATAGAAGCGGTATGAAAAACTATGCCTATTTTACTTACAATACAGGCGTTTGGGATACCAAAAAAGAACTAACCAACGCCGATATTGTTACAATAATGAAAGAACATCAAGTTCCATTAGAATCAAAAACCGACACACGCTTTGGCTATTGCAACACCAACTATGCAATGTTAGCTTTAATTATTGAAAAAGTAACCCATTTGAAATATCCTGAAGCGATGCAAGAGATGATATTTAAACCTTTGGGAATGACGCATACTTTTGTGTATGAAACTGAAAAACATAAAGGAAAAGTTTCCTTATCTTACAAAGGCAATATGGATTTGGCCGTTGAATATTTGGATGGTGTTTATGGCGACAAAAATATCTATTCTACACCAAGAGATTTGCTAAAATTTGATGTAGCACGCTACTCACCTTCGTTTTTAAACCCTGAATTACTCAAAAAAATGTATCAAGGTTATAGTTACGAACGTAAAGGAAAACGCAACTATGGCTTAGGTATTCGTATGTTAGAATTTGAAAAAGGAGAACCTTTTTATTACCATAATGGATGGTGGCATGGTAATACCTCTTGTTTTATTAACATGAGAAAAGAAAAAGTAACCATGTTTGTCATTTCCAATAAATATACTCACAAGACCTACCAAACTAAAAAACTAGCACCTTTGTTTGGCGATTATCCCTTCAAAACCATTGACGAAAAAGAAGAATAAAAAGTAGGTTGGATTACCACATATTTGTAAGTATATTTGCAATCTCGATTTTTGCTAAATCAGGAAAAACACCATTGGGGTCGACTGGTTTTGACAGCAAGTGGAATTGGACAGTAAGCACGTCGAGCATTGTACTTTTTGCTCGTAAATCCAAAGGTACACAACTATAAACGGCGAAGGAAACTACGCTCTTGCTGCATAATCTGAATCATAGTAAGATTGGCCACGCTCCTACCAGGTAGGAAAGCAGGATTCACCTCGAAAGCTTTGGTTTGTGGCGGTCGATACAGGTGAATCGTAAATACGAACCTAAGAACAGTGACGCTTCGGGGCTGTTACGAAAATTTTAGAAGATAAGCATTTTGTGGCTGTTTCTGGCCTTGCAAAATGACGAAAATTCAATCAGAAAATAAGCGTGTAGAAAGCTCTTTGATTGCTTGTTTGGACCCGAGTTCGATTCTCGGCGACTCCACTAAAAACAATTCAAAATCAAGTAAAAGCCTGTAAATCTTATGATTTACAGGCTTTTCCATTTTGATCTATATTCAAATTATTCATTAAATCTCAATTCATTAGTGCTAAAATCGGGTACCCAAAAATAAATAAATAGGGTACCCGAATTTTAAACTAGCCCAATGATACCAAGCAGTTCATTAAATGAACATCTTGACATTAATTGAAAAAATAAATAATTTGTATAACTTAAAAGGTCACCAAAAATGAAACACAAAATCTCCACTCTTTTTTATGCGAAAAATTCCAAAGCTTCAAAAAATGGTCTAATACCAATTTATCAAAGAATAACTATCAACGGCATTAGAATTGAATTAAGCACTTCTCGATTTGTTGAAAAAACAAAATGGAACACATCTGCTGGTAAAATTAAAGGCACTTCAGAGGAAGCTAGGACAATTAATAGTTATCTTGATATTCTTAAATCAAAAATTTACGAAACTGAAAATTGGATGGTTAACAATAATCAAGTAATTAATGCACAAACATTTAAAAACAAACTGTTGGGTATTGATGAAAATCAAAGAACATTGATTCAAATTTTTGAAGATCACAATAAAAAAATGAAAGAATTAGTGGGTAAAGAATTCTCAGTAAACACTTATAAAAAATATGAAACTACATTAAGTCATACTAAAGAGTTTTTAAAAAGCCAATATTCATTAAATGACATAGCTATAAAAAAAGTGGATATTCTTTTTTTAAACAATTTTGACTACTATTTGAGAAATACAAAAAACTGTAATAATAACTCAACTATTAAATATATCAGAAATTTTGGAAAAATCATTAAACAATCTTACGCCAATGGATGGATTGAGAGAGATCCGTTTCTAAGTTATAGAGGAAAAGTAAAAGAAGTAGAGAGAGAATTTTTAAGTCAATTTGAAATTGAAAGTTTATTAAATAAAGAACTTAGAATAAAAAGATTAGAACTTGTTCGAGATATGTTTCTATTCAGTTGTTTTACTGGACTTGCTTACATCGACGTATTTAATCTTACTAAATCAAATATTGGTATTGGTATTGATGGAGAAAAATGGATTTTTACACATAGACAAAAAACAGAAAGTGCTTCAAAAATACCAATCCTTCCTACAACACAAAGGTTAATAGATAAATACGAAAATCATAAACAATGTTTAAATGAAAACCGTTTACTTCCTATTTTGTCCAATCAAAAAATGAATGCGTATCTTAAAGAACTCGCTGATATATGTGAGATTGAAAAAGAATTGACATTTCATATTGCACGACACACATTTGCTACAACTATAACTCTTTCCAATGGAGTTCCAATAGAAACTGTAAGCAAAATGCTAGGCCATAAAAGTCTAAGAACTACACAACATTACGCCAAAGTACTTGATAGAAAAGTAAGCGATGATATGGCAATTCTAAAACAAAAATTTTCAAACCAATTTATCTCCAAAAGTTCCTAACATCATCTATACTCTGAAAAGGCATTACATCAATATGTTATGCCTTTTTATTTTAATACCTTAAAAATTAAAGTATTCAATTCCCGAATCACACACTATTCTGCTTGATTCGGGAATTCATTTTATATAGCTTTGTCCCCACTTCTCGTATTCCTTCCGATACTTTCCCACTTATATATACCAATGGACAAGCCACAAAACCATCAACAGATAAAATCCATTTACCGTATGCTGTTAGAAACCGCTAATGGCAACCTAACTTATCGGATAGACATAGAAGGACTAGATGCGCAATTTGATGAACTGGCAAACCTACTCAACCACGTAGCCGAGAAATTACAAGAAATTGGATATGTAAGCCCTTTCAAGAATAGTAAAATGGATTTAGGGGAATCGAACGATACAACGGTCATTATGGTTCAAAAGGCAATCGATTACATTCAAAATCATTTAGAAGAACCGCTACCTTCTTCCAAAAGACTTTCTAAAATGTTTGGCACTAACGAATTTACTTTAAAAGAAAACTTTCGAAAGCTACTAAAAACCAGTATTTACCAATTCTATAATGAGGAAAGACTTAAAAAGTCCCATACATTAATAGAAAAAACTACTATTCCGCTTAAAGAAATTGCATTACTAAGCGGCTTTACCAACTATACCAACTTCTACAAAGCATTCAAAAAGAAATTCAATTATGCTCCAAGCGAACTCAACCGCAAGGATAATGATCTATAACAATATTCCGTTTTTTATGTGCAAATATTCCCAAATTGAAATACCATAAAAAATTCATTTATAGAATTTTACAACATCAAACTAAAACAGTTACCACATGAAACCTACTTTAAAAACCATAAACTTTATCGTAAATACCATTTGCTGTCTGTATGCCCTACTTTTTACATATGCAGCTACAAGTAAACTATTAGACTTTACGACATTCCGAGTGCAATTGGGACAATCTCCTTTACTCAATGCCTTCGCAGATTGGATTTCAATAAGTGTTCCCGGAATCGAGATTATAATTGCTTTTGTATTGCTCATTCCAAAATACCGCCTCATAGGGCTATATGCCTCTTATCTACTCATGGCAATGTTTACCATGTACATCTACATCATACTAAATTACAGTGCTTTTGTACCCTGTTCTTGTGGTGGTATACTCCAAAAAATGACATGGAATGAGCATCTCTTTTTTAATATTGTTTTTATTCTGTTAGCAATTATAGCCATCCTAATTTGTCCTGGTAGTGCCAAGTCATGTAACACTCAAATCGAAAAATTATGAAACTAAAGTCAAAAATACTGCTCCTTTCCTCCCTAACCCTATTCGGGTGTTTGGCAATTATAGCTTTATACAATCTTTCCGAAAATATAACCCATTACCACAATAACTTCACCCGAAGATACCCACAACATGCTGCGCAGGAAATCTACAACACCGACTTAAAATTCAACTCCTACTACTTCGCCGGGCAAAACAAGGGCATCATATACCTTGGCAATTATACCGCACCTTTACAGGTTATGGCTTTAGATACAACACTACAAACAAGAAAAGTGTTTCATATTGTTTTAAACCAACAACAATTACCCATTCAATCGCCTCAAATTAGAGTATTAGAATCTAATTTTTATGTATTCGAAGGCACGGTACCATATATATACAAAGGAAGCATTAACGATTGGAAAGCAAACTTACGAGTACACAGCGGACGCTTCTTTTCGCAGTTGGAACCTATTGATTCAGTAAATCTGGCCATTCGTTACATGCAACCCAAAACAGGTCAAAGCATTATAGGCAAAATTAACCTATCAGATACCACGCAAATAAAATACAATGCCGCATTACTTCAAAAACAGTTTGATGGTATATTCGATACCGATGGTAATTTATTGGTTAATCACAAGAGCAACAAAATAATTTACACCTACTTGTACCGCAATCAATTTATAGTAGCAAAACCAAACCTCAACCTACTTTATAGAGGCAATACCATCGATACCATTAGCAAAGCACAAATCCAATTAGTACAATTGAAAGACGGCAAAGGAAAAACATTTGCAAAACCCCCATTAATCGTAAACAAAACAAGTGCAGTAGATAACGAGTTACTGTATGTTAACTCAGTACTTCCTGGTCAATTCGAGACAGAAGAGTTGTGGAAAACAGCCAGTATTATTGATGTGTACAACCTAAACGACAAATCCTACCGCTCCAGTTTTCCCATTTATAATATCGGTAACAAAAAAATGAGGAGCATGTTAGTTTCTGGCAAATTACTCTATGCACTAATCGGAGACAAAATGGTCTGCTACAAATTACAAGAACACCTCACCCAAACACGTTCCGCCAAAGAATATTCAAAAACAAAAGAAAAATGACAACATATCGGGCCCGATGTCAGGGATAAGATCGAAAACCTGTAAAATAGAGTAGATCATAACGATTAAATTTTTTGATTATGAAAACAAGTTTTTTCAAAAGACTAATGATGCCATTGGCTATCATGGTTTTAGGTATTGCTACCGCTTTTACTACTACTTCCATGAGTAGCACAAAAGCTTTAGCAAACGTACAAGGGTACAGATTTGTATCACAAGCCGACCCTTGTCACGTTGACATTATGTGTAGTAATGTCACAAGCGCAACCATTTGTACGTCAGGCAGCAATCAGCTTTGGGGTAAAGTAACTCCAAATGCAGTAACGTGTCCATTGACATTGTACAAAATTCCGAACTAACCGTTCTCGGATTGTTTTAAAAAGCAATGCAGCTCTTTTGGAGCTGCATTGTCTTTTTTTATAAAAAATTATTGAGCCTCAAACCAATTCGGCTTTGCTGACCCTTTCAAATAATAATCAAACCACTCCGTAAATCGTCTAGTCAGATCAATTTGATGGTCACGACCTAAAATAGCATGGTTTTCATTTGGATAAAGAACCATTACATGCTTCTTTTGCAAACGACGTAAGGCCAAATAAAACTCCATAGTCTGATACGGATTAACTTGTGTATCGGCCATTCCAGTATACGAAAATAAGGGAGTGGTTATATTGGCAGCACCACTCACAGGTGAATTTCGGTAATAGCCTTCATAATCCTCAAATAACGATTTACCCATCCGAAACTGCTGGTATTCATACCGCCAACTATTACAATTCTTTTCGTTTTGGTTTTCCGACAAATAACTGCTTTGCATATCGGTTATCGCTGAACCAGCAATAGCGGCAGCAAATACATTGGTTTGCGTAATAATAAAATCCGTTTGATAGCCTCCAAAAGAATGTCCCATCAACCCAAGTTTACTTTTATCTATAGAAGCAACAGCTATTGCTGTATTAGTAGCAGCTAAAACACAATCTGTTGCAGACAATCCCGGATTACCAATTTCATAAACAATGTCGGGATACAAAACAAAGTAGCCTTGACTGGTGAAATAAGTCGGATTTATAGAGGCGCCATTCAAAAGCGATGGATTGGTATAAGTGTGCAATTGTGCAGTCTGTTTTTGATAAATATAAACTATCATCGGATATTGTAACTTTGAGTTATAATCAAACGGATAACAAAGTACACCTTTCAAAGCAATACCTTTAGAGTTAGTGTAGTTAATAAGTTCAGAATGTCCCCAAGAAAACTGATAATGATGATTATTACTTTGAAATAAAGTTTTAACATTTTTACCATTCACATATACCAAAGAAGGTGGTTCATTAAAATCCTCACGTAACAATACATAGGCATTACTATATTTTGCCTTTTGCAATCCACTAGTTAACTTATACTCATAAACAATTGGTTTAACCTCCTCGTTATGTTCTAAAACCGAGTACCCCGACCAACTATTGTCTTCAGTTTTAACCTGTAACAGCAAATCAGACCCAATTTCGGTGTTTTGGCCAACCGCTCTATAAATTTGTTGGTGTTCTCTGCCTTTGGTCAATCGTTTAGCTGAACTTCCATCGATACTAAACTTCCAAATATCAAAAGCATCATAAAGCAATACCGAGGTAGAATTGTCCCTCCACCCAACACAACCAATTCCTGTCGGGTCTTCGGGCTGGTCAAAATGGTCGTCATAGAAAGTAACGCTGCTGTTTTTAGTAATGTTAGTATGTGTCTTTTCAGATATTGAATAAACCCACCAATGTTTATCTCTAAAATACAAAATATACTTCCCATTCGGTGAAAACGAAATCTGACCACCAATACCAGACTGTCCTCTGAAAAAGATTTTTTTTTCTCCAGTCACTAAATCTTTCAAATAATAATCCCGATCGGCTATCTGTTTCCATGTTGGTTTGATATCGTGATACAGCAAAGCAAAACGTCCATCTGCGCTCAACGCTGCCGTAGATTGCGTTTCGTCATCAACCCTAAAGAACGTCCCCATATCAGGAATCCAACCTGCAAATTGAGACATTGTTCCTGCAATTTGTCTATAGGAATACAAATCAGCATCTATAGCATTCCACACCTGCACATCCGAAGTAACAGCAGATTGCAAAACTTCCTTCTTTGGCTGTATTCTAAAAAACACCCTATCACCATCATCCGAAATTTTAAGATTCCCTACATAACTAGCATCCAAAATCCTATCCCTGGGCCAGTCCAATGCAGTAGTAGTATCATACTCAAAAAGCTGTTGTTCGGGTAATTTAAAGTATAAAACTCGATTACTCGTAAAGGCTTCCGAATCTATGGCTTTACCAACAAAGGCTACCGATTCACCATTCGCTTGCCAAGTCAAATTCTCAAAACAGGTTCCTTGACGACTAGTAATTATTCGTTTCTCAACCGTTTTTTCAAATGAAAGAAACCCAATTTTCCCTTCTTCCCCATCCAAAACACTATACGCCAAAACATCTCCTTTAGGATTCATAGCATACGAACTAACAGCAGCGATACTGGCTGTAATTGCTCCTTTCAAATTCAAAACTAGCAACGATGTATCAGTAGTATACAGTATAATAGATTGAGCATCTTCAGAAACTACAAATTCCTGCACAGCATCAAACTCCTTCTCCTCACCTGTAGTCAAGTCAGTAAGCCTAAACCTTTGCGCAGGTAGCATACAACCAAAATGTCCTTCTCCTATAAACTGCCCACCAGTCCCTTTGGCAAAAGCAAATGTCTTGCTGTTCTTGGTACTATTAACAAACAAAGTCTCTTGCCCCGATTCATACTGCAACGCATAACTCACCCAGTGGCCATAGTCAGAAATCTTCTCAGCATGGAGCGTACTCCACAAATGGTAATCCGCCTCTGTCAAAGGTTTACCTTTTCGGGTCTGCCCGCTAAGCGAACAGACCGTCAAAAGCAAACTAACCCAAAAAATAGATATAAAAAAACTAACGCGCATCAGTAACCTGGGTTTTGTGGCAACAACTGCGGATTCAAGGTCAACTCGGTTTCCGGTATTGGAAACAATACATCATGAACATCCCATCCTGGCTTCACACCAAACAAAACAGGTTGAATCACACCAAACCGCTTCAAATCAAAAAAACGATGCCCAAACTCAGTAAACAGCTCCACTCTGCTTTCCTGCAAAACAGCAGCAAGCAAATCGCTTTGCGTAGTGGCCGAAGTATCAGCAAGCCCTGCCAAATGCCGCACTACATTCAGATCATCTTTTGCCCCAATCAAATCACCCGAATGCGCGCGAGCTTCAGCACGTATCAAATAGATTTCACCCAAACGCAAAACAATCGAATACTCACTAGAGTTTCCTGCTACAGCTTGTTTATACTTAAACGGATGATACCAAGTAGTTGTACCATCAGTAATACCTTCCGTCCAATGAACTTTTCGTTGGTCTCCTGCTTCAAACGAAGCCATAAAGCTATTGGTCAATGCCGATAAGGGCGGCGGTCCCATAGTAAAGTTAAACGTGGTACCCTCCAAAGTATTGCCATCACTAAACCCCGAAGCCAATTGCCAAATAGTAGCACTACTTCCTTTCAAAAACGTAGCATCCAAGTTGGTTTCATTAGCATACAATCCTGTTTGGTTAAGCACCGCCGATGCCTCATTAGAGGCTTCATCCCACAATCCGGCATACAAATTCACACGAGCCAACAAGGCATGAGCAGCATATTTATTCGGTCGGGTGCGATCAGTGGTCAAGTAGTCTTGGGGCAAAAAGGCTATGGCTTGGTCTAAATCAGCTTTAACTTGTGCATAAACAGCAGCAACAGGCAAACGCACCGCTACTCGGTTTTGTTCATAATCAGTAGTGGTAATATAAGGCACATCGCCATAAACATTCGCCAGGTAAAAATGCAGCAACGCTCTAACAAACAAAGCTTCTCCGGTCAACTGTGTTCGGTCAGCAGCCGGTAGCGATACCGAACCTGCCACACCTTCTAACACAGCATTAGCCGAATAGATTTGATTATAAGTCGTGTTCCACAAATCCTTAACGGTAGCATTAGAAGCCACAAGACTGTTATTATAAAACGCAACGGTACTATTCTGGGGCGTTCCGTAAAAATCCAATTCATCGGTATAATTTCCCAACAAATGCGAAAGCCCTGTGGCAGAACCACTCAACAAGCCCGCATCCCTTATTTTCGAATAAACATCCGTCATAGCAGCATTAGCAGTCGCTTTATCTTCAAACACTGCTGTAGCCGTTAACTGTGAGTTCGGCAAATCAACAGCTACAAAATTGTCACAGGCATTCATCACAAGGGCTAACAAAAGCATCCATACAATCCCAAAACCAAGGCGCCATACAGCATTCTTGGCATTCCACATATATAAATTAGTATATTTTTTCATCATACTTTTTTTTAAATTAAAAACTAAACTGCACTCCAGCAGTCAATACTCTAAGAGGTGGCAAGTAACCAGCCGACAAAAACTCAGGGTCCGCACCGTCATAGTGCGTAAAAGTCAATACATTCTGTCCCTCAAAAAACACCTTACATTGCAGGTCTTTTAGTGGGAGGTCATAAGAAAGGGAAATGTTTTTCAATCGCACATACGAAGCATCACTAACAGCACCATCACTTTCAAAATAACGGTAGTACCCATCCACAGCAGCGCTATTAGCACCATCCGTATAAATCATAGTAGGTGCAACATCACCCGGCAGTTGCCAGTGGTTCAATACGCCAGTAGGTTGGTTATTCTGTGACCCGGGCAATCCAAAATAAACCGAAGCATTATAATTCATTTGCTTCACAAACTGAAACAGAAAATCCAATTGCCAACACTTGTATTTCAAAGTGTTTTGCACACCACCATAATACTTCGGGTTAAAATCCCGCACCGTTTGCTTATCGGCACTAGTAAGCTGTCCGTCACCGTTCACATCTTCAAAAGTGTAAACACCAGTCTGCGGGTCTACACCTGTAAAATGATACACTTTCTGAATATTCAACGGTTGCCCAATAACCAATTGATTGGCATAAGTAGAACCCGCCAAATCAGGAAACGACAACAATTTATTTCTGGCAACGGTAAGATTAATATTCGTGATCCAACTAAAGTTTTTCGATTGCACATTGGCAGTGCGCAACGTAAACTCCCATCCTCTATTCTGCACCGTGGCATCCAAGTTGGCCAGTAGCGAACTAAATCCAGTCGTGCCTGGCAACGGTATTCCAGTCAACTGGTTCGAAGAACGGTTATCATAAAATCCTACTGTGGCAAACACGCGGTCTTTTAGGAAACCTGTTTCTAAAGCCATTTCAAACTTCTTATTGGTCTCCCATCCAAAGGCTGGGTTAAACAACCGTGTCGGTTGCATCCCTACCACACCACCATAGTTCACACCCGACGAAGCATAAGTATCCAAATACTGATAATCACCTATCTGGTCATTACCGGTAATCCCATAACTCATGCGCAATTTTCCAAAGCTCAAAACAGCAGCATCCTTCAGCCATTTTTCTTTCGAAAACAACCAAGCAGCACCCACAGCTCCAAAAGTGGCAAACTGCTTTCCGGGTCCAAAACGGCTCGACCCATCCCTACGCCCAGTAAGATTCACAATGTACTTATCATGTAAATTATAATTCACCCTACCAAAAAAAGCTTGGTAGTTATATTGGGTTGCATCACTCACCAAAGTATATACTGCAGAGGCCGAAGCCAAATTATAAATCAAACTATTACTAGAGAATCCCGCCGCATACTGCACCAACTGATTCCCTTTTTGAGACTGAAAAGTACTACCCACCAACACATCTAGTTTGCCTGTTCCTATAGTTTTATTCCAGTTCAATTGCGGTTCGGCTATCCAAGATTTTCTATTGGCGGTGCCGGCAATGAGGGCCGAATATTCAGGTCCCAATCCATAAGCTGGGTTAAACATAGTAGAAGGATTCGTAGTGGTTTCCGTACCATTCAAAGCCGTATACCCAAAACTCGATTTCAATTGGAGTCGTTTCGTCAGTTGATACGACAACAACACATTCGCAATAAGATCATTCGTTACCGCTTTATATTTGCCTTCCAAATTCCGCAAGGGGTTATTAAACGTATTGTTCTCCCAGTTCAAACTACCATCCGCAGTATACAGCGCTGGCGAATTCGGAGCCATATTCACCGCCTCCCGAATAAAACTAATGCGAGGTTGATTGTTATCCTGCACCGTATACCCTACCGATACCGTACTGGTAAACTTCTTGTCTTCCGACTGATGATTCACGTTCAAATGTACATTACCTTTCTTATAATTAAAATCACCCAGAAACACCGTCGTTTGTTTACTATAATTGCTACTCAATAAAAACTGAGTTCCACCCGAACCACCCGATAGTGAACCTTGCACAGTGTTAATGGAGGCTGTACCACCAAACAATGCCGCCTGCCAATCGGTATAACGGTTTCGGTCCCAAGTGCCGTTCACATCATAAGCAGAACTTGGCAAAGGTGAAATCCCATCATTAGCATACGCCTCCTCACGCATGGCAAGATACTCTGGCGTGTTCATCAATTTCATAAAACGAGTTACCCTTCCCACTCCTTGCGAAACAGTTCCAGTAAACTTCGTCTTTCCTGCCTTGCCTTTTTTGGTTGTAATCAGCACCACGCCATTAGCACCACGGCTACCATAAATAGCGGTAGCATCGGCATCTTTAAGCACTTCTATACTCTCTATTTGGTCCGGATTAATACTGTTCAAGGGGCTGGGCTGTGTGGGCAATACCGCCGAAGCCATCCCCGACCCTATCGGGTCAGACGAATACGGCACCCCATCAATAAGATACAACGGGCTATTGCCATTACTGCGCAAACTATTCTGCCCACGTATTTGTATCTCAAACCCACCTCCGGGAGTACCTGTAGTTTGGATAATATTCACACCAGCCATACGACCTTGCATGGCAGCCAGCACATTAGTTACAGGCTGATTTTCAATATCCTTCGAAGTGATTTTAGCAATACTACCCGTGCGTTCCTTGTCCTTAACTTTGTAGTATCCTGCATTAATAGTCACTTCCTGTAAGCTAGTGGCATCAGCTTTCATAAGCACATCTAGTATAAAAGTAGTATTTTGGGTACGAGCTGTAACCACTGCCCGCTCTTGAGAAGCATAACCCACGTAGCTAAATACAAGTATATCGCCTTCATTAGCAGTAATATCATACTTGCCTTCTGCATTTGAAATAGTAGAGCGTGCTTGCCCTTTTATAGTAATAGTAACACCAGGTAATGCACCAGATGAATCAGTAATAGTACCATGAATTGTAAGTGTTTGTTGTTTAAAATTTGCTGTTGTCCCGAGTTTTGCCTGCCCTGAGCTTGTCGAAGGGTCGAAGTATCGAAGGGTCGAGGGACTTACTTTATGACTTTCGACTTTCGACTTTACGACTGTACCAGCCGAAAAAGCCATCTGAAAACAAAAGCAGACTATAATAGCACACCTGTCCTTGTACAATGAAAAATTATTCATAATATTGGTTAGTTAAATGAAACATTAGTTTTGTTTGTCTACCGGTCCTCTGTTCAACCGCCAAGAAGAGTCAGAGGGCCTTTTTTGTATGTCATTGCGAGCGTAGCGTGGCAATCTCGCGTTCATTTAGTGGGGTTTCATCATAGGCACACAGTTTTAAGGTTAATAAATAACTGCGATGCTTGCTGTAAGCAATGCTATGAATCGGTAAGTGAGTAAAAAAAGAGGCGCGGAACTCAGCTTAAACGTTTCAGAGGTACTGGTATACCTTACACACGAATAAGTGAGCCCACGCCCTGGAGCGTGAGCATTGGCACTTATCATCTCGTGTGTTAAAAATTACCAGTTTTCTGAAACGAGATTCAAAGCGAATGCTTCAATATTGTATTTGAAGAATCGCAAATATAAAAATGATAACACTAATTATTATCAATCATGCATCAAATATACAATTTATTTTACAAATTGTCAAATTTGACAATTATTTTTCTAAAATTCAACTGAATTTCACATTGTGAAAGAACTTAGAAAAAAATACTATTTAAAGTTTGGAGAAAATCTACAAATTCTTCTAGATAGACATAAAAAAGATGTTATGACAGTAGCGTCTATTGGAAAAATTGAACCAAAACAAGTTTATAGAGTTTTAAACGGAGAACATGGAGCTTCAATGGGTACTATAATTTCAATAGCAAAAGGACTAGATATAGAACCTAAGGAGTTGTTCGATTTCAATTTTGATTTAGATAAAGAATAATTACCAGAAGAGTTTAAACTCAGATAACACTATTGAAAGATGCTGAAAGGCATCTTTTTTTATTCCTAAACTGCATTAAAATATTCCCAAATTGAATAGTCAAACAATTACTCATTCAATATTTTGTGTTCCTTAAAAGTCAAAATATGAAATGGTATGAAATTCTAATAACAATCCTTGTAATAATTATTGGTGCTTATATCCGTGGTAAGATTTATGAGTATAAAAAAGACAGAAATCACAACGATAGTTGGAGAAATAGAAAGAAGTAAGATGCTGAAAGACATCTTTTTTGTCTATAAACGAGTATGCTTAATTTCCCTAATTAAATAGAAAAACAATTTACTCTGAGTGTTATTTTGAACTTTATTTTTAACGGTTTGAGATATAGAAAGATGTCAAGTGATTATTGATGTTATTATCTATTATTTAGAAAGCATACAATTTTTTATATATTTTTCATAAATATGTTCATTTGATATTTTTTTTATTAGATTTGAACAGTAAACTTACGCAATGATTGATAGAGAAGCATCAGCATTAATTGAAGCACTAAGGTTGCAAAAACTTAGAGCTATAGAGTATCTATTAATAAACATAAATGCTAATTCTGAAAAGAATGTTGCTGTTGCAATTGAACTTTATGAAGATGTTTATCAAAAGAATGAAGAAGTTGAGATTTTTGAACAAAACAAAAATTATGATCCTAAGAGTAAATTCACCCTTAATAGTGATGAAATATTAAAATCGTTTTGCAGTTTTATTGATATTTGGACATACAATGAATTTTCTCCTGATATTAAATTTTGCTTTTTAAGTACTAACACCATCGGCAAGGAAGGTTCAAGTGCTAGAATTAAAAAACTGGATATAACATTACCCGAAGAATTATTAATAGAAGAGTTAGCATCATCTGATGAAGAGAGAATCAAAAAAGTTGCACAAATAGTTAAAGATTTAGTGTTTGACTATTATGAAGAAAACTATCCTAATGAAAAGTCAACAATCGCTTTTTTAAAAAAATTAACTTTAAATGAATGGATAAAATTTTTAAATCAAATTACTTGGTTATTTGGTTTTCCAGATATCAATCTGGTTGAAAAATCAGTGGTTGAAAAAATAAAAGATTGTAATTACTATAGTAGCGTTGACAATGAGAATCATGAAGAAACGATAAAAGCCAAATTGTTAGAATTAATAGAAAAAAAATCTATTCAGAAAGACCGCCTTTTTAAACTTGTTCAAAAAGCTGATGTCCAACTGAGTTTTCAAAATGCAATCTATTCTAGTAAAACTCTGCAAATTGATGATGTACATAAATTATGGGATACTATTGAAAAACCAACAGATTTCAGAAACCTGAATGATAAAATTTTACAGGTGTGTCCAGAATTTAGCCAGGAGAGATTAAAACAATTAAATCGTCAAGCAGCTATAGCAAAGGTTTTCGAAAGCAATCATAAGACTTCATCTCAATATCTTGCACTAAAATACAGAGTTTTTAATTTTTGTGAGACAGAATTATTTGAAAGGACTGAAAATAAATCAAAAACTATTTTTTATCAAGAAGAAATAGAGACCATTATCAAAGAAATATCTTCCAATTGTATAAAGGAATTTGAAGATCTAAAAAAAGATTTCACTTATGGGGTTGAGAGAAATAGTGTAATTACAGAACTATTTATCGAGTTTATTGATAGCTGTTATTTGGCATTTGATTAAAATGGAAGAAAACGAATTAGCAAAAAAGAGAATGATGTTTATTAAAAGTGAGGATTACAATTTTCTGACTTATAATATATTTATTATTCTAAATGGTCTTGATTGTGTCTTAGGAAAAAGTAGTTTAAGAGACCACCGAAAAATTTCATTTCTAATAGATTTTATTTCTAATGGTAAATTGATTGACATTATTGAAAAGCAAATTAAAAATCCATCATCAAAGATTAATGAAGTAGATAGGGAATTATTAAGTCAGTCCTTTACTGATTCTTTACTAAGAATTAGAACTATAAATCAACTTGTATTTACCTTAGCAAATGAAGATTTTATAGCAATTACAGACAAAAAATTAGACAAACTGAGTATTTGTTTGAATAAACAATGCATACAAAAAGAATTTTTAAAAGGTGAAATATTTAAAATCGAACGGAATAATATTAATAGATTAAAATCTATTGTACAACGAATATCAATTCTTGACATTTCCACAATGCTTGCAAATTTGTATTATAACAATGGAATCCACGATGAGCAACTTATTAGTTAAACAAGTTAAATATTTTGGTGAGCGATACTCATACTCATCCCCAATTCTAGCGTCAGGGATTAATATTCTTGAAGGAGAAAATGGTACTGGAAAAACAACATTTTCAAGTTTACTATATTTTGGATTAGGCGGAAATGTAAAATGGTTTAGAGATGATACTAGTGAAAAACACGTAGAAATAACTGGAGACAAATCAAACTATGTTGAAGTAACTATAATCATAAATAACCAACCTTATATTTTAACACGCTATATTTATAAATTCGAAGTAAATGTTGTTAGTCCAACCGATGTAATAACTTTACCAATTAATAGGAGCGCCAATAATGCATTTACTTTTTCTGATTGGCTCTTAGGGAAATTAAATATCAAAGTTGTAGAGATTTATCAAGGTACTGAATTCTACAAGTTAAATTTTCTTGATTTATTTAGGTTGATGTACCACGACCAGATAACTCCAGTAGATAAAATTTACAAAAGACCTGATAATGAAAATTATATTTCAGATTCAAGTATAATTCGCAAAGCAATTTTTGAGATTCTTACAGGTAATTCATTTGACGAGTATTATAACTCAATAGCCAATTATAGAAAGGCTTTGGATGAACAAAGCACAATGAAATCACTTATTCAAAATTTCGAATATTTAAACGTTGATACAAGTACTCTTTTCGAAGGAAAGAACTCATATAACTTAAATTTAGATTTGAGAGAGTTTCTCTCTCAAATTGAAAAACTTGAAAATTACCGAGAGTCTATTAATGACAATGTTACATCGATAAAAACTAGTACAGAAATATTAAGTCAAAAAAGACAAAAATTTTCCGAATATGAAGAAAAAGTTTTTGGATATAAAAAAGAAAAATCTAATATTGTCTTAGAGTATTCTATGGTAAAAAGAGTTCGTGAAAATGTAGTTTTAGAAGTTACTCATTTGAAAAAGATAATTATAACAAATGAAAATCTTAATTTATTTTCACCCGACACTTGTCCTATTTGCCTGAAAAAATCTGACAGAGAGCCTGAAAAATGTATTTGTGGTAATACAGTGTCTGATGAACAATATCAAAAGTTCTTCTACACTAAAGAAGAATATTTCAATATTCTCAAAAGTAAACAAAAGAATATAGAAACTTTAGACATAGCCTTAAAAGGTTATGAAGATGATATCAAATATTTAAGCAACAAAATTTCTGCTTATGAAATGAAATTAGAGGAAATGAGGAGCGAAATTAGTCAATTAACTAAAGGTAGAAGAGTAATTAAAAATATAGAATTAAAAGAAGTTAACGACAAAATATTAGAATTAGAAAAGGCTATATCACACATTAGACAACAAATAAAAATTGAATTAAAAAGAGAAGAGTTAGAATCCAAAAGAACATCGCTGGGCACAAAAGTTGAAGATACTAAAAGAATTATGGAACAGAAAAAAATAGAATCAAGTAAAAGTATGGATGATATCGTAAAATCATTTAATACTAAATACTTATCTCTGATGATCAAAGCTCTTTTTGATTGTTCTTCGGCAAGAATCTCAAGTGATGATTATATGCCTATTATTAACGGAGGAACATATAAAGAGGCGAGTTCAAATGTTAGTAAAAGATTAATGTACTATCTAACTTTATTCCATTTGTCTATAGTTGATAAAATCAAGTTCCCTAAATTTTTATTAATTGATACTCCTGAAAACATGGGTATTGATAACGATAATTTTATATCAGCAATGCTCTTAATTAACGAATTAGGGAATGAAAACCATACAATTGAGGAAGGGCAAATAATTCTAACTACAGGTTTAAACAAATATCCATCTCTATTTAAAAAACATATTTTTCAAACTATAGATAAGAGAAATAAATTACTCGTAAGAAATATATTTGATGTAGGAGCATAGTCACTAGATTCAATTACTTTAAATACATGAAAGATTAGATAACCTTATAGTAGATAGTGTCTTTGTTTTTACAAGTCATAAATTGAGGAAATAATATATTTAAATAAGTATTAGATACTTTAGGAAGTTGTTAAGGAAGTTGTAATATATACAAAAAAGTTGCATATTATGTTATACTTGTATATCTTTGTTGTGTTCTTAGCCTTGGGCTCAGGAATCTAAAAAGGTCTTAAACGTTGAACCCGAATCAACGTTTTTTTTATGCCTTGCCAAAAAAGGCCTCTGTTTTCTCAAAATCTGGACCATCCAAAACTTTTTGTATATCCTCGTCATCCCCCATTTCGAAGGCGGTTATTAGTTTTGCTTTAAGTAAACCTGTAAATCGAATTACGACTATATAATTCCCTTTAACCATAGCTACCCGTCTATCATCGCACACAGTTTTGGTATAATTGTCCCAACCTTTTTTCAATACGGCATCAGAATCCTGAAGTACCTCTTTGATCCAGTAAATTTTTTCCAATCTGTTATAGGAAAGAATTGATTTGTCCTTTTCTATATTGTCCGCACTTTCATAAAAAGCATGGTCAAACATATCTTCATAAAATTTTACAGTAACGGCATCAAAGGTTATGATTTCCTGATCGCAGTATTCTTCCTTCCAAATTTGGCGAAGCTCGGCTTCTGTCATGTTATATGACTTAATTTTTTTATAAGCCATTACCAACCGCCTTGAAGATTAATCTTAAACACATTAAATTTTTCTTCCCATTTTCCCGTATGGGCAATCTCCTTTTTTAAATGGGTATCCTCTATGTAAGTTATTAGTCCTAATTTGGCTTCGCTAGTAATTTCACCATTAACTTTCGCTGCAACAAGTCCAGTTATAAAATCAGCCATTTGAATCCCCAAAGACTGATGTGAGGGCAAAGCCTGTATTTGCGTTATAATTGATGTTAAATTGGCATTATCTAATTTTGTGTCCAGGGTTTTGATTCTCCCTTTATCACGGTTGACTTTAAGGTCTACAAAAATTTCATAATTATTAAAGTCTAAAATCCAATGGTGCAACAATTGATAGTAAAATTTATAAAAGCCCAATTCGGCATCGGCATTATTGAATTTGACATGGTCAACCTTAATAGCTTCTACCAAAAGAACCCTTGACCGAAGGTTTTCGGTACTAAAAAAATAGTCAATAAAATCCTTATATAATTCAAAATAAGCAGGCGATATTTTCCCCCATTTCAATTCGCCATATACCTTATGATTTTTCTTAATAGCATTAACAGATTTCTTGAACTCATCCCTATATGCTGCGGGCATCCAAATACCTCCTATTGCCATAAATTTATGGGCTGTTTTTTCTGAAAGGGCTTCTAGCCCGCTTTCATCACAATATATCTCAAAATCCATTGAAAGTGCTTTAAAAGTCAAAGGTATTAAATTAAAACAAAGTATGATGTACAATTTAATTAGTAGGAAATAATTTAATACATTTACCACACAAGCCACATTTAAGTCAATAGAATTTGAATCAAAAAAACAAATAAACAAGTTTACTAATCAACCTGCATTTATGATTTATCTCAATCCTGATACTCAAAAAATAAAAGATGCCGTTGTAATGCATTATAATGAATTGTTAGGGGTTGTCCAAGTTAGGCGCAACAATTGTGGCAATGCAGTAATAATAGCTTTTTTAAATGATAGTAATCTGAAAATTATTTTAACAGGGAGTCCAAAAAAATTAATACAAATTCAAATGCTATTTTTTAGAAAAGTGATTCCTGGTTTTTCATATAATGAATGGTTGTCGTTTTTTAAAACTAAAAAGAAGCGAACTAAGAATGCTGCAGACTTGACACTAATCAATAAATATCAAAATATTTACAACATCACAAAGACTATTTTTGATTATGAAAATTACTTTTCTAAAAAGGATGTTGTTTACTATTCCGCATATGACTTGGCGGATAATCTAAATATAAACACCTGTATCTATTGCAATAGACTGTATACCAAAACAGTCATAAAGCCTGCAAAAATTATTCGGCCGGAATTTGATCACTGGTTTGCTAAAAATCGATATCCATTATTGGCAATTTCTTTTTTTAACTTAATCCCTAGTTGCCATGTATGTAACAGCAGTATAAAAGGAACTACAGAAATGAATCTCAAAACCCATATTCACCCATATGTTGATAGCAATGCTGGATTTTCATTTAGTTACTACAATAAAAAGACGGATTCTTATGGATTCAAAATTATAGCTGCATCAAAATCTAAGGGAGAAAATACTGCTAATGCGTTCAAAATAGCAGAAATCTACAAGATGCATGAGGATGAAATAGAGGACTTAAGGAAAATTAAAGATGCCTATTCCGAAAAATACCTGGAGATACTTGCCGGCCAATACAAAGGGCTAACAATTTCTGATGATGAAATTTATCGTCTTGCCTTTGGCACCTACAATGATGAAACATTATTTGAAAGAAGACCTCTGAGCAAAATGAAACGAGATATATTAATTGAATTGGGAATACTAAAAATATCATGAATTTTAAAATAATTGCAATTAAGCCCCTCGAAAAATGTGATGGTGAGTATGTAAAAGTACTTGAAAAGAATATGCTATATTACTTTTACACCAATTATCGCATTGATTCAGATGATATAAATGAAACAATTACAATGATTGATGCTGAAAAGTATCCTGATGATCTGTATGAAATAAAATCTAATAACCCTGAGCAAAAATTAAGAATCAATATCTCTGCAATTGTTGGTAAAAACGGTTCTGGTAAAAGCTCAATAATTGATTTGCTATTCCGGGCAATTAACAATATTGCCTTTAATTTTAAAACCGGTTCTGTAAAAAGCCATAAAAGAATAACCGCAGATTTAAGGCTGATAAAAGGTATACACCTTGAATTTTATTTTTTTACAGACCACTTCTATAAGATTACAGTTGATAATGAAGATTTTGAAGTATATAAATTCAAAAAAACTGCAAATGGTTATAGTAGAATTAATGTAAATTTAAAAAAGCGATTTAAACTGAGTGAGCTATTTTATACCGAAGCGGTTAATTATTCCCACTATGCCTACAATAGTAGAGAGTTTGGTTTTTATCAAAACGAGAGTTATGTAGACTGGCTTAAGGAACTATTTCACAAAAATGATTCCTATCAAACGCCATTAGTTTTAAATCCTATGAGAACTGATGGTAACTTTGACATAAACAGGGAAAATGACTTAGTAAAACAGCGGCTTCTAGCCAACTTATTACGCATCGATAAAAGTGGTAATAAGGAATTTAGAAGATTTGGAGAAAATCTTGAAGCATACAGGTTGGAATTTCAACTTAAACCAAGAAAAAACAAAGTAGTATATTATGAGAGAAGACCAAGAGGTCCGGGTTTTGAAAAAAAAGAAATTTATCTGAAGAAATATACTCCCCAGCAAAAGGATTTTATAGTTAAACTTATGCTGAGGCGATTGGTATCGGCTAAAAATTTAGAGTTAAAGAGTTCAAATCGATATAATTTTTTATTGCAAAAACAATACAGTTATACTAGAAATTATATTTTATATAAAATAATCAGCATAGCGGCAAAGTATGATGAGTATTTTATTTATAAAGATATTTTTTATGAGAGTTTAGACGAAAAGAAAATAAAGAAATTCAGAAACTTTGTTAAAGTTCTAAAAGAAGATCACAGTCATGTCACTTTCAAGCTTCGTCAAGTACTTAATTACTTAAAAAATATAGCTCATCAGCAAGATTACCTTGACTATTCAAACCGAAAGGATAGAAATTTGATTGCGCCGATGGCTAAGAAAATTAACGATTTAAGAGCAGAAAATCAATCTTTACTAGAACTGATTCCGCCTCCTATTTTTAGTATTGATATTATCTTAAAACCTATAAATCAGACTTCATTCATAGATATAAAATTTAGTTCCTTAAGTTCAGGTGAAAAACAGCAGACTTATTTAGTTAGTTCTCTTTTATATCATCTTTATAATCTCGATTCTGTTAGTAAATACAAAGTAAGATATCAGAATATAAACATTGTACTTGAAGAGATAGAATTATATTTTCATCCAGAGCTACAAAAAGAATTTATTAAGTATTTTTTAGACAGTATTGAACGAATAGAATTAAGTTTTATTAAATCCATAAACATAATTTTTATTACCCATTCACCATTTATTTTGTCCGATATACCGGCTACCAATGTAATGTTTCTAAATGTTCAAAATGGCATTGCGGTACAAAAAATGGATAAGAAAAATACTTTTGGTGCCAATATTCACGAATTGCTGGGAGATAGTTTTTTTATGGAAAAAGGCTATACAGGAAGTTTTGCTCATAAAGTAATTGAAGAAACCATTGATTGGTTAAATAGAAATAAAATTAAAAGAGAGAGTTCATTTGAAACGACAAAAGTTAAATATGAAAAAATCATCAAACTTATTGATGAACCTATCTTAAGATTAAAGTTAGGTGAAATGTATGCTGAAATTAGCACTAAGGGAGACTTTTATGGTAAGCTGTTAGACGAACAAATTGATTTGCTGTCAAAAAAAAGAGCAGAGCATAGAAATCAAAAATAATCATACCTATGGAACACTTTCATTTTATATCTGATTTAGGTAAAACCACTCTACCAACAAAAGAACAAATCGAAAAACGAAAAAAAGAAACGGGAGAAGAAATAATCTTTGTTCTTGATAGTTCGGTATGCATTGACATTAGAAATTTGATTAAATGGAAAAAGGACGCAACGGCCGATAAAAACAAAATCTTTAGCTTAATTGAATACGCCCAAAAAAATAATATACAATGGTTTCCACTTTTCGCTCTAATAGAGTCATGTTACGACCGCCAAACTTTAGAAATAAAAGAAGACGAACTATTTGATTTTAATAATAAAATCGATTTCGCTTTTTATTATCCATTAAAAGAGCTTAAAAAATTCAATTACATCTTTGAACGAGATTTTGTTGCTTATAGAGGGAAATTAAATAGAACTGACACTTCAAAAATAATTATTGACGAAATGATTAATTTGTATTATGCTGCTTTATTAAAAATTGCTCTTATAAGTAAAAAAGGACTTAGTGCTAAAGTGGCTGAAGAAAACATAGAAGAATTTATAGATTGGATGATAAATGATTTAGATATTATGCTCGGAGTGGAATATACTCTTGCTTTACAAATTTTTGGCGGTAACGGCAAATTTCAGTCAATGATTAAATTAGGAGGGATTAAAGAAAAAGTAATGAAAGCTGCATGGTCAACTGCATGGGATTTGCTTCATGCCAGAATGAGCTGTAATAATGATCAGATGTCTTTTCTGGTAAACCACAAAGTATATCCAATATTTGTAACTAAAGATGCAACACTGTTTGAATTGCTTTCACCTGAAATTAAATATTATGTCAAAGATGGAAAATCAAAGTTTAGTGTTACTGAAAAGAACAGTTATCCGCCTCATTACACAGACGAATTTATGCAGCATTTAAATGAAAAAATTTTTAACTTGAGTACGAATAGAATCGGAAATGAACGTATCGTGGATGCGGATAAAATAAAAAATATAGTTCGCGATTTAGAAGATAGGTTGTAGATAAACAAACCCATTGTTATGAGCAATAGTCACCAACGGCTGTATACTTTCTTTGTACCTAGTATAGTCAAAGCTAATCGAACTATTTAAATCCGGGTAAATAGTCAAATACTCTTCAATCAATTTACTTTTGGGGCTGTAATGCTGTATGATTTCAAAAGCTGTTTTTTGTAGCTTAAAAAAGCTGTCAAAATGGGTTTCCATATTGGGTAGCTTATCACTCTTGGTGGAGTTAAAACTAGTATCAATCGGCACCAAATTCCATATCAAATCATGCGATACAAAGGCGTGCGGTATAAAATGGTCTAAGGCATATTTGTCAAGGGTCAAAGCGGTATTGGTAAAAATACAATCTACAGTCCCAAGCTCCTTAAAACGATATCCCAATAATTCTTGCGTTGGTTAGTGAGCGAGCCTCTAAAAGGTGGTCGTATCAACTTATTGGCAATATCAGGCACATTCGGGTTGCGGGTTTGCAAAAACAAAGTTAGGTTCCAATAAATAAAATCTTTCAGTATTTTGGCATTGGCCTGTAAATAGGCAACCCAATTCGGGTTAATAACAATGTGATCATCATAAAGCGCATACAAACAATCATTTTCAAAAACTTTAGAGGAACTATAAATACGTTTTCTATAGGCAACATCATGCTCACCTCCCACTTTAGGAAACCACGGAGATAAAAACCAATGAGGCACATTCTTATTAAAATGATGCAACGTTTGTTGCGTTGTCTTCAGTTCAGAGTTTTCTAAAATAGATAACAATAGCGGTTTCTTAGTGTCTATGGTCAATCGTTCCTGCTCCAAAATAGTATGTACGGCTTGTTGTATCAAGTCCTGCTTCCCAAACGACACATGAAAATAATTCACAGTATACCAAGCATTGCCTATCATTCGGGCAAACAAATGCCGCTTCGGCAAAGTAGTATGACCTTCCTCTACCAGTTCAATAATAGATAGCAACCAATAAAACTTATAAGTCGCTGAGGTATTCCCAAACGAAGCCGCTAGTTGAGATACAGGAAGTTGGTCAGCATTTGGTAGATTCATAATACAGCGTTAATTGTGGTAGGGCTAATATCGTGAAAAAGTTTTAGTGTTCAAGTGTATATTGAAAAACCATAGCTTTTTTTAAAATAAAATAGCGCATTACTTTAAAAAATTTATAGTAAACTCCTGAAAATCAATAATAAAGACTACCTTCGCAACTTAATAATTTATTTTTATGAACGAAGGAACCATTAAATTTTTCAATGAAGCCAAAGGCTTCGGATTCATTACGCCAAGCAATGGCGGAGCAGACTTATTTGTACATGTAACAGGCCTAAATGGCCAAGTGCGTGAAAACGACAAAGTGTCTTATGAAGTATCGAACGGTCAAAAAGGACCAAACGCAACCAATGTAAACGTTATCTAAGAAATATAGTTACTAGTGTTTATCAAAAGCCAATCCTAAGGATTGGCTTTTTTTGGTTCTCTTATTAAGTACTTCCATAGCTAAAGGTCAATTTATGATTGTGTAGTGTTACGCAATTAAAATAGATACCAAGTTAACTACTCAACTATTTTTAATCTTGCTTCATCATGTTCTTTAAAAGCATTGCTAGCTTCCAATATAGCTTCTAAACCATCCATACTTTCTGCATTCAGTGTAGCACTAAATTCTTGTGCCCTTTGCAGCATTCTTATATATACCGTGGGGTCATTTTTCCGGGTCAAAATCCGTAAAGCACCTAAATAATCATCACGGTAAACCGTCGGGATTATAATACGGGTTTCACCAGCATTGACCAGTTCCGCATTCATCATAACTCGGGCAATTCTTCCATTACCATCCAGAAACGGATGTATTTCACTTATGATAAACATCATATAAGCTGCTCTGGCAAAAGGGTCTGTCAAAGCTTGATAAAAGTTGAATGCTTCTATCAAAGTACCTCTTACCAAATCAAAAGGAACAAAATGGGTATTACCCGCTCTGTTGTTTTTATCCTTAAACTCTCCGGGCTTCTTTGAGGTCCGGGCAGATAATAATATTTTATGTCGGTATTGAATAATGTGTAGTAAATCATCCGGCGTTGCTGGAATTATACTTATTTCTTTTATATCCCGTACTATATTATAGGTGCCCAGTATGTCATGAGAATCTTCATCACGGTCTGGCATAGGTGTTTCCGTCGCAATAATTTGTTTAGCTTCATCCAGTTCAAATATGGTTCCTTCGATATAATTGGAAAAATACGCTTCAAAAAAAGCAAAATTTCGGAATGCCGCTTTACTCAGATTTTGATCCGGTCTACTAACAAACTCTTGTTGCTTCAAAGCAATAAATAATATTTCAAAAAGGCGCAATCTGTTTTCATCAAATGGTCTGCCAAATACTCTTGCAATAGCTGATGAAGAACTTAATATTTTTGATGGTTTTGTAGATAATAAAGCACCTATGAGCTTATCTAGTTTTATGAATTCAGCTTGCATTCCTAAAGATTCAGACAATACCCTCGCTTTATCTCTTATGGCATTGAGTCCGTCTTCACCATTTACCTTTATTACTTGTTCTAGTTTATCCTCTAGCTCTGGTAAAGTTATTGTTTTTGAATCAGGGCCTGGTTGCCGTGATACCTGAAGGTTTTCAAGGAACGCCCGCTCTTTTTGCGAAACAAATAATTCTCCATTAAAAGAATTATCTCCTTCAACTGGCGGCGGTCCTTCCATAAAGCGCAAGGTTAAACCAGGTAGCTCTATTTTTTTGGTGTAGGTATACGTAATAAAAAGATGTCCGCTCAAAGTTGGCTTAAATTCCAATGCCGACCTATGGCTCAATAAGGCACCCGGATAAAGCGTCCCTAATATTTTAGGGTAATGTTTCCGGATAATAACTTCCGGACTATCTTCCAGATTTGAAGTATAAATTCTCGGAGCTATTTTCCGGATACTGCCCGTTCGCTCCAATTTAGATAATTGCTTACTAACTGATGAATCACTCGAAGAAAATAGTATTTCTGGTAGCTTATTTTGTAAAATATTTTCCATTATAATTACTTTGCAACACAAATTTAGAAAATATTTTCCATTATAAATGTATTTTTAGAAAATATTTTCCATTATAAAACAAAGACAACATCAAAAATATTCCACTATAAACCATAAACAATCATAAAAAGGAAAATATTTTCCATTATAAATACATTTATAGAAAATATTTTCCATTATAAAGCTTTTCTGCGTATTCGGTAGCTAAGTTCTAATCCTTATTACTGCTGTGCTCTTTCAAAAACCGTTCAACTTCTCTTAGTATATGCTCATCGGCTAACCTGTGCGCTTCAAGAAATCGCTTATGATCAAGCTTTAGTTCCCCAAAAAAGAGAAAAACAAGCAGAAAAAATAATAGTACTGATGGAAGTAGCGCAATCATTTTTAAAGATTTAAATTATTACCGCTTTTTTTCAGTGATTATAAAGTTTAAATACCTCATTATTGAAAAAATACACTATTCAATTCGGGAAAATATAGTATTCAATTCGGGAATCCAACACCAAACCACTTGCACCCACCACCCCACTCCAATAGATTTGCCTTCTGTCAAATAACATCCAACGCGTTGCAAATGAAACTATTTTCCGAATCCCTGTTAACTGAGTTAGAAAGCCACTTAGAAGCTGTTCATTCTAAAACAGCTAATCCTATTCAATATGCAGAACAAGCAATAAAAATACTGATACCGGCATTTGAAAAACTCAAAACAGAATTTCTAAAATACCAATTTGAAAATAAAGCCGAAGAAATCAATTTCTTTCGAGAAAGCAAACCGCAATTCGCGGCCAAACTTATTTATTACAACGAAATCTATAATATTGAAACGAGCAAGCCATTGGGCACAAAAAAGATGATTAGAAAACATCTTAATACGGAATTAATAAAATTGCAAACCTATTTCAATGAAAATAAGGAGTTTTACAAATACCTCAGAACAGGTAATCGTAGTTTAGACAACAAATACTTTCTTAGAGGCAAACATCATTTGTGCCACACTTTAGATAGCTTTTACTTTCAGGCAGACCATCGGTTCTCTACTTCACACGATTATAAAGTAGCACGAATTTTGGCAAATGATAAAATTAAAATCTTTTTAGAATCCGAAATTTTAAAACTGGAAAATAAACCCAATCACAACGGAACAAATGCTACACTAAAGAAAATTCAAAAATGGACCGGTTCAAAAGTGGCTTTAGTCGAGTTAATATATGCACTACATACCGAAGGAGTTTTCAATAACGGAGCTTCTGAACTCAAAGAAGTCTTTTCTTTTTTTGAAACTGTATTTGAGGTCGATTTAGGGCAATTCAACCGAACTTTTCTTGAAATCAGAACCCGAAAATCTGAAAGAACCAAATTCCTAAATACCTTAAAAGAAAAGCTTATCCTCCGCATGGATGATGCCGACGAAAATTAATAAGGGCTGCCGAATAGCAACTGCCCTTATCTAAAATCTTGCATCTTGCCTTCTGCTTTCTGCTTTCTTTCTCTAATTCTGAGCTATTCCAGTCACAAGTCCCATCACAATAGCTTCTGCAGAACCATATTCAGCCCCATCAGCTGCGGCAATTACATTACCCACAAATATAATCCAATCAGGATCAGTATTCTTTTTAGGTTTCTTCTTAGCTAGATAGGTAGAATGTCTAGCAATCGAGGTAGTAATTAAGATAATCTGTTTATCCCGTGCAGTCAGCAAAGTAGTATTGAGAATTCCCTTTTCATATTCCGAAACAAACTGATAAAGGTCGTCAGAGGTACTTTCACCATTAAAAGTTGTCAGTAAAGAATTAATAAATGTGGTAAAGCTCAATTGAGCTCCTGCACTTAAAGTAGAATTTGATATGACATCACCCACACAAGTTTTGGAATGATCCAAAAGATATTGAACCCGTTCAACCGATACGGGGTGATACGAAGAAGTTTTAATGCTAATGAAATTGGCATTAGTATTGGCTAAAGCTTCAACCCTACTAATAATAGCAGAAAGGTTTTTTGGGTTACTAGTATTCTCATAATACGATTCGAAAAGGGCATTGTGAATCCAACCAGCAGTATCATAAGGATTGGCAGCATTTCTAGGCAACTCACTTGCAATACGGTGGAATTGTTCTTTATTAGTGGTTTGTTCTAGCGATAGGTCTGAAGCCGTATCACAGGAAATAAAAAAAGTCAAAATGAATACACAGGTATAAATTGTTTTCATGTTAGTTAATGTGTTAAAATGTTACTGATTACTTTTTTTCATCAGTTCATTTCGCCCGGGGTAATCTGAACTAGGTTTTGGTTTTGCTTATAACAAAACCGTTTGAATTCAAGGCAAAACTAAGGGGCGTTTTTACGTCCCACAAGTCATTAACTCCACCATTCGGGAATATAAAATGTACCATTCCCGAATGCAACACCAATTAGTTATAACTAAATAACAACCCATCAATAACTTACATTACAATTACAATTTTCTCAATTTAGGACTACAATTCGTACAGTTTTAGAATATTTTTTTTACATTTATTCGCAACAAATAGAGCCTAAATCACAATTATTTTCCTTTTTTTAATGCATTAAGTAACAATTGTTTAAAAATGACTAAAAAAACACACCTATATAGTATTCTTTACTTATCCTTCAATTTTCTAGGCGCTCAACAAGTGAATACCAAAACACAGGACTCGCTTAGTAATAAAAATTATGAGCATTTAAGTAAGGTAATTTCCAACACTGAAATAAATACCAATAAATCACAGATATATGTAAAAGCCTGGCTAAAAAAAGCCAAAGCGGAAAAAAATTATCGTCAGTTAGCGCGAGCATACAAAGCTCAAATTCATAACAGTAGAAAAGAATTTAGAATAGCATACGCTGATAGTATGGTAAATGCTGCAAAGCTTACAAATGAAATTGAATTAATTGGCTCAGCATACATGACAAGAGGAATAGTCTTTTATGATCATAAAGAACAAATTAAAGCACTCGACAATTATTTAATAGCAGACAAATACATTTCTCAAACAGATGATCAATACTTAATTTTTAAAGTAAAATATGGAATAGCCCAAACCAAATATTACCTAGGATTCTATGAGGAAGCAATAAGCCTATTCAGAGAATGTATTGACTATTTTAAAGAAGAAAACGATCGTGCTTATCTCAATTCGCTACATTGTTTAGGCTTGTGTTATAACCATATAGGAAATTATGAGTGGTGTACCATAACCAATCAAATGGGCATAGATGAAGGAAGAAAACTAGAAAACCTCGAAATGGAACCCTATTTTATTCATTCAGAGGGCGTAAATCTCTGTGGAAAGCACAAGTACAAAGAAGCAATAAAAGAATTGAACAAGGCTTTGCCAAACATAATTAAGGTAAAAGATTTTGCAAACGAAACGGTTGCTTACTTCTATATAGGAAAATCCTATTGGGAGATGAAGCAAGAAATAAAAGCAATAGCCTATTTTAAAAAAGTAGATAAAACCTTCGAGAAGGAAGGATACATCCGACCTGATCTGCGCGAAGGTTATGAAAGGTTGATTGATTATTATAAAAATCAAAACGATACAAAATCACAATTATTCTATATCAACCAACTGCTAAAAGTGGATAAAGTGCTAGGGCAAAACTACAAATACCTACTGCAAAAAATTGTCAAAGAATACGATACTAAAGAATTACTAAAGTCAAAGCAAGACATTGAAAAAGCTATGACATTCAGAACTAGTGTGGGGTTTAGTATAATTGGTGTACTGATTATTGTTATTGTAGTATTAATCAATAGACATTTCAAAAACAAAAGATTGTTTGAAGAAATAATGAAACGAGATACTTCAAAACCTGCTACTAGTGAAAACAATAATTCGCAAAAGGGTATTGAAGAAATAATAGGAACCAATAGTGATAGCATTAATAGTGCAGAAAACAGCGACAAGCAAAATACACAGGAGATTAGCCCAGATATAGAAATAGGTATTGTAAAAAAGTTAGAGAAATTTGAACAAAATAAAAAGTATCTAGAAAAAGACATGACACTTACCAAAATGGCATCTTTATTAAATACAAACACAAAATACGTTACTAAGATTATTGCCAAACACAGAGGAAAAGGTACTATTGAGTACATAACGGATTTAAAAATAGACTACATAATCCACATTCTAAAAACAGAAAGTAAATACAGAAACTACACCAACAAAGCTTTAGGAGAAGAAGCAGGTTTTGGTTCCACTCAAAATTTTACTAAATCATTCAAAGAAAGAAATGGAATTTCCCCAACCTACTTTATTTACAAATTAAAAAAGTCAATAAATACAGGTAATTAGCAATAAATTGTATTTTTTTCTTTCACAACTTGTGATTGACTTGTGAAATAAAAATTTCCAAATCACACAATTTTGCATTACCGGTTAATATTCAAAATTGCCTTAAAGAAATTGAGGCTTTTTTTCTTTATTCAATAAAGAAAAATCAAGCATAGCATGGCTACGTTTTATTTTTATTTTGAAGAAGAAAGGAAAAAAGGCCAATTTACTAAGGTTATTTTGGGTGTTAATCGGTAAAATATAACAATGTAAAACATAAATTATGGCAGTAGAAATTATTACTAAGCAAGACCTTGAAGATTTCCGCACATTACTCTTAAATGACATTAGGGAAATTTTCCAAAGCAAAACAGAGCAAACTAGACAATGGCTCAAATCCAAAGAAGTCCGCAAGCTATTAAACATTTCTCCAGGAACACTCCAAACCCTTCGTATCAACAAAACATTATCCTATACTAAAATTGGCGGTATCCTCTATTACGACAATGACGATATAGACAAACTACTATCAGCCAACAAAGTCTCCGCTAACCCAACGCTCTTCAAAAAGTAAAATTTCTAATTATTGAGTAAAAGACCTTGGAGTTCGGAATCGAGCGTCAAATATTCGAAAAATTCGTAAAAAGAAAAGCTGTCTGAGCGAAGCGAGTTCTTTTCTTTTAGAATTTGAGAATTAATTTGACCGATGAGAACTCTAGTCTTGACCTTTTGTTTCTTTTGGGTCAAGCCAAAAGAAAACATAACAACTACAAATATGAATTATATAAAACACCTCACAGGCTTTTTTGATAAAGTAGCCAAAGACAGAGCATTGAATCCAACACATGTAAGTCTATACATGTCACTGTTTCAGTTCTGGAATTGCAACCGGTTCAAAAATCCGATAAGTATTTCCCGTGATGAAGTAATGCGAATTAGCAAGATCAGTTCCAAAGCTACGTATCACAAATGTCTCAAAGCATTACATGCACAAGGCTATATTAAATACGAACCTTCCTATAATCCATTCAAAGGTAGCCATGTTTTTTTATTCAATTTTTCGGATGATCTAAAGCCTTTACCAAAAAATACAAGTTCAAATTTTAACCCAGTTGATGAACAAGTAGTGAACAAGTCTTGTACTGGTTCTGAAACAAGTACTGAACAGGTTGATGAACAAGTCGTAGTACCTTATATAAACAATACAAACAATACAAACGATTTAAACAATTCAAACAGTTTAAACTTGGACGAGCCCGAAAAAAAAATTGAAGAAGATCAATTCATTTTTAAAAATTCGGAAGTACAAGAAAAAGAAAAAGGTTCCGCTGAAAAAGAAAAAGATGTAATGACTTCAAATTTGTCATCCCGAGCGCAGTCGAGGGAACTCAATCCAGCTTTAGAAGATGTATTAAATTATTTCCTCCAACAAAACTTCCCAGAACTGGAAGCCCATAAATTCTACAATTACTTTTCAAGTGTTGGTTGGCTAGTCGGTGGAAAAATACCAATGGCTGACTGGCCAGCAGCTGCCAATAACTGGATGTTAAACGCACCTAAATTCATTTCAAATGAACGAACAGACAGAACAAAACAACTCGACACCTCAGCAAATAAAGACTATTCAGAACCTCTATAGCTATGAGGATATTGTCTTGTGGATTGAAAAAAAAGGTGCTGAGCTCTATGGTAATCATTTCAAAATCCTTGAAATCGATTATCCAATCATATACAAACTCATAGCCTATTTTCTAAAAGATGAGCCAACATGTTTTCAATATGGGATAAACCTCAACAAAGGAATTCTCCTTTCTGGTCCTATTGGTTGCGGCAAAACTTCACTAATGAGCATCATGAAATACCTAACGCCAACAGAACACAAATTTTTCGTAAAACCATGCCGGGATATAAGCTTTGAATTTATCCAGGACGGCTACCAAATCATACACAAATACAGTAAGGGGAAATTATATGAATCAGAACCTAAAATAATTTGTTTCGATGATTTAGGAATAGAGAACAACTTAAAATATTACGGTAACGAATGTAATGTGATGGCAGAAATATTGTTAAGCCGCTATGATGTTTTTATTGCAAAAAGAATTCCAACTCACATCACTACTAATTTATCAGCATCAGAAATAGAAACCCATTACGGCAAGAGGGTGAGAAGCCGAATGCGGGAACTTTTCAATTTAATAGCTTATGATAACAACACTAAAGATAAACGTTAGGGACGAGCGTAAAAAAACAGTTCAGTGAACTGTTTTAGCGAAGTAGCCAGGCGGCGCGATGGCATTTTGTAATCGAATCAAATAACTTAAACAAAATTTTATTATGAAAAAAGTAGAACATTTTTGGTCCTGGTTCAGTGGCCACCAATCAAAATTAAAAAACCTAATCACATTAAGCGCAAAAGAGAAAAAGCACTATGTCCATTGGCTTGATTGGCACCTCCATTTTTATGCTCCAGGGGTAGATTTTATCCTGATATTTCCTAACCGCAAAAATGAAAAAACACAAATGATTATCTCAGCCAACGGTAATCCTGATTTTTTTAATAAAGTGGAAGAAGTTATAAAATCTGCACCTAAACTAAAAGATTGGGAATTTATTGCATTCGTTCAACCTTCCGCAGCTATTGACGAAATGGAAGCCGGATTGGACAAACCTTATATATTCAAAGACATAAACCTCAAGGCAAGTGAACTTAAATTCATGCCTTTTGAATATGAAGATTCAAAAAAGATTGACATGATTGTTTACCTAAAGAATTATACGGTGCATTGCAATAATAAAAACCTACTTGAGGCAGTATTCATTATCATGCAGGACATACTAGGGGAAAAATCTTTGTATGAAAATATCAATTTCGTAGAATTAGCGCAAATGCCGGAACAGGAAGATGATGAATTGATTTACCTCTACGATTTGCAATATTATCTTGACGAGATAAATACAAAAAAATAAAATCAATTATGGTCTTTGAATAATTCACAACAAAACATGATGATTTAACAAATGTTTAGTGAAATATCAATTCAATTTAATTATTTTTGTGACGTTTAGTTTTAAAAATGAAAAAATACCACTTCATATTACTTCTGTTATTAGGCATATTCTTTATGCCTAATAACACTTATGCTTGTGGTACATGCTCGGCGGACAAGCACTCAGCAAAAAAAGAAATTTCATCAAAAGCAGACAAAGACAGTTGTTGTGAAAGCACCAATCATTCCAAAACAAAAAATCATGAGGGTTGCGGCGGAAAATGTGGTCATTCAAAATGTGCCTGTCCATCAGCAATAAGTGGCTTTACAGTTTCTTCTGAATTTATTTTAAAAAATAATAGTTTTGATTTTTCTCTAGAAAAACAAAAATTTTCTAATACTGAAACCGCTATTTCTTCTGGTTTCTATTTCCTTTGGCTAATCCCAAAAATAAGCTAAAATCCTTTTTTGACAGCCATAAGTGTGTCAAATAGAAAGCATAATTTGCTTTTAAATTCATTTATTTTTTCGGTTAATTCAATTTCAAAATTTCGGCATAATACGCCATGTTTTGTGATGGTTTAACTAATTCAATTTAAAATTAATTTCATAACAATGAACTCATTAAATAAAATAATGATGGCAATCCTAGTATTGCTGTCAGGAGTATCAAACGCACAAATAAAAAATGCTAAAACCGAAACAGTTAAAATCTATGGTAACTGTGGGATGTGCAAAACCAAAATAGAAAAAGCAGGGAATCTGAAAAATATTGCTCAAGTCGATTGGAATGAAGATACCAAAATGGCAACCCTAACTTATGATGAAAGCAAAACCAATCAAGATGAAATACTAAAACGTATTGCTCTTGTCGGTTATGATAGTGAAAAATTTCTTGCTCCTGCTGATGCTTATTCAAAACTTCCCGGCTGTTGCCAATATGACCGAGAGGCAAAAGTTCCAGTAAAAGTAGATGCGGTATCAGGAGCTACTAAAATGGTAATGAATGACCACACTACAATGTCTGAAAATCAAGACCCGAGCAATAGCGAACTGACGAAGCAAAGCAATCAATTACAATCAGTATTTGATAACTATTTCTTATTGAAAGAGGCGCTAGTAAAAACAGATGCTAAAACAACTGCAGCTAAATCAAAAGAGCTACTAACTTCAGTCGAAGCGGTAAAAATGGAAACGTTGAAAATGGAGGTTCACATGGTTTGGATGAAAGTACTGAAAGATTTGAAAGCTGATGCGAAAAGTATTTCAGAAACACAAGACATCAAAAAGCAAAGAGATTCTTTTAAATCATTATCTAAAAACACGTATGAATTGATAAAAGTTTCAAAACCTACAGAGCCTGTATATTATCAATACTGCCCTATGCAGGATGCTAATTGGTTAAGCAAAGAAAATGCAGTTAAAAACCCATACTATGGGTCTCAAATGTTGACTTGTGGTAAAACAGTAGAAACAATTAAATAAAATAACGAAATGAAAAAAACAAATTCAATTTACACCATAGCAACTGTAATGGTTGTAATTTTTACATTAGCTTCTTGTTCAAAAGATAATAATACAGCTACACCATTAAATGTAGATTATCCTGCGGCTTATGTAGTCAATGGTCAAGATGCAACAGTTTCAGTAATAAAACTATCAACAGGTGAAGTAACCGGAACAATATCGTTTCCTAGTGCTGACATGATTACTTGGCCACACCATATTGTTTACCATCAAGGGCATTTAGCGTTAGGAGTTCCCGGAATGGATTTTAGCGCTGGTCATACAATAACGGGTACAATGCCCGGAAAAATGTTAGTTTTAAATGCAACAACAGGTGCAGTTTTAGAAAATTTAGATTTGCCTGTAATGAATCATAACACTATCTATTCTCCAGATGGTACAGAAATTTGGGTACCACAAATGGATATGGATGGAAAAGTATTGGTTTACAATGCAACTACTTACGCATTGATGACCACAATTACAGTTGGAATGATGCCCGCAGAATTAACATTTTCATCTGATGGTACAAAAGCGTATGTGGCTAATGGAGACGATGATACAGTTTCTGTAATCAATGTCGCTACAAAAGCAGTTATCACTACTGTTAATGTTGGAGATAATCCAGTTGGTGCTTGGACAGGGAGCAACGGACAAATGTTTGTTGACAACGAAGACGGACAATCTATTTCTGTAATTAATGTCGCTACAAATGCAGTTGACCAAACTATTGCTCTAGGTTTTATGCCAGGTATCGCTGCTCACAATGGGGTTAAAAATGAATTATGGGTTACTGACCCTATGAATGCAAAAGTACACTACTACACTTGGGATTCGGGTATGGGAATGTGGATGGACGCAGGTGTAATAAATGCTGGGAATGGAACTCATGCAGTTGCTTTTACAACCGATGGAAACACAGCTTATGTCACTAATCAATCAGCCAAATCAGTTTCAGTAATAAACGTTACAAATCATACAGTTACCAAAACAATAACTGTAGGTAACAAACCAAATGGTATCGTTTTAAAAATGTAATTATAAAAATGAAAAAAACACTAAACATATTAAAGTGGATTTTCAAAAAAATATTTATTAAAAAATGTTGCCAATAGCAACGATAACTATTTAAAATATAAAAAAATGAAAAATATAATCCTTTCAGCCATAGCAATGGCATTTGTTCTAGTTTCTTGTAATCAAAAAAATAAAGAAGCTTCAACAACTAATTCAGAAAAAACAGAAAGTACCTCACAGTTATATGCGTGTTCAATGCACCCAGAAGTAACAGGAAAGAAAGGCGATAAATGTTCAAAATGTGGCATGGAATTAACCGAGCCAGTTCCAACCGCAGAGTCAAAAACGACTGATACAATAGCAAAAACTGGAGCAACTGTTGATAGTGCTACAGTAACTCCAAAAGACTATGTAAGTGACATTGTAACGTGCTACATAAATCTTAAAAACAATTTAGCAAAAGATGATTCTAAAGGTGCTGCGGATAACGGAAAATTATTATTGGCATCGCTTAACAGATTTGATACAAAAACGCTAAATGCAGAACAGAAAAAAGAATATCTTGATATTGCCGATGATGCTAAAGAAAACGCAGAACATATCGGAGATAACGCTGGTAAATTAGAACATCAAAGAGAACATTTTGTATTGTTAAGCAAAGACATCAACGATTTAATTAAAACGTTTGGGTCACACAGAAAGCTATACCAAGACTATTGTCCTATGGCAGATGATGGCAAAGGTGCGATTTGGATAAGTGAAATTAAAGAAATCAAAAATCCATATCAAGGTAGCAAAATGTTAACTTGTGGTTCTGTTAAAAAAACATACTAAATGAAAAAGCTCATCAAAAAAATAGCAGTTATTGGGTTCATTATTTTTTTGCTGATGCAATGCTATCAACCTGCTCGTAACACTAGTTACGAGCAGTATTTTTCATCAAATTTTACTGAAGTATATAAAGTGCCAAAGAATATTGAAACTACTTTAAGAACTTCCTGCTACGATTGCCATAGTAATAATACTAATTACCCTTGGTATTCCTATATACAACCTGTTCGTTTCTTTATGGACGGACATATTAATGAGGGGAAAAAAGAATTGAATTTCAATGAATATGGAAATTACTCAAAACGAAAACAAGAGAATAAATTAGACCGAATGATAAAGCAAATTAAAAAAAACGAAATGCCTTTGAGTTCTTATACTTTGATTCATAAAAATGCAATACTTAAAGCCAAACAAAAAGAAGAAATAATCAATTGGATAAATACACTTAATAAAGATGAGTAACCTAACACAAATCATTCAGCAATACAAAAACGACAACGAAAGTGTTTACAATACTTGGTTTGTTGACAATGACCAAAGACTAAAGGCATTCCGAACAATTAGACGTGGTGTTTTACAGGTTATTGAAGACATAAAAAACAAAAACTTCCCAAACGATTTTAAAGAAAGTAGTTTAGAGTTTGTATTGAGTTGTATTGCAGAACAAAAGCAAGTTTTCGTTGGAGTTGCACATCCTTTTTATTGGAAACCAAAATTGCGCATCCCCGATATTTATGAAAATCAAACCAACAAAATCGCTTTTGGGCAGTTCCTCGAAAATTGCATCAATGCTAAAACCGAAGAACAAGTAGTAAAAGAGATTGTAAAGTTAGATACACTCAAAATCAAAGGTCTTGGTCCTGCGGTCGCCAGTATTTTATATTTCATACATCCCACTTGGTTTCCACCATTCAATACGGCTATTCTCAATGGGTTTAATTTTTTATACAAAGACAAAAAGAAACTTGGCAGTTGGACAGAATATCTAAAAATTCGTGAAACACTTCTCGAAACCAACAATGCACATAAAACCGATTTATCAAATGATTTAGGCGCAATAGCAGGACTGTGTTTTGAAATTGGAACGCAAAAAATGTTGATTGGTAATGATGAATATTTAAGTGAAGAGGAACGTAATAAGTTTGAAAAAAACATAGTAAAACGCCAAAAAGAAATTCAAGAAGAAAAGCAGGAAGAAAATTTACATAGTGAAATGCAATACCATTTATTAAAAATTGGAGCTTCATTAGGTTTTGATGTTACACCTGCCAGTAATGATAAAAGTAAAGCTTTCAATGGACAAAGTTTTTCTTTTATCTCTATGAGCAAATTCCCTGAATTACCATGTGATAAAGATACGCAAAACACTATTAAACTAATTGATGTCCTTTGGTTTGAAAAAGGAACTAACAATATTATTGGTGCGTTTGAGGTAGAAAAAAGCACTAGCATTTATTCGGGAATTTTACGCCTTTCCGACCTCTATTTTAGTATTTCTGATGGTGATGAAGTGTTTTATATAATCATTCCAGACAGTCGAGAAAAAGATGTAATTCAGCAACTCAACAGACCTGCTATAAAAAATTCAAAAATGTGTATCAAATACATATTGTTTTCAGAATTGAGAGCCAATTGTGATGCGATTTGCAAATTCGGAACAGATCATTCCATTATGGATAAAATAGCAAAATCAATTTTAACCTAATAATATGAAACTGTACATAAAAAATATGGTTTGTAGTCGCTGCAAAATGGTTGTGAAATCTGTGTTTGAAAATATAGGTATTAATCCTATTGTAGTTGAATTGGGTGAAGTTGAATTGGAAAATAATATTAACGAAAACCAAAAACAGGAATTACTAAAAAACCTTCGTGCAATTGGTTTTGATTTAATCGATGATAGGAAAAGTAAAACTATTGATAAGATTAAAACCCTCATTATTGATTTGGTTCAGAATAAAAACAACGATTTGAAAAGCAATTTATCCGATTATATTTCACAAGAACTGCATCAGGACTATAATACCTTGAGCAACCTGTTTTCAGAAGTCGAAAATACTACTATAGAGAAGTATTTTATGAATCAAAAAATTGAAAAAGTAAAAGAGTTAATTATCTATGATGAACTGTCATTAAGTGAAATTGCTTATTCTTTAAATTACAGCAGCGTTTCTCATTTAAGTAACCAGTTCAAGAAGATAACAGGCTTTTCTCCAACCTATTTCAAAAATTTAAAAACCATCAAACGAAGACAAATTGAAGATTTATAAATCTTGCAAATCAAACCCAGAATTGTGCAACTCCATAATAATGATATACGGGAAATTTGTATTAAAATAACAAAAAGATGATACATACTTACAACATTACCGGAATGACTTGTGATGGTTGCCGCACCAAAGTCGAAAAAACATTGAATGCTATTGATGGCGTTGAAGCTAAAGTTTCATTAAACCCACCAATCGCAACTATAACTATGGAAAAGCACATTCCAACAGCACAATTTCAAGAAGCATTAACAGCAGTTGGAAAATACACCATAGAAATGACTAATAGCAAAATGTCAGAGCAATCAGCAACGAATGAGGTTACTACAAAATCTTGTTGCTCTACACATTCTCACAGCGATAAAAAAGAAATCAAAACACCCATTAATGCTAATGGAAAATACTATTGTCCAATGCACTGCGAAGGCGAAAAAGTCTATGACAAAGCAGGCGATTGTCCCGTATGTGGAATGGATTTAGTCAAAGCACCAGAGTTGACAGTTAGCAAAACTTTGTACACTTGTCCCATGCACCCAGAAGTTATTAGTGAAACTCAGGGTTCATGTCCAATTTGCGGAATGGATTTAGTACCTATGAATCCAACTGACACCGAAGACCAAAAAAAGTATAAGGATTTGGTTAAGAAAATGAAAATAGCGGTTGTATTTACAGTTCCCATTTTCGCTATTGCAATGATAGAAATGGCACACAACAATCCTTTATTCAGAATAATGGATGCTCCAAAATGGAATTGGGTGCAATTGATATTATCGCTTCCTGTGGTTTTTTATGCTTGTTGGATATTCTTTGTTCGTGCTTGGAAATCAATAATCACATGGAATTTGAATATGTTCACGCTTATCGGAATTGGTACAGGAGTAGCATTTGTATTTAGTTTAGTCGGAATGTTTTTTCCCGATATTTTTCCAAGTGAATTTAAGACAGAACATGGAACAGTATTACTCTATTTTGAAGCTACAACTGTCATTCTAACTTTGGTTTTGTTGGGGCAATTGTTAGAAGCGAGAGCGCATAGTCAAACCAGTGGAGCGATAAAAGAATTATTAAAATTGGCTCCTACTGAAGCTACTTTGGTTATTGATGGAAGCGATAAAGTAATCTCGATTCACGACATCAAAAAAGGTGATTTATTAAGAGTAAAACCCGGAGACAAAATACCTGTTGACGGAAAAATTACCGATGGCGAAAGTAGCATTGATGAAGCTATGATTACAGGCGAACCAATACCCGTTGATAAAAAGAAAGATGATAATGTTATCGCCGGAACAATTAACGGTAATAAATCATTTGTAATGATAGCTGAAAAAGTAGGTTCAGAAACCTTGCTTTCTCAAATCGTGCAAATGGTAAATGATGCTTCTCGTTCCAGAGCACCAATTCAAAAATTAGCCGATAGTATCGCAAAATACTTTGTGCCAATTGTTGTAATTATTTCCGTCATTACCTTTTTATTTTGGGCAAAATTTGGTCCCGAACCTGCATTAGTTTACGGATTTATAAATGCTATTGCCGTTTTAATTATTGCCTGTCCTTGTGCTTTAGGATTGGCAACTCCAATGTCAGTGATGGTTGGTGTTGGCAAAGGTGCGCAATCAGGCGTTTTAATAAAAAATGCGGAAGCTTTAGAGAATATGAATAAGGTTAATGTTCTAATAACTGATAAAACAGGAACCATTACAGAGGGGAAACCATCAGTAGAAAAAATTTATTCGTCAAATAACAACGATAATGATTTATTACAAAGCATTGCTTCGTTAAACCAGTATAGTGAGCATCCATTGGCGCAAGCTGTTGTGAATTATGTAAAAACAAAATCTATTTCATTAATTGATGTTAAAGATTTTGAAGCCGTTGCAGGCAAAGGAGTTACAGGAACAGTAACCAATAAAAAAGTAGCATTAGGAAATAAAAAACTAATGGAACAAGTAAAGGCAAATGTTTCAAATGATTTGGAAAACAAAATTATTGCCGAGCAAAAACTAGGAAAAACCGTTTCATATATTGCTGTTGATGGGGTTGCAGTTGGTTTTGTATCAATTACCGATGCAATTAAAATATCAAGTAAAGAAGCTATAGAAGAGCTGATGCGTCGAGGAGTTGAAGTAATAATGCTAACTGGCGACAATATAAATACAGCCAAAGCTGTTGCTGATGAATTAAAATTATCATCCTACAAAGCAGGATGTTTACCCGAAGATAAATTAAACGAAATTAAACGTTTACAATCCGATGGAAAAATTGTAGCGATGGCAGGCGATGGTATAAATGATGCACCTGCTTTAGCACAAGCTAATATAGGAATTGCAATGGGAACAGGAACTGACGTAGCCATTGAAAGTGCCAAAATCACATTAGTAAAAGGAGATTTACAAGGTATAGTGAAAGCCAAGAATTTAAGCCACGCTGTTATGAGAAATATTAAGCAGAACTTATTTTTCGCATTTTTCTATAACGTGTTAGGTGTTCCAATTGCAGCGGGGGTTTTATATCCATTTTTCGGAATTTTACTATCTCCTATGATTGCCGCTTTAGCCATGAGTTTTAGTTCCGTTTCAGTAATTGTAAATGCCTTGCGCTTAAGAAGATTACAACTTTAAAAAAACAAAAAGATGAAAATTAAATTATCAATAATTATTGTTCTCCTAACTTTCGCTCATATAGCTACTGCTCAAGATATGAAAGGCATGGATATGGGTAAAAAAGAAAAACAACAAACGTTCTATACTTGCATAATGCACCCAGAAATTCACGAAAGTAAACCTGGCAATTGTCCTAAATGCGGGATGGTTTTGATTAAAGAAAAATCAAAAACCACTAATAAGGCAGTAGAGACCAAAAAAATAGTTTCAGAACCTAAAAAAGTAATTCAAGAACAGAATAATGAAGTTCAAAAAACTCCAGTTTCATACAAAGCAGAACCAGTAAAGGAAAATAAAGTAAAAACAATTTCTAAAACGGTTCGTTACGATTTATACGTCCGTGATACTATTGTAAATTTTTCGGGAAAACAAAAACGCGCAATAGCTGTAAACGGTCAAATTCCAATGCCAACCTTAACTTTTACTGAGGGCGATATTGCCGAAATATATGTACATAACGAGCTAAATGAAGAAACATCAATGCACTGGCACGGTTTATTTTTACCTAATCAATATGATGGAGTACCTAATCTTACTCAAATGCCAATAAAACCCCATACTACACATTTATATACTTTTCCAATAATTCAACACGGAACCCATTGGTATCATAGCCACACAGGTTTACAAGAGCAAATCGGAATGTATGGTTCATTCATAATGAATAAAAAAGCTGAGGATCCAACATTTAGAAAAGGAATTGATGATTTGCCAACACTTCCGATAATTTTAAGTGAATGGACAGATTTAAAACCCGAAAATGTTCATAGAATGTTACACAATGCTACGGATTGGTTTGCTATCAAAAAAGGCACAACACAAAGCTATGCCGAAGCCATAAAACAAGGATATTTTAAAACTAAAATAGCTAACGAATGGAAACGAATGAATGCTATGGATGTGAGCGATGTGTATTATGAAAAATTTCTAATCAACGGTAAAAACGAAAGTCAATTATCACAATTTAAAGCGGGAGATAAAATTCGTCTAAGAATTTCAAATGGTGGTGCTTCAACCTATTTTTGGCTTACCTATGCGGGCGGGAAAATCATGGTAGTTGCTAATGATGGTAACGATGTAGAACCCATCGAAGTCGATAGATTAATAGTGGCTGTTTCCGAAACCTACGATATTATTGTAACCATTCCGGCAGATAAAACCAGTTATGAACTTTTAGCCACTCCGGAAGATAGAACAAAATCAACCTCAATATATATTGGAGCTGGCATTAAGCAATTGGTTTCTCCAATGCCAAAACTGAAATATTTTGAAGGAATGAAAATGATGAACGGCATGATGAAAATGAACGGTGACTTAGACGATATGGGAATGCAAATGTCATTGAACCAAATGGATATGAATGTGGTAATGTACCCAGAGATTACGGGTGAAACCAAGAAAAAGGCAGATGATAAAATGGGTAAAATGAAAATGAGTGCTGATGATTACAACAGCAACGAACTTTCAGATATTACAACCCTAAATTATCAAATGCTCAAATCTCCAACAAAAACAACACTTCCAAAAGATGCACCCGTAAAAGAATTGCATTTTGAACTTACCGGGAATATGAACCGATACGTTTGGAGTTTAGACAACAAAGTAGTTTCCGAAACCGATAAAATCTTAATCAAAAAGGGCGAAAACATTAGAATGGTAATTCACAACGGTTCCATGATGCGCCACCCAATGCACTTACACGGACACGATTTCAGAGTACTCAATGGTCAAGGCGATTATGCGCCACTCAAAAACATAGTAGATATAATGCCAATGGAAACCGATACTCTTGAGTTTAATGCCAATGTTGAGGGAGATTGGTTCTTTCACTGTCATATTCTCTACCACATGATGAGCGGAATGGGACGTATTTTTACTTATGAAAACCAAGCAGCAAATCCAGAAATTCCAAATCCAAAATTAGCGCAACGAAAACTATTTGCCGATGATAGAAAATTTCATTTTATGGGGGAAGATAATATTGCAACCAACGGAAATGAAGGTACCGCAATGATTGCTAATACACGTTGGAAAATTAGCACACTTTGGCATTTAGGCTACCACGATATGCACGGTTACGAAAGTGAAACTATGATTGGTAGATATTTCGGCAAAATGCAATGGCTATACCCATACATTGGTTTTGATTATCATTATAAAATGGAGGGAGGTCCAAAAAATATTTTTGGTAGCGAAGAAAAAAACTGGTTTGGACAAACCAGCAATAAAAACAATCGACACACACTAATAGCAGGTATTGCTTATACTTTACCTATGCTATTTATTGCTGATTTACGAATTGATGGCGATGGCAAATTTCGTTTTCAGTTAGGTAGAGAAGATATTCCTGTTTCAAAACGATTAAGAGCGATGATTATGATTAATACTGATAAAGAATATACAACGGGCTTAAAATATATTTTCACAAGAAATTTAGGCGTAACAACTCATTATGACAGCGATATGGGTATAGGGTTTGGAATGAATTTGAATTACTAAAAATAAAAATATTATTTTTACATCTGTGAACCAATCATTATTAATTTATAATTATAGACTTGATTAGAATTAATATTTTTTCTCACTACAATTCCAATTACATCAAAATTATTTTAGAGCAATTATATAATGGTAAAAAAAATAACACATAAAAAAGCACCAATTAAAAGACCAATAATAGGATTTGGTGTAGTTCGAGTAATATTGATTACTTTAGCTTGTTCAATTTTGATTTTAGGAATAGTAGCAAGAGTTTTGCATTACTTTAACAATCATTAAAATATAATTGCTATTTTTGCAACAATGAAAATTTTTAATATAATATTATCAATTTTAGTCCTTCTACTTTCTTGTATGCCTTGTGCAGATAAGGAACAAGTATTTTTATACAATGATGTAACTGTAAAAACAAGCCCTAAACAGCACCTCGATAATGATGCTTGTTCGCCATTATGTATCTGTAACTGTTGCGGTTGTCAAGGTTTTTCTTCTAATAATACTTACAATTATACTTTTTTTTCTGTTAAAACCATAATAGACAAAAAAATACCTGAATACAAATCAATACTTACTTCCAATTTCTTCGGAAGTATTTGGCAGCCACCACAAATAGTATAATTAAGCCCGAGTAATTTCGGGTTAGAAACTCGTGACCTTTTCACAAATAATAGCAAAAGAAATTTTGCTAATTTCTAATTCATTATACTATTTCAATGTTAGACAAAATAATTCACTTTAGCATAAATAACAAGTTCATCATTGGTTTGATGACTTTATTTCTAATCATTTGGGGAGTTTGGAGTGCATCCAAATTACCAATTGATGCCGTACCAGATATTACAAACAATCAAGTACAAATTATTACGCTTTGCCCAACATTGGCAGGGCAAGAAGTAGAACAATTAGTAACTTTTCCAATTGAGCAAAGTATAGCAAATCTTCCTGATTTAGAAGAAACTAGAAGTATTTCGCGCTTTGGTTTATCAGTAATCACTGTTGTTTTTGATGATGATGTCAATATTTATTTTGCTCGTCAATTAATTAGTGAGAGACTTAAAGAAGCCATTAGTCAAATACCTCAAGGTATTGGGACACCTGAATTAGGACCAGTGAGTACAGGACTTGGTGAGGTGTATCAATATATTTTGCATCCAAAAAAAGGAAGTGAAAATAAATATTCCGCAATGGATTTACGTTCTATGCAAGACTGGATAGTAGCAAGACAACTTAACGGAACTCCTGGAATTGCCGAAATAAATAGTTTTGGTGGAAAATTAAAACAATATGAAGTTGGCGTAAATCCAAATCGTCTCAAAGCAATGGGAGTAACTATTCCAGATATTTTTAACGCTTTAGAAAAAAACAATCAAAATACAGGTGGTGCATACATAGATAAAAAACCAAGTGCATACTTTATTCGAGGTGTTGGGTTAGTTACTTCGCTTGAAGATGTAAAAAATATCGTAGTAAAAAGCAATCCTAATAGCGTTCCTATTTTTATAAAAGATGTTGCACAAGTGCAATTTGGAAACGCTGTAAGATATGGTGCGATGACTTACAATGGTAAAGTAGATGCTGTAGGTGGAATCGTGTTGATGCTAAAAGGAGCTAACAGTAACGAAGTAGTGCAAAGAGTAAAAGATAAAATGATTATCATTCAAAAATCATTACCTGATGATGTGGTTGTCGAACCTTTTATTGACAGAAGTAAATTTGTAAATCGTGCTATTGAAACTGTAGAGAAAAACTTAATCGAAGGAGCATTAATTGTAATTTTTGTTTTAGTCCTATTTCTCGGAAATCTGCGAGCTGGACTTATTGTTGCTTCTGCAATACCGTTGTCTATGCTTTTTGCGTTAGCATTAATGAAAATATTTGGAGTAAGTGCCAACCTAATGAGTTTAGGTGCCATAGATTTTGGTCTAATTGTAGATGGTGCTGTAATTATTGTCGAAGCCTCTTTATATTTTCTCGAGCACAATAAAAGCAAAACGGCACTCACACAAATTGAAATGGATAGTGCTGTTGAAAATAGTGCTAAAAAAATGATGAGTAGTGCTGCATTTGGACAAATCATTATTATGATTGTTTATTTCCCTATTTTATCATTAGTGGGTATTGAAGGAAAAATGTTTGGACCAATGGCAAAAACCGTTTCATTTGCCATCATAGGTGCAATGATACTTTCATTAACATATATTCCGATGATGAGTGCCTTGTTTTTACCAAAAAACATCAGTCATAAAAAAACATTTTCTGATAAAATGATGGATTTCTTGTACAGCAAGTACGAACCGCTTTTGGTAAAAGTAATTGCAATAAAATATAAAGTAGTTGGTATTACTGTTGCCTTATTATTAGTTACCTTTTTTATCTTTAGTAAAATGGGTGGTGAGTTTATTCCAAATCTAGCCGAAGGAGATTATGCGTTTGAATTTAAAATGCCACTTGAAACATCTTTATCTCAAAGTATTGAAACTTCAATGCAAGGAGCAAGAATCGCCAAGCAATTTGATGAAGTAAAAATTGTAGTAGGAAAAACAGGTGCAGGAGAAGTACCAACTGACCCAATGCCACCAGGTGCAACAGATATGATGATAATTCTAAAACCGCAAGACGAATGGAAATCTGGACGATCTTATGATGAATTGGGCGATGCGTTAGAAGAAAAGTTGAGCGTAATACCTGGTGTTTTTATAGAAAAAAGCCAACCCATTCAAATGCGTTTCAATGAATTGATGACGGGAATTAAACAAGATGTAGCGATAAAAATATTTGGCGAAAATTTAGATAGTCTTTCTGTTTATGCTAAAAAAGTAAAAGATGTTATTATAAAAGTGAAAGGAGTTTCCTCGCCACAAGTCGAGCAAGTTGACGGTTTACCACAAATTAATATTGAGTACGACCGTTTACGAATCGCAAATTATGGACTAAATGTTGAAGATGTAAATGGTATCGTAAGTACTGCTTTTGCAGGAAAAGCAGCTGGAGTAGTTTTTGAAAATGAGCGAAAATATGATTTAGTAGTGCGTTTAGACAGTACATCACGAAGAAGTATCGATGATGTAAATAATCTGTTGATACCAACACCTACTGGCAGTCAAATTCCATTATCTCAAGTGGCAAAAATAGATTTTAAATTGGGTCCAGCACAAATAAGCCGTGAAGCAGGAAAACGTAGAATCGTTATTGGTTTCAATATTCAAGATAGAGATGTTCAAAGTGTGGTAAATGAAATTCAAGGCAAGTTGGCAACAAAAGTAAAATTACCTTCGGGCTATTATTTTACTTACGGAGGTACATTTGAAAATTTACAAAAAGCATCCAATCGTTTGATGATTGCAGTACCAATTTCATTATTACTCATTTTTATGCTTTTGTATTTTACATTTAATTCTATGAAACAAGCCAGTTTGATATTTTCTGCAATACCTATGAGTGCTATTGGTGGCGTATTTGCATTATTGCTACGAGGAATGCCCTTTAGTATATCAGCGGGTATCGGATTTATTGCCTTATTTGGTGTAGCCGTATTAAACGGAATTGTATTAGTTGGCACTTTCAATCAACTCGAAAAAGACGGTTGGAATGATGTAATAAAACGTGTTATTGAAGGAACAAAAATTAGGTTACGCCCAGTTTTAATGACCGCTACCGTGGCATCATTGGGCTTTTTGCCAATGGCATTATCACATAGTGCAGGTGCCGAAGTGCAAAAACCACTAGCGACAGTAGTTATTGGTGGCTTACTTTCTGCAACGTTTTTAACTTTATTTGTATTACCACTTTTATATATAATTTTCAATTCTAAAATTAATTTATCATTGAAACCAAAAGTAAATATAATTACAACAATTTTAGTAATTGGATTGTTTTTATCTTTTAATAACAGTCAGGCACAATCCAGAAAAAGTATTGATGAAGTTTTGAATTTAGGTTTAAAAGACAATTTACAATACAATATAAATCAATCACAAATCACCAAAAATCAGTTTTTGATAAAAGGAAACAAAGAATTTCCTAAAACAGGTTTTTTTATAGAAAATGAAGATTTGCGTCCATCAGATAAATCAGGGATTTTGAAAATAGGTTTGCAACAAAGTTTTTTTATGCCACAAGTAAACCAATCCAAGAAAAATTATTACAAAGAGCAAACTAAATATTTTGAAATAAACAAAGAAGTAATCAATACGGAACTGAAAAAAAATATTCGGTCAGTATATTATCAATTGTGGTATTTACAAGATAAAACGGCTTTGTATCAAAGATTGGATAGCATTTATATAGTTTTGCTAAAAACTACTATTGTAAAAGTAAAAACAGGCGAAAGTGCAGGTATCGAAAAAATTTCAGCAAACGTAAGGTTGAAAGAAATTGAAACCAATATTATGCAACTTCAAAAAGAAATCCAAGTACAACAACAGGCATTAATGCAATTACTAAATAGTTCAGAAGCTATTTTACCACTTTCTAAATCGTTAGAAAAATTAGATTATGGATTACAAAATTCATCAGAAAACCATCCTAATCTTCTTTTATTACAACAAAATGTAGCCATTGCCAATAGTGAAATTGCGATACAAAAAAGCAGTCGTTTGCCAGAATTTTCAGGTCGTGTTTTTTCACAAAAATTATATGGTTTGCAAGATCCTTACACAGGTTTTTCATTTGCAACGTCATTTCCAATTTTTGGTAATGGTGCAATTAGTAACAAAATAAAAGCTGCTAAAAAAGAAAAAGAAGTACAGGAGCAACAATTGCAATATCAGTCACAAATTTTAAAATCATCTTTGGCACAAAGACAAACCGAAGTAGAAAAAAGTTTATCTGGATTACAATTTTACGAAACTTCGGGTTTACAACAGGCAGACGAAATTATAAAAGCCGCAAATCAATCCTATAAAGCTGGAGAAATTAGTTACGCCGATTTTTCACTGTATTTAAGTCAAGCCATTGAAATACGAAAAAACTATTTAGATAATTTGAATGCTTATAACCAAGCAATTATCGAATACAATTATTTTACAAATAAATAAATTTAAAAAAAATGAAAACTTTAAAAATAAAATATAAGAATTACTTTTTGATTGCAATTTCCTGTTTAGCAATAATTTCTTGCGGTAGTAAAGAAACTAAACTAGATGAAACCGAAGAAAAAGTAACAACCGATGAAGCACCAACATCAATTGCATCACTCACTGCCGAACAAATAAAAACAGTAGATGTACAATTTGGGTCTATTGAACAAAAACAATTAACAGCAACGCTCAAAGCAAATGGAGCGTTGCGAGTACCCAATAATAACAAAGCAAATGCAACATCGCTTTATGGTGGTGTGGTCAAAAGCATTACGGTACAATTAGGAGATTTTGTAAAAAAAGGGCAAGTAATTGCTACAATTGCCAATCCTCAATTCATACAATTACAAGAAGAGTATTTGAGCACCTCAAGTAAAATAATCTTTGCCGAACAAGAAGTCGCAAGGCAAAAAGAATTAAATGCAGGAAATGCAGGAGCATTAAAAAATTATCAAAATGCCGATGCTGAACTAAAATCAATGCGCACTCGCAGAGCATCATTACAACAACAAATTCAACTGATGGGTATTAATCCATCAAGTTTAAATAATAGTAATTTGCGCTCTGCATTAACGGTTACAAGCCCAATAAGTGGTACAATAAGTAATGTGTTTGCAAAAATCGGAAGTTATGTTGATGTATCGTCGCCTGTTGCCGAAATTGTAGATAACTCTCAATTGCATTTGGATTTGAATGTTTTCGAAAAAGATTTACCAATGTTAAAAGTTGGGCAAATTATTCATTTCAGAATTACCAATAATTCTAGTGAAGATTATAACGCCAAAGTATATTCAATAGGTGCTTCATTTGAAAACGATAGTAAATCAATTCCTGTTCACGCCACAGTTCAAGGTAATAAATCAGGATTAATAGATGGTATGAATATCACTGCCATAGTAAGTTTAAATAATGTTACAACAAGTGCAGTTCCTAATGATGCTATCGTGAGTGCAGAAGGCAAAGATTACATTTTTGTTGTTACCAATAAAAAAGCCGAAGAAGAAAAACCTGAAGAAGGCGAAGAACAAAAAGAAACTGAAACAAAAGGTAAAGAGCAAGATGCAAAAAATACCAACTTTGAAAAAATTGAAGTAGTTAAAGGTGTCTCAAATTTGGGTTATACTGCAATAACTTTAGTAAAAGATATAGCAGCAAATGCTAAAATTGTAACCAAAGGAGCGTTTTTTGTAAATGCTAAACTAACCAATAAAGGAGAAGAATAAAACAACCAAGAAAGGCAAAACGAAAGTTTTTCCTATATTTAAACCTTTAATTAATCTTAAAAAAACCAAATTATGGCAGTAGTAAAAGTAATCGAAGTTATTGCAACTTCGGCAATCGGAATTGAAGATGCAATTCAAAACGCAGTTACAGAAGTTTCTAAAACCATTCGCAACGTAGATTCGGTATACGTTAAAGATACCAAAGCGCACGTAAAAGATGGAAAAGTAACAACCTATGGCGTTATTTGTCAAATCTCATTTAGAATCGATGCTGGTGTAGATTCAGAACCATCAGAATAAAAAGCTTCAGGCATAAGTAAGATTATGCCTGATTTTTTTTTTTACTTAATTAAAAATTTAACTTTATGCAATACAATTTAGCAATTATAGGCTCTGGACCTGGCGGATATGTAGCTGCCATTAGAGCCGCGCAATTAGGATTAACCGTTGCCATTATAGAAAAATACAACACATTAGGCGGTACTTGTCTTAATGTGGGCTGTATTCCATCAAAATCATTATTGGATAGTTCAGAACATTTTTTTAATGCCAATCATATTTTTGCCGAACACGGAATAAAAATTGGAACTCCAGAAGCCGATATTAATCAAATGGTTACCCGAAAAAACGGAGTAATCAAAAAAATAAATGACGGCATACATTATTTAATGAGTAAAAATAAAATCACAGTTTATAACGGTTTGGGTTCTTTTATTGATAAAAATTCCATCAAAATTGTAAAACTTGACAACACCGAAGAAACTATTACAGCCGACAACATCATCATTGCAACTGGTTCTAAACCAACTGTTTTGCCATTTATTCCTTTAGATAAAAAAAGAATTATAACTTCTACCGAAGCATTAAGTTTGTCAGAAATACCAAAAAGCCTAATCATCATTGGTGCAGGAGTTATTGGTGCCGAAATGGGTTCAGTATTTGCACGATTAGGAGCAAAAATTACATTTGTAGAATTTGCCGATAGTCTGATTCCAACAATGGATAAAACAATGGGGAAAGAATTGCAAAAATCAATGAAGAAAGATTTTTCGCCAGAATTTTATTTTAATCATAAAGTTGCAAAAGTTGAAAACCTAGGTAGTGAAGTAGTAGTAACCGCAGATAATAATGGACAAATTATTGAACTTAAAGGCGATTATTGTTTGGTTGCCATTGGTAGAAAGCCTTATACCGAAGGATTAAATTTAGAAAGTTTGGGTATTGAGTTAGACAAAGGACGAATTCCAGTTGATGAAAAAACATTACAAACTAATATTCCGAATATTTATGCCATTGGTGATGTAATTCGGGGTGCAATGTTGGCACACAAAGCATCAGAAGAAGGTGTATTGGTAGCCGAGATTATAGCTGGACAAAAACCACATATTAATTATAATCTGATTCCAAATGTAGTTTATACTTGGCCAGAATTGGCATCGGTTGGACAAACCGAAGAGCAATTAAAAGAACAAGGAATAAATTATAAATCGGGAAGTTTTCCTTTTAAAGCATTAGGTAGAGCAATAGCAAGCGGAGACGAAGATGGTTTAGTAAAAGTATTAGCAAATAGTGCGACAGATGAAATTTTAGGCGTTCATATGATAGGTGCAAGAACAGCAGATTTAATAGCAGAAGCTGTACTAGCAATGGAATATAGAGCCTCTTGCGAAGATGTAATTAGAACAAGCCACGCACACCCAACCTATACAGAAGCATTTAGAGAAGCCTGTATGGCAACAGATAACAAGGCGATACATATTTAAAAAACGAATAGTATGACAAACATTTCAGATCAAACCTGAAAATAGTAAACATAATCAAACCAATACAGAAATAGATCAAGAATATTAAATGGTATTTTACATTTAAAAATAGCAAAAAAATGAATAAATACTTGATAGTTTTATAATTCTGAGCTATTAATCAAACAAATTACAGCGTATGAGATTTACACATTCAACAATATTTTAGTATCAACTTAAAAATCAATATCATGAAGAACGTAATTTTAAAATCAACATTCATTTTTTCGTTTCTATTCATTACCTCAAATCATATTATAGGACAAACAAAAAGGACATTTGAAGAAGATGGTCCAAATAAATTTGAATTTGTTGTGGTAGCTAAATTAGGAACATTAAAGTATCAGGAAACAGGAAATGTAGCTCTTAATGGATTTACAAACAGTGCTGACATTTTGTTTTCAAAAAAAATTAATAAAAAAATAAATATCTCAACGGGTATCGGATTAATTGAGTTTGATGGTAACAGAATAGCGTTAGGCACAACTTCAAGTATAAAAAACACTTATTTGCATTTGCCTTTAAATTTAAAAAGTAACATCAATATATTTAAAGATAAAGCTGACTCTAACATATTTTTATCAGTAGGGTTAGGTTTATATGGAAATACTTTATTAAAACAAACTGTTGAAACGACAAGTGGAAATTTTAACGATAAAAATTTAGGTTGGAATATTGGTTTTTCAACTCAACTCGGTATAAAATTTAAAGCATCTGATAAATTAAATTTAGGTGTTGGGTATGAGAGTCAAAGTGACTTATTTAAAATGAAGAAAAATAATATTGAACGAAAAATTGAAGCATCAAATTCAATCTATTTTTCATTTGGATTAATTTTATAGGAATCAAAACATTCATGTCTACAATTACAATGTGGATATCGATATGGTATTTCAAAATTTTATATGATTTATACAAACAGTTAGTAATAGTTTTTTGATTAAAAACTACTCAAAACTTTAAAATATTTGAATTATGTTACAAATGTTAGACTTTACTGGAAAGAATGTTATAGCTACTCGTGCTAATGACTTACTAGGAATAAAAGACTACGAAAAGATTCATCCGTTTATCCACAATATAATAAATACAGGTAAAAAAGTCCGCTGGTATTTTGAAATGGATGATGATTCGGAATCTGAATCAATAGGTTTTTGGGAAGATGGTGAAATTGAAATAAACTACGGCAGTATGAAATTTATACATTCAGAAGATATAGAGACTATTGCTATTGTTGGTGATAAAAAGTGGAAAAAGTGTATGCAGTCAATAATGAAACCATTTGTAAATGCTAATTTGGTTTATTTTGAAATGTCAGAAAGGGAAAAAGCGAAAGAATGGATTATTAATAGTACAAAGTAAAATGAAAATAAATCTGCAAAATTATGGATGTTACTTTTGAATTAATTATCGTTTCAAAATTAATTGTTTCCTTTTTATTAGGAGCATTTATAGGTTTAGATAGAGAAAAACACGGTCGTGATGCAGGAATAAGAACCTATGCAGCCGTTTGTATTGGAGCAACTATGTTTACAAGCATAACTGCTCATTTAGTAAATAATCCGTCAGATACATCAAGAGTAATTGCCAATATTATTACTGGTGTTGGTTTTCTTGGAGCTGGAATTATTTATCGTAATTCTAGCACAGGAGCATCAAAAGGGTTAACAACAGCAGCAACTGTATGGTGTACATCAGCTATTGGCGTTGCTATTGGAGTAAATATGTTTATAATAGCAATTGTAGGTTCAATGTCTTTGTATTTTTTACTTTCATTGCATCATCAAAAATGGTATTTAAAATGGAAAGAAAAAATGATTCACAAACATAATCAAGAAGATGAATAATTAAAATATTAAGTTAATTTAAAAATAATATATGACAAACATTTCAGAAGTCTATTTATACGCGTTAATTCCACTTATTTCAATACTTTTTGGAGGAATTGTAGGATTAATAAAAACACCTAGTGAAGCATTTAAAAGTTCTGTGCTTCATTTTGCAGGTGGTGTGGTTTTCTCGGTGGTGGCAGTAGAATTATTGCCCGAAATTATCAAAAATCATAAACCTGTAGAAGTTGGTATCGGTTTTAGTTTGGGAATTTTAACAATGCTATTGATAAAATACTTTGCAGAAAAATTTGAAGAAAAATCAGAAGCAAATAAAAAAAAGAATGCTTTACCAATAGGCTTATTGGTAGTATTAGGCATCGATTTGGTGATTGATGGTTTGTTACTCGGTGTAGGTTTTGCCGCCGGAAACACCGAAGGGATTTTACTGTCTGTCGCATTAGCATTTGAGGTATTTTCATTAGGTTTAGCCGTAGTTTTAGCTTGCGCCGATGCCAATATATCCAAACAAAAAAACCTAATGATATTACTAGTATTAGGTTTACTATTCTTTGTAGGTGCCATTATAGGAATTACACTTTTATCAGGTTTATCACAAGAATGGTTAGAACTAGTTTTATCCTTTGGGCTTGCCGCTTTGTTATTTTTGGTAATCGAAGAATTATTAACCGAAGCACACGAAGAAAAAGAAACTTTATTTCAAACCGCAATGTTTTTTGTTGGGTTTCTTATATTTTTAATAATTGGAATGATAGCGTAAACATTTAAAATAATGGAGAATAACAGCAAACATCATTGGATTGAAAAAATAACGGGTTCTAAAAAATTAATTATTTCTTCAATACTTTCAATAATTATATTTAGTTTATTGTTTTATTTAAATGTCAATTTTAATAATCGTATTATTTTAAGTTGGGATGCTTTTTGTATATCAATGTTATTTTTCAGTTGGACACTTTTTTTCTCAACACAAGCCCACGAATTGTGTCACATTGTTGCAAAACAAGATGAAAATATTAAAATCATATTTGGGATTGTGGTTGTTGCTGTAATTTTTAGTCTTTTTGGAACTTTGGCATTAATAACTGAAAAAAACTATGTAAATCAATATAAACTTTTTTATTCTATTATTTCAATCTCACCAGTTGTATTTTCGTGGACACTTTTGCACACAACATTTACAATTAGATATGCTCATTTATACCACGACCATAACGAACTCAATACAGGTACTAATATTGGTGGTATAAAATTTCCCAGCAAAACCAAACCCGATTATTTAGATTTTGCCTACTTTTCGTTCGTAATAGGAATGACTTTTCAAGTTTCAGACATTGTAATAACTTCAAGAACAATTAGGCGTTTTGTTTTATTTCATAGTTTAATATCTTTTTTATTCAATACAATCATTGTGGCACTAACAATAAGTGCAATTTCAAACTTAAAATAAAAATATTTTCAAATGTTATTAAATAAAAAAATATCTCTCTGGTACTTTCTAAATCAAATAAAATACCAACTACTACTAATTATTTGTTTTGCCATATTTGTTGGTTTTTTAGATACACATCCAATTTTTACAAACATTATATTACCATTGCCAATAGTGGCAATAGTTGGAACTGTAGTTTCATTACTTTTGGCTTTTCGTACCTCACAATCTTACGATAGGTGGTGGGAAGCACGCAAAATTTGGGGAGCAATTGTAAATGATTCTCGCACCTTTGTGCGACTCCTAATTCAATTCAATTCAGGAACCAATTTTTCTGAAATTAAATTATTTACTGAACGACAAATAATATGGACTTATGCACTTGGCGAATCGTTAAGAAGACAAACTTATTCAAAAAAAGTAAAAGAATTTATCGAGTTAAATAACATTGAAGCATCAAATATTCCAAATGCTTTACTTGATGCTCATGCAAACCAGTTAAAAAAACTTGCGAAAAAAAATAGCCTATCAGAATTGCAATTGATGCAACTCAATACAACTCTTAACAATTTTTGTGCTAGTATGGGCATGTGCGAACGAATAAAAAATACAGTTTTTCCAAAATCATATAGTTTGGTTTTACATACTCTTATATATATATTTACCTTTCTTTTACCTTTTGGCTTAGATGATTCTCAAATTGTTATCGAAATAGTTTTAACAATACTATTACCAACTATTTTTCTAACTATAGAAAAAACAGCAATACTAATGCAGGACCCATTCGAAAATACACCAACAGACGTTCCAATTACTACAATTGCACAAACCATAGAAATAAATATATTGCAAATGATAAACGAAATTAATATCCCTAACATCCAGCAACAAAAACTTTATTACCAGATGTAAAAAATAGTAAATTTAACTCTTAATTTTAAATAATAAATCATGAAAAATACAGACCCAAAACACAAACATATTTTTGACAAAAACGGCAAACAAATTTGTTGTACTCAAGAAGAAAAAATAAATCTTTTGGCAGACAAAAAAACCAAAAACAAACCAAAAAAAGACAGTTGCTGTGGCGATGACGAACCTGTAAAAGCACCTCATAAACACAATGACAATCACGAGGACGGACACGACCACGATGCACACAGCCACGACGAACATTCAGACGATGACGGACACGACCATTCAGGCACAGACCAAACAATGTTTCAAATGTTCTTGCCAGCAATCATAAGTTTTACATTATTACTCATTGCAATTGCTTTCGACAACTATTTTACTCAAACTTGGTTCACAGGTTGGGTGCGTATTGGTTGGTACATTTTGGCATACCTTCCTGTTGGTTTTCCTGTGGTTAAAGAAGCATTTGAAAGCATTCGCAAAGGCGAAATATTTTCAGAATTTCTATTAATGTCAATAGCAACAATCGGAGCATTTGCCATTGCCGAATTTCCTGAAGGCGTTGCCGTAATGCTATTTTACGCCATTGGCGAAATTTTTCAAACCTTGGCAGTGCAACGAGCAAAAGCCAATATTAAAACCTTACTCGACCAGCGACCAGACGAGGTGACTGTTCTTGAAAACAATGTAGCCAAAACCATCAAAGCATCAACCGCAAAAATTGGCGATATTATCCAACTCAAAGCAGGAGAAAAACTGGGTTTAGATGGCGAATTACTATCAGATACGGCTTCATTCAACACAGCCGCACTCACAGGCGAAAGCAAACCCGACACCAAACTAAAAGGCGAAACCGTTTTAGCAGGAATGATAAACCTAAACACTATTGCACAAGTAGAAGTTACAACCGCTTACACCGATAGTAAATTATCAAAAATACTTGAAATGGTGCAAGATGCCACCGCCAAAAAAGCACCAACCGAATTATTTATCCGCAAATTTGCTAAAATATATACCCCAATAGTGGTAGTATTGGCGATCTTAATTTGTGTTTTACCTATGCTTTTTGTCGATAATTATGTGTTTAGAGATTGGTTGTACCGTGCATTAGTTTTTTTGGTTATTTCGTGTCCGTGTGCATTGGTTATCAGTATTCCATTAGGCTATTTTGGCGGAATTGGTGCAGCAAGTAAAAACGGAATATTATTCAAAGGTTCAAGTTTTCTCGACATAATGGCATCAATTCAAGTCGTCGTTATGGACAAAACAGGAACGCTAACCAAAGGAGTTTTTAAAGTTCAGAAAGTAGTAGCAATTGATATTCCCGAAGCCGATTTAGTAAAATTCACATCAGCACTCGAAACCAAATCAACACATCCTGTTGGTACTGCAATAATCGAATATGCAAAAGGAACAGAAAAAAACGCAACTGTTACCGATGTTGAAGAGATTGCAGGACACGGACTAAAAGGAAAAGTTGACGGAAACGAAATTTTGGCAGGAAATATCAAACTGATGAAAAAATTCAATATCAGCTACGATGCCGAAATCGACAATACACCTTTTACAATTATTGTTATAGCAATCAATCAAAAATATGCAGGATATTTTCTAATTGCCGATGAAATCAAAGAAGACGCAAAACAAGCCATCGAAAGTTTACATAAAATAAACATCAAAACCGTTATGCTTTCGGGCGACAAACAAGCCGTTGTAAATGCAGTTGCAACAGAACTAAACATAGATTTAGCACACGGCGATTTATTACCCGAACACAAAGTAGAAAAGGTCGAAGAACTAAAACTTCAAAACCTAAAAATTGCTTTTGTGGGCGATGGTGTAAACGATGCACCAGTAGTTGCTCTTGCCGATGCAGGAATTGCAATGGGTGGTTTAGGAAGCGATGCCACAATAGAAACCGCTGATATTGTAATTCAAAACGACCAACCATATAAAATCTTTACTGCTATTAATATTGGCAAGAAAACAAAACAAATTGTTTGGCAAAATATAGGTTTAGCATTTATTGTAAAAGCAATTGTTTTAGTTCTTGGCGCAGGAGGTTTAGCTACAATGTGGGAAGCCGTTTTTGCTGATGTTGGAGTAGCGTTATTGGCTATTTTAAATGCGGTTAGAATACAGAGAATGAAATTTTAGAGTTAATTATTATTCGATAATTAAAGGGTGTTTGTTTTAAATAACAAGCATCCTTTTTTAATTTATTCCAAATGCTTAAAATGTTTCTCATTTTTATAAACCCGCGCTAAAAAACTTGGTAGCACTATCAATAACAAAGGCATTGCAATAATAAAACCACCAATTACGGCTATCGCTAAAGGTTGATGCAATTCTGAACCAGTTCCTATTCCTATGGCTAATGGTAAAAGAGCTATAATAGCTCCCAAAGCGGTCATTAGTTTTGGTCGCAATCGGGTTGAAATAGAATAAATAATGGATTCATTTACATTTCGTGTCAGTTTGAAGGTTTCTCTAAATTGAAGAAAAGTGAAAATAGCATTTTCTGCAATTATACCTACAATCATAATGATTCCTGTATAGCTACCAACATTTAATGGCGTTCCTGTTATAAAAAGCAACAAATAACTACCAGCTATTCCTAAAACAGAGATTAAAAGAATCACTAATGCTACTCTAAAATCTTTAAAAAGAAATAAAATTACTCCAAAAACCAACAAGGATGAAGTGATTAAAATCAGTAATAATTCTTTAAAAGATTGTTGTTGGTCTTTATAAGCACCGCCATATTCTATATAATATCCTGAGGGAAGATGCACTTCAGCAGTTACTTTATTTTGAATTTCTTGCATTACACTACCCAAATCTCGATTGTCCAATCGTCCTGTAATGACACTCATCATTTGAAGGTTTTCTCGTTGAATTTCGGCGATTCCCTTTTGAACGTTTATAGTAACCAAATTAGTTATGGGTACTGATTGTCCGCTCGGTAAAAAAAGTTTAAGTTGCTTAATATCTTCCAAACTTCGTTTTTGTCCATTGGCATAAATCAATCGTATGGGAATAATACGTTCGTTTTCCAACAAGCCGCCGACCACATTACCTTCGAGAGCGGTTTGCAATTGAAACTGTAAGTTACTAGGTGTAATTCCGTATTGCGCCAGTTGTTTGTAATTGGGCTCAATATTAATAGCTGGTCCAGCCAAAACAATACCGTCAAAAACATCGGCGGTACCTTTTACTTTTTCTACAATGGCAGCAACTTGTTTGGCTGTTTTTTGCAAAATTATTTGATTGCCTCCATAAACTTTTACCTCAATTGGAGAAACCGAACTCATTAAATCGCCCAACATATCGCCAATTACTTGACCAAAATCTATACGCAATGCAGGCTGTGTGGCTTCTACCCTAGCACGAATTTCATCTATAACGGCATTACTGGTTTTATTTCTGTCTTTTTTTAATTGAATTAAATAATCTCCACGATTAGGCTCAGTAATAAAAAAACCCATTTGTGTACCTGTTCGTCTGCTATAAGCGTCAACCTCGGGGATACTGATGATTATTTTCTCTACTTCTTTCAGCACTCTGTCGGTTTCTTCTAGTGAAGTTCCTGGTGGACTTTCATAATCTAAAACGATGCTTCCTTCATCCATTTCAGGTAAAAAACCAGTTTCTAAATTGGGAAGTAGTATAAAAATAGAAAGTAATAGTAAAACACAAAATGAAATACTGAAGATAGGTTTTTCGATAAAAAAAGACACCCATTTTTGTGTTGGAACATCATGTGACTTTGTTTCTCTTCCTAATGTATAACTATTTCCTTTTTTAGTAAGTAACAAATAAACTACTGGAAGCAATAACCAAGTTACAAAAAAGGAACAAACTAAAGTGATAATCATAGTATCGGTGAGTACTTTAAAATAGGCTCCAGCTACACCACTCATTAATACAAAAGGAATAAAAATCACAATAGTACTTATAGAAGAACCCAACATGGCAGGAAATAAATAATGAATGGCTTTTTGCAAAAGCGAAACGGTGGGTTCACTTGGATGTTCTTCGTGGGTTCTATGTATTTGCTCCACAACAACAATGGCATCATCAATAATTAATCCTAAAGCTGCTGCTATAGCTCCTAAAGTCATAATATTAAAAGTAGCGCCAGTTAAGTATAAAACAATTAGCGTGAGTCCCAAAGTAACTGGAATTACAATCAAAATAGTAGCACTTGCTTTAAACGATTTTAAGAACAAAACCGCTACAATTAGGGCTAAAAGCAATCCAATTAATAAACTGTCGGTAACACTTTTTACAGCGTCATTTACAAAACTGGCTTGCTCATAATACGGTTTGATAGTAACGCCTTTGGGTATGATTTTTTTTAAGGCAACCAACTTGTCACTCATAGCATCCGAAATTGCAATTAAGTTAGAATTGGGTTGTTTGATTACCGCAATTAAAATGCTTTCATTTCCGTTGGCATTGACTTTTATGTATTCTTTTGCTTCTCTAATTTCAACTTCAGAAATGTCTTTAAGAGTAACAATTCCTTTTCCGTTGTTGAGAATTACTAGATTTTCAAGTTCTTCTTTTTGATCTACTTGAGCATCAGTTATTGTCAAATACAAATAACGATAATCGGCTAAATAACCATTGGATTTTATAAAATTAGTCTGGCTCAATACTTGCGAAACAGCATCGGGCGTGATACCAAGAGCTGCCATTTTATTAAAATTCAACGACAACCAATATTCTTTTTCTTTACCGCCAATAATTCTAATTTCGGAAACACCATCAATTTGTGAAAGAAATGGTTTTATAGTATAATTGGCAATTTTTTTTAATTCTAAAGCCGATTTTCCTCTGCCTTCCATGGCATATCCAATTACGGGTAGAATGGACGGATTCATCTTCTCAACGGTTATTTGAGTGCCCAGCGGAAGATTATTTTGAATTTGATTAATTTGTTCTTCAATACGCGTTTTACTCAAATCAATATCCGATTTCCAATCCATAAAAGCCGATATCTCACAACTTCCTCTGCTGGTGGTGCTTCGTACCGTTTTTAAATCTTGTACTTTTTTAATCGCATTTTCAAGTGGTTTGGTAACCGTAATCATCATTTTATCGATAGGTTGTTGTCCTGCATCGGCAATAATTTTTATTTTCGGAAACGTAATTTCTGGAAACAAACTAGTTTGCATTTTGGAATACGTAAAAATTCCGCCCAAAATAATCAGGAAAATTATTGTGCTTAAACCATTTTTATGCTTTACAAAAAAAGTATTCATACTTTAATTTTTAATTACTTTCACTTTAATGGTATCATTTACGCCATAATTACCTGTCAATAAAACTTGATCTTTATTAGTTAAAATAGGCCAAAGAATTTCTATTTTAGTATCAGTTTCAATTCCTTTTTGAATTGGAATTTTTACAGCCGTATTGGTATTAATCAGTTTCATAATCCAAAAATGAGATTCTGTTTCATCACTTAAAACGGCAGCTTTTGGCAACGAAATAGTATGAGAATTGGACGATTTATTAATCTTCACTTTCACAATTAAATTCTCAGGAATATCTTGTTTGCCATCAATTTTTAAAACTACATTTTGAGTTTGAGAAACTGCATCAACAGTAGGCATAAACTTTTGAACAGTACCAGTTCTGGTAGTACCATCGGGCAAAGTAATTGGAAACGATTGACCAACGGCAACATACTTTTTAAGCTCGTAGGGCAAACTTAATAAAATACCAAAGCTTTTAGTATCATTAATAGTCACCAATGGATCGCCATCTTGAATGTAATCGCCTTGTTGTACACTTATTAAGATTACAATGCCATTAGTATTGGAACGTACTTTGATAGCTCCGCCAAAATTTAAGGTAGGATCAATTTTATTGATAGTATTTCCCAATACTTTTGCCTCTCGAGTTTTTATTGAAAATAATTCTTTGCCATTGGTAACAAAATCATTAATAGCAACATTGACCGAATTCAAATATCCAGTGGCATTGGCTTTAATAACATTTTTGACTAAATAAGTAGCCGTTCCATTCAACTCAACGTAGTCCTCCAATCCACTAGTAGTAATGGTGGTTAGTGTTACTGGAATACTAGCATCAATATCCTTTTCAGGTGCTTCCGTTTTTTTACAAGCGGTAAACGATAACAGCAATATGGCATAAAATAGAACGTGTTTTTTCATACTATTTAGTTATTTGTACTCCAATAATTAAGGTCGTTAATAATTTGAAGTTTAGTGACTTTATTTTGAGAAATGGTATTGTTAATCGTAATTATATTTCCTATTGCAATTACAAAATCGGTAATTTGAGCATCACCTGTGAGTAATAATTTTTTATCAGCTTCTATGAGAGCCTCGGCTACTTGAAGTTGTAACTGCAATTGTTTTTCTACCTGATTGGTTTGTTCTAATTTTTGATTCAGAAGCAATAATTGTTGATTATACTGACGATTGAAATTATTTTTGTATGCCAAATTAGTGGCCAAAGCAACTTGATTTTTTTGATGTAATAAATCTCTTTGATTACCATCATAAATGGGAATTGAAAGCCCCAAACCAACACTAAAACCAAAGTTCTTATAGCCTTGACTGTAAAAACTAGACAAATAACCCGCATCACTTAACAAATTTAAGGCTGGTTTGTATCGATTATCAATAAGTTTATTTTGATTTAAAATCTTCAAACTGTCTACTTCAAATTGCTGTATAAAAATACTTTTACTAGTGCTTTTACTATTTGTTAAAGAAATATCAGGTTTTTTCAAATTTATATAAGTGGTATCCGTTACTCCGCATAGATAATTAAGCAAACCTAAATCATTTTGATATTGTTGTTGAAGCTGCAATACTAATAATTCCTGTTGTTTTAATGATGAAAGAAAAATTAAATAATCGGTTTGTTTGTAAATGGAATTTTGAGTCAGTTTTTTTAAAATGACGGCTTCGTCTTTGAGTAAGGAACTCATTTTTTTGTTATACTCAATTTGTTCGGCACTTCCAGAAGCGGTAATATATTGTGACGCTACAATTCTATTCAAATCCTTTAACGCAATTTTTTTATTTAAAACCAAAGCATCTTTAAGCAATTTAAAACTTTCAGATTGCGACTTGATTTGATTTTTTCCGATGATTCTTTTATTTACTCCAACCAATCCTGCAATCGATTGACCATTAGTAACCGCACTATCATAACCAAATCCGTTTAGACTTGGTGAAAAATTGGCATTCAAATTTCCAGTAACTTGTGGTTTGTACAATGCTTTGTTGAGCAAACTATCCAATGAATTGGACTTGATTTGATTCGATAAATCAGTTACTAATGGAGAGTTAGCTTTTGCTTTTTCCATATAAAAACGTAAGTCCTTTTCTTGTGAAAAAGAAAGTAGGCTACATAAAAAAAGTAAAACTAAAAAAGTGCTTTTCATTATTTTGAAATTTATTCTATTTCAGTGTCAAAACTAATATTCCTCCAATAATCAGCAACCCTCCAACAGCAACTTTCCAAGTAAATTGTTCATTAAGGAAGAAAAAAGAAAGTGCGAGAGTGATAATGATACTTCCCTTATCAATTAATGCAATTTCAGAAACACTACCTATTTTCATTGCTCTATAATAAAATATCCAAGAAATTGTAGTTGTGAATCCAGAAACACCAAGTAATAAAATATCTCTTTTTGTGAGGTTTCCAAAATCTTTGGTAGTATTAAATACTAAAATATTAAGCCAAATTAAAAAAAACACAAACGAAGTTCGCACGGCTAAACCGGTATCCGACGCTACATTTTTTAAACCTGCCTTTGCAATTACGGATGTCAATCCTGCAAAAACCATTGATAGGAGTGCAAAAAGCTGATATTGTTTCATTATTAATTAATTTTCAATGGACTAATGATGAAGGTTTTATGGTAAAAAGCGTAAGTCCTTTTCTTGCGAAAAAGACTTAACACCAAACAAAAAAAGCATGAAAAAATATTTAATTTCTTTTGATATAATTAAGGCAATTCGACTACTTATTTGATAGCACTATCTACAACCAAAACAACAAATGAATTTGGAGTCAAACTCGCTCTTGGCTTTGGGTTTTCAGTTGTTGGATCTGGTTTAGCACCAAAATCAGCAGTTGATAAATACAATTGACTAGTGGTTCTATTCAAAGCAATTGTTCGTGCTCCTTTTTGAGTTTCCACGGTTTCTAATACCGAAAAACTATTGGCATTATCTTCTTTTACTACAGTAATTGTTCCAATTCCGTTAGAACTAAAAACAAGTTTTTTCTTAGGATCAAATGCCACGCCATCACAACCATCATCAATAGGTAATGTTTTAATTATTTTACCATTTGAGGCATCAACAATGATCATTAAATTATTTCCACAAACCGAAAATAATCGGTTGGTTTCCAAATCAATTGCCAATCCAGATGGTTCGTCACCAGGCGCAATACTCCAAGTTGCTGTAACTTCTAATTTAGTGGCATCAATGGTTTTAATTTGGTTTTTATCTTCAATATTTACATAGATCAAACCTTTGGTATTAGTCACCGAAAATTCTGGTTTTCCTCCAAGCGGAATTGTTTTTATTACTTTATTAGTAATAGCATCAAGAACTGTTGCATCATTAGATTTAGCATTGTAGGTAAACACTTTTTGAGAAAATTGGTCATATAAAACCGCATCTGGTTTCTGTCCTTCAATGGCAACTTTTTCAATTAGTTGAAACGTTTTCAAATCAACAACAGCGACAGCATTCTCTTTACCGCAGGTTATAAAAGCTTTATTTAAATCATAAGCTACAGCAATTCCGTGCACACCTTTTGTATCTAAAATTGTAAATAGTGTTTTATCTGATTTCAAATCAATCACATTAACTACGTTTCCATGAGAAACAAATAAATGTTGATTGACATCATCTACCGCTAAATAATCCCAACCTTCATCGCCAGCGATACTTATTTTTTTGGAAACTTTATAGGTTTGACCGATGCAGCTGCTAATACAAAAGCAAGCAAATAGAATAGATATTATTTTTTTCATAGTTTTATAATTTAGTGTAAATATCCGAATTAGTTTTAATTTAAATAGTTATTTTAGATTTAAAATCATGCCTACGCCCATTTGATTTCCATTATAAAAAGGAGCTACCATTCCAGTAGTTCCATTTTTTTGTGAGTTAAAAATGTGTTTATTTACATAAGGAAAAATCCAATAAGCCACCTTAGTACTCAATATTCCAATACCAGCACCTGCAGCTACATCGGTTAACCAGTGTTTGTTGTTGTAAATTCTGAAGAATCCTGTTCCTGTGGCTACAATATATACTGAAATTCCATACCAAACAGAAACATCTTTATACTCTTGCCACAAAAACTCTGCACCTGCAAATGCAGTCGCTGTATGTCCAGATGGAAAAGAGTTAAAGCCACTTCCATCTGGTCGTTCTATTTTGGTTAAATTTTTTAATCCATAGGTTGTAGTTCCCATAATTAAATAAGAAGTTGCCAAAATGATACTTCTATCACGCAAGTTATTTTTTCCTTTTATTCCTCCTAAATTTAAAGCATAAACCGATACTGCTGGAACATATTGTGAGAAATCATCAATTGTAATTTTCTTATCTATATTTTCGGTTACTTCATTTCTAATATCAAGATTTACACCTTTTAAAGCATCACTTTCAATACCAATAACACCATAAGTAATAAGTGCTGTTGGTATAATTAATTGTTTATAATTAAATTTTATGTTTTCATTTTTTGAATCACTTATACTATCTTTTTTTATAATTTCTTGAGCATTCGTTGTATTAAACAAGAACATAATTATAAAAAGGTATATACTTTTATTTAATATTTTCATTTTTCTAAATTTTTAATCAGCTGTTTCTCCTTTTGTTGATAGTTCATTATCGATATTCACTCCACCTTCGTAACGAGGATTTACTATATTATTAAAAATAGAACCAAATGTATAACGCACTCCAATTTGCATTGAATAGCTAAAATTAGTTAGTGTTTCTCTTTGTTTCAATATAATTTGTTCTGGAGTTAAACTTTGTGAACTCAAAGAAAGTTGGTTATTGATTAATGAAGCGTTTCCTGTAATGTTAAAAAATAAACCTTTTGCTACTCTAAAATTTACTTGATTAACTAAATCCAATCGATAAGCTTTGGTGTGGTTCAAATAATCGGAACCAGTAAGTGTAGAAGATATATTCCCCCAAGGTGCAATATGAGTATAAGTAACATCTACTATTTGATTGAATAAAAACTCGTTCGTTTTATCAAAAACAGTGTTATTTATATAAGTGTTGTATAGTGGTTTAGTCTATATTTAAAAGTAAATAAATCATTTACAGATTGCGTGTACGGAAAAACATCATATTCAATTCCCGATGCAATGGAGAATTGCGATTTTACATTACTAAAAGTTGAAGCATAAAAAGCAGGTTCTAAACCTAAACTCCAATGGTCATCAAGACTTTTTACTATCAAACCTTTTAAATTTTTTATAACTGTTGATCCTGTAAAATTATAAGTTGCAGTTTCATAATTGTTACTTCCATAACTTAATCCTGCCGTCAACCTTGTTTTCCATTGATCTGTAATTCTTGCAGCACTAAAAGAACCATCAGCAGACAAAACTTCCGAAACTTTATCACCACTCAAAAAAGTATTAGCGGTTGCGGTATATACCCAATTCTTGTATTTATCAACACTTTGTTCTACTAATTTGGTTTTATCGGTATAATCAAAAGCCATATATTTTTGTTGTCCGTTTAATGCTAAATAAGGCATTAATCCCATTGTAATTACATTGGTTAATTCATCACGATTTTCACGATTACTATTTTCTACTTTTGCAATATATTGTAGTGTATCGTTTTTATTTTCAAATTTTTCGTGCCCTAAAAAGCGAACACTATATTTCATTCCACCAGATGCTGTTGGTTGTGAGTTGATAATAATATGTACTTGCGATTGTTTTTGATCACGAACATAATCTATATACCAAAGCTTAACTTTGATGTAATTCTCACTTTCTGTAGCTCCATCTAAATAGACACGCAAATAATTATTTTTAGGTAAACTATCGTTAGATTGCGCAAAAACATTGCTGTATATTGTGGTAAGCAATAAAGTAAAAAGAACTATTTTTTTCATTTGAGTAGGTTTTATTAATAGATTAAAAAAAGGGCAACAAGTAAAATGTTGCCCATTAACTAACTCAAATAATTAATCTCCTTCAACGATTTTTATAAATTTTCCGTTTGCATCAAATAAAACATCGTATGATTTACCATCTTTTCCAATTTCAGCTTCATAGGTAACTACATTTTTATCATCAGTAATTTTTGCAGCTTCAGTAATTTTACTTTTTGGGTAATTTGTTTTTACATAATCTAATACATTTGCAGGAAGTTCAGTCGTTTTAATAGTTATTTCAACTCCCTTTTTGTGTCCTTTTTTATCATAAACTGCTGATGCATCGCTTCCGTTTATTTTAAATTCCGCTTCAAAGTCGCCATCTTCCATTCCCCATTTTACTTTTTTACCAGGAAAGTCTTTTGTAAATTGCGTTTTTACAACATCTGGTACATTTACTTTTTTTGATTTTGCTTCTGTTTGTGCAAACGTTGTTAGACTAAAAGCGATTGCCATTGCTAAAAATACTTTTTTCATTTTTTTAGATTTAAAAGTTAATTGTTTTTAATTTTATAGCACAAATATTAAATGTAATTCTATTTTAATTCTATGCTAAAATGGTAGTAAATCAGTTTTTTTATTTAAATGTTATAGTAAAACGATGTCTATAAGTAATAAACTTATATTTTAACGACAATCCGCTTACTTCGGCTATTTCATTTGCGATTGCTAGACCTAATCCTGTAGATAAATGAGAGGTAGAATTTTTTTGAAAACGTTTAAAAAGTAATGCCATATTAAGCGGTTCTTCTTTGCCTGTATTGTGTATGGATAAACTATTGTTTTTAATAAAAATAATAATACTTCCTCCTTCAATATTATGTCTAATCGCATTTTGAAACAAATTATTAATAAGTACCAAGAATAAATCGGCATTCATATTGATGAAAAAATCTTCTTCAATGTTTTTTAGCACTTTAATTTTATTCGCTTTTATATGCTCTTCAAATAAAAGTAATGATTGATTTATAATTTTAACTACTGAAACATTTTCTGTAGTTTTAAATTGTTTATTTTCAATTTTTGTAAGTAATAATAATGATTTGTTTAATCGTATTAATTTAGAACAAGCATCGTCAATAGCAATAATTAGTTCTACTTCATTTGCTTTTAAATTAGCAGATTGAATGAGTAAATCTACCTTCGATTTTATTACTGCTAACGGTGTTTGAATTTCGTGGGAAGCATTTTCTGTAAATTTCTTTTGACTATTATAGTCCACAATCATTTTATCCATCATTTCAGTAAGCGAATTATTCAAATCCTTAAATTCTGTAACAGTTGTTTTAGAAAATTCTGGGACATCATTATCGCTGGCACGAAAAGTTTTTAACGAACTTATCGTTTTATGGAAAGGTTTCCATAAGGTTTTAGCAACTAGAAGATTAATACATAAGGAAATTAAAAATAATAAAAATAAAATAATTGTTATCAAGTAAAACAATCCAACTTTCAGTTCGTCATACTCAAGTGTGCTTCGCCAAATCTTAATTTGATAATTTGTATTTCTTACCGATACAATAGAACTAATCATTCGATGTTCAGCCATTTCATCTTCTTGCTTATCAAGTATCAAAGTGTCCGAAAACATAGTTTTTGTTCCGTTTTTAAATTGGCTTCGTCTAATTTTTTCAATTTGAGCTTCTTTACTTTTTATAATAAGACTTAATGACACAGTATCATTATTTTTTAAATAATGTTCTACTTGAATTTTTCGATTAAGCAATAATTCATTATTACTGTCTTTAACCTCTTTTGTAATTACGTAGTAGCAAACAAATCCCGATAAAATTAAAATCGGAATACTCAATAGTAAATAGTATAAACTGGTTTTTGCAAGTAACTTCATTCGTGTGTTTTAAAATTATAACCTATTCCGTATATGGTTTGCAAGTAATCTTCACATTTTTTGTCTAATAATTTTTTGCGAAGATTTTTTACGTGATTGTATATAAAATCAAAATTATCAAGTCTATCAGCATTATCACCCCAAAGATGTTCTGCCAAGGCATTTTTACTAACAACTCTGTTTTTATTTGCAATAAAATAGAGTAATAAATCATATTCTTTAGAAGTCAAAATCACGTTTTTATCATTCACAAAAACACTTCTTTCTACTGGCAAAATTCTAATTTCATTGACAGTGATTTCTAAATTTCCATCAAAACTTTTACGTCTTATTAGTGCTTTTATTCTCGAATTCAATTCCGATAAATGAAACGGTTTTGGCAAATAGTCATCGGCACCAAGATCTAAACCATAAATTTTATCATCAAGCGAATTTTTGGCAGAAATAATAATAACTCCTACTTTAGACTTTTTTAGTTTTATTTCCTTTATTAAATCCAATCCAGAACCATTAGGCAAAGTAATATCGACCAATATACAATCGTAATCGTAAATTGCTATTTTCTGTTCAGCCTTTCCGTAATCTGACGCTATTTCAACTACATTTCCTTCCATTTCAAAGTATTGCTTGATACTTTTCTGCAATTCGGGTTCGTCCTCAATTAATAAGATTTTCATAATATAAATGCTTTATTTAGAGTTAGAATATGATTTCCAATAAAAACCATAAAATTAATCAAGATTTACAAACATTGGTTTAAAAAACCATATTTACTCCTGCTAATATGTAATTTTGATTTGAACTAAAAGAATAATTAAACTTGGGCTGAAACGTTTTTAAATCACCAACATTATTGTTTTTTATTTCTGTAATTCTTGATTTAACAATGCTTTTTCCAATTATATATCCCATAAAAACAGCAATTGGATAATCGGAAATCCAATGTACTTTGCTTTGCAACATTTCAAAACCCATTAGCCCCATTAGTCCAAAACCAACTGGTTTTATCCATTTTACTTCTTTATAATTTTCAGAAAGTATCATTACAGTAGTCATTAACGTAGTAATATGTCCCGAAGGCATTGCATCATAATATGGAGTGTTTTTTTGATAAGCGGTAAACGAAGGAAAGAAATTCCAATCACCACCTTTATTTCCATTTTGCTCTGCAATAAATGGACTTTCACGGCCTGTAATTCGTTTTATTGGTTGTACTAACAATCCTGAAGCAATTAATCCTTCCATCAATTCACTTGAGGTATGTATCGCTCTATAATCATCATTAGACAAACCATAAACCAATAATCCTCCACCAACCAAAAGTGCAGTAAAGCCGTTACCAACTCTATAAATTCCAGAATTTATATTTTTGGGAAACATTTTTAAAGGTCCTGAATAAGTATGATTTTCTTGCAATCCTATTTGTTGACCAAAGTCTCTCGAACCGTTTATTATTTGTTGGTCAATCGGAAGTAATGCAGCTGTAGTCCCAACCGAAGCACCAAACCAAATTAAGTTATTTTTTTGTATCAGCATACTTCCCATTAGTCCAAAATCGTGAGGCACTTTTGTAATGAAATCAAAGAATTTAGGTTTTGAATATTGATACGTTAAATTATAATTTATTTTAAACTGTTGATAGTTTAAATTTTCAATAATTGGTTTTGTAATGGTGTCTTTTGCTTGTGCTTTTATACTTGAATAACATAGAATAAATGAAATTACAATCACAATTTTTCTTATGCTAGCATTTTTATCAAACAAAAATTTAAAAGTACATTTTAATTTATGATCTCTCATTTTCTATGTCGTATGTAATTTAATCGAAAATAATTTCGGTACAATTTTATAAACTAAATCTATTTCAATTCTATGGTAAGTAAGATATTATTAGTATTCTGAATTTTTAAACTGAAACAATAGATTTCAAATAGATTTCAGATAGAATTGAGGTAGAATGAAAGCCTACTATTGTAGTACTATTAATTAAAATACAATAAGATGGTACATTTTCTTAATCATATCTTTGAATTTCAAATTTTACTGTTCATTTGTGTATTAGTGTTTTTTTGGGTTTTAGAATTTTTTATTTTCTCTCAAAATATAAAAACCAAACTTTCTCATACTTTTTTAAACGCAAGGTTCTTGTTTTTTGTAATTCCAGTTCAATTTTCATTATCAATTCTGGTATTGTTTGCTTCCAATTTTATTGAGGTTAAACAGTGGGGCTTTATGTTTTTACTACCTATTTCAAAAAACTCATTTCTGTTTTTTATAATTGCTTTTGTGATTCTTGATTTGTTTGATTATTTATATCATTTTATGATGCACAAAACATCATTCTTTTGGAAATTTCATCAAGTACATCACAGTGATTTAGATGTAGATATTTCAACTACAGTTAGAGAACATCCTGGAGAAACATTTATAAGAGTAAGCTATTCCGTTTTGGTAATTTGCCTTGTTGGTGCTACACCTTGGGTACTTATTCTCAAACAATTTATTCAAAGTGCCTCTAATATTATTTCACATTCTAAAACCAAGCTTCCTAAAAGAGTAAACGATATTGTATCTAAAGTTTTTGTTACACCAAACACACATCACATTCATCATCATTATCAATTGCCTTATACGGATAGTAATTTTGGTGATGTGCTTACAATATGGGATCAATTATTTTCTACATTTCATCAGTTAAAACAATCCGAAATTATTTGTGGTGTAGATACCAATATGGTTCGTGATGAAAACGAGAGTTTCAAAAAGCTAATTTTAAGACCATTTGTTGAAAAAGATAAATGCTCAAAACACAAAGTAAAATCGAAAGTAATAGTAATGAAAACCAATACTTTAATAATTGGTTTTCTATTAATTTCTAACTTTATGTCAAGCCAAACTAGCGTAAAAGGTATTCTTACCGATGAAAAAAGCAAGCCAATAGCTAGTGCCAATATACTATTTGTAGGTTCAACCGAAGGTACATTAACCAATTCCGCTGGGGCTTTTACATTAAAATCAAACAACCATTATTCTGATATTAGTATCAGTTTTATTGGATTTGAAAATAAAATAATTCATCTAGAAAATCAAAATACCAATAACCTTACTATTGCACTAAAAGAACAAGCTTCAACACTAAACGAAGTTATTATAAAATCTAGACCAAGAATACGATTAAAAAAGAAAGAAAATCCAGCTTATAAAATCCTTGAAAATATCTGGAAAAACAAAAAAAAAAATGGATTAAAGCTTGCTAAAAACTATGAGTTTGAAAAATATTCAACAATAGAATTAGGTATTGATAATTTAGATACTGCATTTGTAAAAAAAGTTTTAAAAAAAGATTTTGATAGTATTGCATTAAAAATGAAAACTAATATTGATAATAAGTTTTATGTGCCAATAGAATTAGTAGAAAAAAATGAAAAAATATATGGAAGTAATATTCTAAACAAAGAACGAATAGATATTGAAGGAGAAAGAATAATTGGTATTAAACAAGAAGGAAAAATATTCGAAAATATTGCAAATACATTTCAAGAAATAGATGTTTATCAAAACAATATAACGATTTTAAACAAAAATTTTGTAAGCCCAATTTCATCTGAAGGTTTCGGAACCTACGATTATGAGTTAACTGACAGTACATTTGTAGCAGATAAAAAACAATATACTATTCGATTTTTCCCAAGAGAACCAAGAAATTTTGCTTTTAGAGGAAGTTTTACCGTCGATACTAAAAATTTTGCATTAACAGAAATTGAAATGCGAACACCTAGAAAAATGAATTTGAATTTCGTTAGAAATTTTGAATTAACAAAAACATTTACAATTCAAAACGATAGTATTTACTTACCATTATTAAATGAGTACAAAGGAGATTTCACACTACTAACCAAAGATGAAAAAGAAAAAGGTGCTTATGTTGTTAAAAAAGAAATGTTTAGCAACTACTTACTTAATGCTGCAAAAGAAGCCGGTTTTTATAATATTGAAATACAACAAATAGTTACCAATCAGTTTGAAAAGGACAGCATTTATTGGAATAACAAACAAGATGAAGAAACTAAAAACTTATATAAACTTGTAAATGTAATCAAGGATAGTAAAAAAATAAAAGCGGTTACTGGAACTATTTACATACTTTCAGACGGTTATATTCCGCTATTCAAAGGGTTTCAAACAGGTAATATTTGGGCAACAGCAGCAAGAAATCAAATTGAGGGTTTACGATTGCGATTTGGTTTTAGGACATTCATTTCAGATGATGATCGTTTTAGAGTAGAAGGATTTACGGCTTATGGTCGCAAAGATAAAATAACAAAATACGGTTTAGAAGCTAGATATTTACTTTCAAATACTCCAAGAACGACTATAAGTGCCGCATTTTTGAAAGATAACGAACAAATGGGTTTGACACAATTTAATGGTATTCATCTTTTGCCCGAAGCAGACAAAGGTTCGAAAGCATTGTTTAACAGAGGTCAAAATTTCTTTCTTTCTAAAATTCAAAAAAGTATGTTCAGAATTGATTTAGAGCCTTCAAAAAATTTGCACCTTGGTCTAACTCTTACCCATAATATAATCAAATCAGCAGCTCCAAATAGATTTTCACTAGATTATTTAGATACTAATACTGGGCAAATAAAATCTGAAACCACCGATGTAACATCCGATTTGTACTTGACTTATACACCAAGAAAAGAAGTTTCAGGTTTTGGCGTTGATCAAAAACAAGGTATCAAATTGCATCCTACATTTATGTTCAATTATAAACGAGGTTATAAAAATGTATTTGGTGGAAGTTTTAATTACAACCGATTACAAGTTTTGTATAACAATCCTATTTCATTGGGTAAATTTGGTGTTTTTGATACTACAATTGGTGCTGGAAAAACATTTGAACCTACGCCATTATCAATACTTACAGCAGTCTCTTCTAATCAAACCTATTTTTTATTACCCAATACATTTGCATTGTTAGATTATTATGATTTTGTAGCCGACACCTATGTAGAAGGTCATTTCGAACACCATTTTAACGGATTTTTAATGAATAAAATTCCAATTATAAAAAAGTTAAACTGGAGGAGTTTAGTGACCTTTAGAGGTGTTTATGGTACAATTTCTAATGGAAGTAAGGAAATAAACCAATCGTCTATATTGTACGTTGCGCCAACAAAACTCTATTACGAATATGGTTTTGGTTTTGAAAACATTGGTTATGGGAACGTAAGACCGTTCCGATTAGATTTTATTTGGCGAAGCGATTTTCAAAATTTTAATGGCTCTGTAAATCCAAAATTTGGAATTAGAATTGGATTAAAAACCACATTTTAATTAATAAAAATCATTAGCTATAATTATAAAAAAAGCTTTTGGTAATTTTTTAATAATTATAGCTAATGGTTATGATTGAAATTATTTAGTTTTCAAAACCATTTTAAAATCTACTAAAGTGTTTCTAACTAAAGAAGATTGCAAGTTGCCATCTTTATAGTTATAATCATCTTTTTGAGTATTATTTTGATTAAACAACTGATAATTATTCTCTTTAATTAGTTTTATAGTTTTAAAATTACCTTCAACTTCTTCAAAATAAATATCTTTATCATTGGGTTTTTCAAAAGGCAAAATGATTGTGCTTTTTACTATTTTTTTGTTATAAGTTGAAACGTTCTTGTCGTGAATAATCGAATAAATACCATTTGATAGAGTAACATTTGCTTCCTCTTTTAATTTTCCGTTTTTATAAAATTGGTAACTACTTTCTTGAAGAATATTATTTTTATAAACAACAGTCATTCGCGTTTTTATTTGAATTTTAAAAAGCATTGAAGCGGTGGCATCACTGTTTGAGGTATAAGTGATTTTATTACCTTCTACTTTTTTGGTAGCAGTTACAGTTCCTATTTTTTCTCCAGACACAATCAAGTCATAAACTAAAACATCATTTGATGCAACAGGGTAGAATAGACTTATTAAAGATACAAAAAAAACTAATGCAATTGATTTCATCTTTTATTATTTAATTAATTACAAATCGCATACTTTTGGATAGATTAATATTAGATATTTTGCACAAATAAACACCCGAATTCAACTCATCTAAAGCAATTGAATTTTCGCTATTTAACAGTAAAGCAGTTTTTACAGTTCTACCTAATGCGTCAAAAACTTCAATTTTTGTAAGTTCATTTTGGGGATTCAAATAATTAAATTTCAATTCTTTATTCAATATAGGATTAGGTGCAATAACAAAACTATTATTTAAAAAACTAGAGCTTTCAATACTCAACGGACTTGTAGTAGCTAACCAAATAATAGCATTCATTAGCAATCGTTGATGATTTCCACCTGCATCTACAATGTAACCGTTATAGAGTGTATCTCCACTATCACCAGTACCATCATCTGGAATAGAGCTATCACCAATAGCAATAATCTTTCCGGCTTGATAAGTTGCAGAAGCACACATAACATTGGTTATTCCTGTAGTACTTGAACCTGTTTTGTAAACCAAACCAGTTACACTACTATTTTGAGTAGGATTTAAAGTCATTGAAGTTCCGTTTGACCATTTCACTTGTGTAACATTTCCAGCTGTTCCGTGTAAAATAATATTGCTTGGCAGTACCGCAATATTAGATGAAGTTTGAGAAAAATCGGCATAATCAAAAGTAATTCCAAACGGATTATTTTGTACAGTATTGTTAATCATTAAATCATTTAAAACCTGTGGCGAATCTACACCATCATTATTCCTATCAGAAATAGTATGGTCGGAAATTATACATAAACCGCCACCGTTTTGAACAAAAGTTATAATAGCATTTTTTTCAGATGCAGTAAATGAAATATTTGGTTCATCAATTATAAATACCTTATAATTACTCAAATCCTGTAAATTTGAAGTTACACCATAAGTAATTTGACCATTATAAGGCAAGCTTTCTACTACATAACCTTGTTTTACGCAATCAATAGCCCAATTAGATAATCCTCCATTCCAATAATCTTCTAAAGTGGATGACGTTATAGTAGATTGAAGTGGTGTTGGTATTCGTTGAGGATTACTTTCCGATCCACTTCCAGCAATTGCAGGACCAGATGAAAATCCTATATTATGACTGTCTGCATCAATTACCCAATCTGCATTTCCAGCACTTTCAGCTTTGGTTGCATCAAACAAAATTTTAATTTGTGAATTTGCATTTAAGGATATGATTACAAAAGCTAGGAATAAAATATTTTTCATTTAGTAATTGTGATTTTAATTTTGACTGTAAAATTAGAATTCAATTCTATTGCAATTCTATGTCAAATCGCTTTCAATAATCAAAACTAGAAAGATAGTATTCTTGATAGTCTTAAATGATTAGTAAACTGTAATTCAATTGCCACTCCTTTGCCAACACTCTAAAAAAATTGCTGTCATGGTTTTTGTAATAGCTTCCAAAAGCTATTCTTGCTTCCTTTAAAAATCAAATATACACTCCGGAAAAAACAAAAACGCGTTCGCAAAGCGACTCATGCCAGTAATTTTTTTTCCAAAGCTTCTTTACATAATGTGGCATTATGGTGCTGCGCAGCCATAATAACATTATGTAAAAAAGCCGCCACACCCAACGCGCTTGCCAGTGGCTCCAGGGCAACCTTTTTGGTAGCTCCCATCGCCTCACCCAGCTACCAAAAACACCACCCTTCGCCACTGTCTTCAACAACGTCCTGTTTTTCAAAAGAAACTTTACAGTTCTACTGATTCTTAAGAACGTTTATCTTACCTGTTTTTAGCAACTAACTGTTTAAATTGGTAGTGTTTTCATTGCTTTTGTAAGTTCTAAAAATGGCTTAGACATTTAGTGTTTTGCCGATGGTTAAAGCCATTTTTAGAACCCGCAAAAACAAAAGACCCAACAAGAGTATCATTTTTCATTTGCCAGAACGAAAACAAGTAATTGCTTTCTCGATAGCTGATGCCTCACCATTACTAAACACAATGCTGCTATAAACTGCGAGTGTGACTTTCAAATAGCTTTATGGCACCAGCTATCCACAAAAGCAATCAGAAACATCCCAATAAGCAAATAAAATATGATACCCTTGGCTGCGCTTCTGCCTCATCACACTAGGTAAGTTAATGCATTGTTTTTGAAGATGCCTCCCATTTCCATAAGAGATTTTTCTGCTAACTGAACACTGCAACTGTCAACTGACTTATAGGCATCCTCAAAAATCAACTCCAAACAAAGAGTGTAAAATTTCTGTGCCTAATAAAAAGAAAACTTATTAATGCATTCGGTAATTTTATTAGGCACAGAAATTTTACACCCTTTCCCTACACGACCTGATATCTTTTCAAAATAAAAAAGAGATAAAAAAGAGAGCAAAACTAAGTTCCGGGTATTAAAAAAAGCAAGTTCAAGCCCTTCGGGTTTAAGATAAAATCTCCACCCTTACTTTTTCAAAACAACCATTCACTAATCATTTTTCACCAATCACTAGTATGGGTAGTATTTTACCTGAAAAACTGGCTTTTTTGAAACCCTCCACTTCAACAGACGGCTTTCTTTTTTCTCTTTTTTTCTTTTGAAATGATTGGTTTCATTTCAGTTTTCAAAAGAAAAATTTGGAAAAAACACGTCGAACTTAATCGGATAGCCATGAAATCAAAAATCGAAGTAGTGCAAAATGGAGTACGTAAAAATTACATTATTAAAACCCACAAAAAAGGCACGAATTACAACAAACCGCACCTATTCATTTTAAATAAAGGAATGAACAGCGGAAAACCCTCTAAAGAAGAGATTGTCAACAGCTACATTGTCATTTTCGAAAATGAAGAAGACTGCGAAAACATCTACCACATTACAGAACTCCTTTGGAAATCCAAATTCTGGCACCGAAACCTGTATGGTTCGGTAATTCCATTTTTAAGAATTGGTGATTTCATCAAAGAGTTTTCTAAAAAAGCAGATGAAATGCTCAATGATTTCGAACAGCATCAAAAAGACATAGCAGCACTCAAACTGTTACTCAGTAAAGAAGAACAATTCCAACAAAACATTGTACTCATAAACGACTTAAAAAGAGTCATTCTATAACGCTACTGTAAATAATTAACCTTAAATCCAACACTATGACATTATTTATTCTCTACCAAACAGACATCTGGAAAAGCAAGTCATCAAGAATTTTCTTTGGTGTTTTCGATTGCAGAACAAAAGCTACAGATTGTGCCAAATACCACAATTTATACGCAAAAAATTCAAAAGTAGTAATTGAAGAAGTAACTCTAAACCAATGTACAGAACACTAACAAAAAAATTTAAGCCATGGAAGCAACTACAGACCCATTTAAAGAAGCAATTAAAACCTTTTTAGAAGAACTAGCAAATACCGATGCCTTGTTTGCTAAAACATTCAGTAAGCCCTATAAGAATATAAACGACTGCGCTACCTATATTTTGAATGAAGTAAAGAAAAGTGGTAGAATGGGGTTCGCTGATGATGAAATTTTCAATATGGCAATTCATTACTACGATGAAGAAACAGTTGAAATCGGAAAACCAATAAACGCCAAAATAATAGTCAATCGTTCCATTGCTGCAGCTCACAGAACTAATGATACATTAAAATCAACAACTAAAAACGGTGATGTCAATCAAACGTCATTATTCAAATTGTAACACCATGAAACCAAAAACTGCATCCGAAATCAAAATAGTGGAGTTGAGTAAGAACTTACCTCTTATTACCAAAAAACAAAACGAAGCAGCATTTAAAAAGTGCTTCGATAATTATGCGGTACACTCAAGAAAAAGTATGTTTTGCCTTGAATGCGGACACACTTGGAAAGTGACCGATAACAACAAACTGAAAAAAGTAACTTGTGAAAAATGTTCTAAAAAATTGGTAGTTACAAACAAATATAGCAATGGTTTAAAAGAAACGGATTACTACCAAATAATAACAACGGCTGATAATTTTCAAATTGTCAGAATGATTTGCATCACCAAAACCATGAAGAAAAATTCAAAATGCTATTTTTTTGCTCACGAAGTAATGCAGCTATTCATCGACGATACCGGAAAAACAAGAATGATGTCAAAAAATGTAATGGGAATGTCCCAATATATTGACCAATGGGTCATACACAGCGAATTGACACTAAAACCTAACATCAATACTAGTAGATTCTACTTAAGTCCAAGCTTTGTACAGCCAAATAAAAAAATACTCCCAATTATCAAACGCAATGGTTTTAGAGGAAAATTCTATGGTATAGCGCCACAAATATTTTTAAAAACACTACTAACCGATAGTATTGCAGAAACATTACTTAAAGCAAACCAAATTGATGTGCTGTATTATCATATCAGAAACACAAGTATAAAGAATGATAGTGTCTATTGGAATGCTATAAAAATCTGCATCAGAAACAAGTATCAAATTAAAGATGCAAAGCTTTGGATGGATTACATCGATTTGCTCTACTATTTCGAGAAAGACTTACGAAGTCCAAAATATGTTTGTCCAATGGATTTGAACCGAAGTCACGATAAACTAATGGCTAAAAAGCAAGAAGAAATTTTGAAAAGCACTTTTGAAGAAAAGAAAAAACTAATAGCTAAAAATCAAAAGCCATATTTCAAAGCTAAAAAGCAATTCTTCGGATTGGTATTTTCCGAAAACAATATTTCCATAAGAGTAATAGAAACAGTGAAAGAATTCTTAGAAGAGGGATGTATTCATAATCACTGCGTTTTCACTAATGAATACTACAAGAAGCAAAATTCATTAATACTTTCGGCAAAAGTAGATGGTGTTCACACAGAAACAATTCAAATCTCTTTGGAAAATTTTGAGATATTGCAATCGCGTGGTAAAGGCAATAAAGCAACTAAATATAACAAGCAAATTATCAATCTAGTTAGTAAAAACTTACATCAAATAAGAGAAAGAACAGTAATAGCCTGTTAAACATGAGAATAACAAAAATACTTTAAAAGTTAAATCAAGTAAATGATTTGCCTGAAGTTATTTTTTATGTTGATATGTTAATGATTATTTTTATAGCCATCATTTTATTAGCTTTGTATAAATAATTAAATACAATGCAAAACAGCATTTTTATTACTTATAATCCTAATTCAGAAAGTGAAAAAAACATTGCGCTTGACCTTTTTAGAAAAGGCAGACAAAATGGCTATTTTATTTATTTACCTGAAAGAAATTATTTCAATAAATTAAATTCACAAACCAAAGCTAATATAGATACTTCTAATTGGTTTGTGATTTTTTCAACTTCACAACTATCTGACACTGTCAGGGAGGAAATAGAATATGCATTAAAAACAAAAAATGATAATCAAATTATTGTAATCTACTCAAATCACACGGGTAAAAATATTGATTTTCAAGGCAAAAGCCCTATTGAAATGTATATAGATAATTACGATTTGAATAGTTTGGAAAAATTTAAAGTGGATTTATTTAATAAAATATCTTCTGCTAAAAAACCTCAAGATAAAGAAGGTTTAAGTGGTTTAGAAATATTATTAGGGGTTGGTGCAGCAATATTACTACTAGCAGCTTTAACCAGTGACAAGAAAGAGTAATATGAATATGGAAATAAAAAAAAAAATCCAGTTTTTGAAGCTTTAAAATTAAAACTCGAAAAAGAACTTGAAGATATTTTAGAAAGCTATTCCATTCAAAAGCCTAACAAGAAAAACAAAACACTTTACCACTACACAACCTTATCTGGCTTAAAAGCCATAGTTGAAAATCAATGTTTTTTTTCTAGTAATTCAGCATACTTAAACGATAAGAAAGAATACTATTATGGTATAGAGTTATTCAAAAAATGTGTGGAAGTAAAAAAAGAAAATATTGAGGGTTTCATTGAAAATAATTTAATAGATGCAATACAAAAAGAACTAGAAAACAAACTAATTTCATACCATTTTGTTACTTGCTTTTCTTTAGATGGTGACTTATTAAGTCAGTGGAGAGCATATGCAGATGATGGAAAAGGTATTGCAATTGGACTCGATTTAAAAAAATTAATAGACGCATTCCAACCAAAAGCAAATGGAATGTTAATTGAGTATAGTTTGGAAAATCAAAAAAAAATAGTTGACAAAATTATAAATACTTGTTTCAACTTTTACTTATCCGAGATGGAGGTTCTTAACAGTATAAATCAACCTAATCTTAATGATGTAATAGCTCAAGAAATCAACGAGATTATTGATAAATATGTTGGACAATTCAAACATAGTTCATTTAGTGAAGAAAAAGAATTCAGATTTGATCTTTCAATTGATAAAGATTACAATGAATCTCAACAAATAATATCTTATAGGGTTAGTAAAAATAATTTATTAGTTCCATTTCTGGAACTTAAAACTAACTATATACTTGAAAAAGAATATAGAGAGAAAAATAATATAAGTACTTATGATTTAGAGAAAAACAAAAAGTTTAATATTAAGAAATTACCAATAACAGAAATTATTATTGGCCCATCAATTGATTTTGAACTAAACAAACAATCTATCAAAGATTTTTTAAGAAAAAACAATTATGATAATGTAAACATTATTCGATCTGAAGTTCCTTACAGAATATGAATTCTTAAAATATAAAAAAAGCCAGGTCTTACGACTTGGCTTTAATCTGTTTAACCCAACGGTCACCACAACACGAGTTAAACTATTTTTTGTGCTTCTTAATAATGCTTTTGAGTACTAAAGATATAGTAAAACTGACCACAGCTCCAATAGCTGCCAACATAACAGTCTTTAAAATATCAGTTGATTGAAGACTAGGCAGTATACTCAAAAATGTTCCTCCAGCGGTACCCATCAGGGTAGGACTATGGGCTGTCATCGTCATCCTCCGTTTTGCTATGGTTAGCATCGGTAACGGTTAACTGACTAACAGCAGAAGCAACACCGCCAGCTACTGCCAAATAACCACCTACCGAAGTCACAATAACGGGTAAAGCAATGGGAGCCGTCAAAATACTTCCACCAACTGCTACCAACACCAAACCTATAGTTCGAAGCACTTTAAAAAACTTTGGCGTGGGTGCACTGGCTCTTTTTCTAATAGTCATGACTTTTAATAATTATATTGAATAATCAAGAATACACTTCTAGAATCGGTTTAATACCATCAGGCAACAAGGTCGGTTCTTGACTCTTTCCTCCTCCTATAGCACCTCCAGTACTTTTACAGCTTATTGCTTCTGATTTGGTAAACTCACCAACAGGCGGCTTAACACCTCCAATGGCTAATGCCAATGTACTATGTAATACACTAGTAGTAGATGTACCGCCAAAATCAAATTTTGACATACTATTAGTAACCAAACAAGCACTAAAACTTATTTGTCCAAGATTATCAGAAGTAACGCTTCCACCAATTTCGTAACCATAGATCATGGTCGGAATATCCTGTCTACCACCAATCTCATTGGCATCGGTACTTTTACCACCAATAACCAGTAATCCTCTACCGCCTATATCGGATTGCGTAGTAATAGTAAATGGTGTTATTGGGGGTACTTGCTTAACGCCAATATCCATAAGACCTCCTGTGTCTGGAGTTCTACTACCTCCAATGATTGGGGTCGATTGTGCATAACTAATAAATGTTCCAAGAACAGCAATTAAAAGAAACAATCTTTGTTTCAGTGTTTTTAAAAAATGTGTTTTCATAATTAAAATTTTTAAGATTTAATGATTAATACTACTTCTTGCTTTTCATCCAATGCTTTATATACAATCGTTCTAAGCTTGGTAAAAGCTTTTCGGGATTTTAACCCTAAACCGGCTCCCGAAATTTTTGTAACCGGTGCGATACAGCCATTTAATTCTTTCAATGCATTATTGGCAGGATGAAACAGAATCAGACTTCTGTTTTTTACTTCAATGAATTCCAAATGCCATTGGAACTTTTTGCTGTAACGCTTTCTAATAAAATATTTCCCTTCCGGAATGCAGGAAACCTTCGTTTCGTTATTCTTCCAAGGCAATTCAATGGTGTTACAAATTAATTTGCCCTCGCATTCGAGTTTGCCATTAGTTCCTTCTGGGAAATAAGTTCTGGTAATTAGAAGAACCATTACACGCCACTGTCAATTTTAACAAGCGATAAAGGGTTAAATGCACCGTTTTTAAGTGGATACATCTGTCCATTGACCTCTTGATAAAACTCGATTCCTAAAACTAAGAATAGCGGTTTAGTACTCGCAGCAGTAAGCTGATTAGTATGCGCTACGGCAACAGTAGCTGCTGCATCCCATGGTAAAATAGCCGTTTGCGAGGTTTCAACAACAAAGGTTTCCGCCTCAAAGTCAATTTCAGCTCCTCCAGTTATGATTTTGTAATGCGTCGTGCCACTAGGGGCTGCAATCATGTTTACAGGAACAAACGGAGGGATAGCAATGGTAATAGCTCCGGTCACACGATCAATAGCTCCTGTGTAGGGCGCATACAAACTCGTACCTAGTTTACCTCTGATGTTGAATTCAAAGCCCAACAACAATTCCGTTTCGCCGTCAATCACATTACGCAAACCGCGCTCACTAACCATATCCGCTTGGATTACTTTTACCATTTGCTTAGTCAACCGACTCACCATTCTGCTGTCAGACGAATTCAAAAGCATGGAGCGTAAAGCGGTTCTCAGAATCTTACCAGCCTTCCCTGCCCTACCAAACTCTGAACCGTTCTCCCGAGTTCTTTGAAAAGCAGGGTCGCTCTTAATTCTGCTAGCATCAATACCTCCTTTCTCGCGAGCCAAATGCCCGTCTTGCGTTTTATAAAAGGTAATATCTCCAATAGTCCCTTTCAATTTAATTATGCCTTTCTGTCTTGCCATAATTTTTAAACTTTTTGATTAATACTCGTTTCAAAATCCAATTTCATTTCGTTAATCGTTGCAACTAAATCCCGAATGATTATAGCAAAGATTACAAAGCATTTATCTAAAGAAAAAGTCACTAGTGTACCATATGTCCAAAAACGACACATATGTCCAAAACAGACATAAAAATTGATAATTAAGTATGAAAAATTATAACTAAATTGCAAAAGAATTTCTGCACGTCAGAAGTAAGTCAAAGCCTAATCAAAGGTATAGATAAAGTATGAATATTGAAAAACAGAGGGTGTGCATATATCCAAAAGACATACAACGCATAACAGGAAAAAGTTATCGTCAAAGTACTAGATTATTGCAAAAGATAAAAAAAGACCTCAACAAGCTCAATAATGAGTTTCTAACTATTGAAGAGTTCTGTACATATTCAGGAATAAAATATGAACAAATAGCTCACTTGATATTTGGATAAAACTGAAACTTAATTTAATAAAGTTTAATCCAAAAAACACATTATACAATAAAAAAACCAGTTCATTTTTTAGTAATGATTGTTTTCTTTTTAAAGAAAATATACTTAAATTTACAACATAAGATATTACGAATATTTGAATTTAAATTGTGAGGTGGTAAATTCGGTTACCCTAAAAAAGTAACTTCTCTAAAGCCTTTAAAATATTGGTATTTCGAGATGGGTTATATTCTCGGCGACTCCACAAAAGCCTTTGTAAAACATTGATTTACAAAGGCTTTTATTTTTATCCTAATCATTACATTTTCACAATACTTAACAATCAATTAAGTTTTTTTGATAATTGCGCTATAATTTAAAATAATTGTTAGATTTACTAAAACATTCAAATCAATTTACGTAGCAATGAAGAAAATCACCATTATCATATTAATCCTTACTTCCACACTAAGCTTCTCTCAAGTAAAATTGGATTCAAAAGACACCAACAACTTAATTTCTATCGGCGTTTTTTGCTCAGATCATGCTAATGCAGACGGCAAAGAGTTTGCTGAAGCTTTGACAAAATTTAGATCTCCAAAACTAAATCCATTGATTGATGTTTTAGTAGAAACTGGAACTAAAAATTTTGTGGATGCTAAAGTTTTGAGTAGACCTTCAAATGAAGTTTTAACCTTGTGGTATGTTATTTCTGAAATCAATTACAATCATAATACTGAAAACAAAACGATTCGCCCCGATATAGACATCGTTAAAGAAGTTTTAGAAAAACCCATTGATGAAAACTTGATGCTTTGTAATTACTATCACAATCTATATGGTGGTTTAGCCAATCTTTTTAATGAAGCCGATTTAAAGGAAGTTAACATCGATTTAGAAAATTTATCTTTTAAAAATAATCAAGAAAAAGCCATTTGCTTACTTAACGTTTTTGATGCCCTAGTAGGCGGCAGATTTAGAGTATTGAGTTATATGAAAAATCCGAGCAAACTAATTGAATTTGCTGATAAATTACCAAAAGTAAACGGAAAAGAATATTACTATTATACTAATTTTGATTATACCGATTTCAAATTAGACCACGATGCCGACAATGATACTTTCAACCAAAGATATCTCGGTGGTTTTTTTGCCATACTAGCCTCGCATTTTAGTAGTGCCGCTGATGTTAATAAAATTGATTTTGCCAAAAACCTTTACATCAATTCGGTTCTTCATGAGCCTAAGTACTTTCAATTTACACCTATGAAAGCTGATTTAGAAGAAATTTACAAAAAAGCAAAATAAACTACAACATGAAACAGTTAATTCTTGTAATGCTTCTGTCTTTAATTCTTTTCCCAACAAACGTAAAGGCTTGGGGAGAAAAAGGACATCAATTAGTAGCCGAAATTGCGTTCAAACAATTGGATAAAAAAACCAAAAAAATACTATTAAGTTATTTAGACGGAATGAGTATTGAAGAGGCATCTACTTGGATGGATGACATCAAAAAAGATCATGCTTATGACAAATTAAAACCTTTACATTATGTGAATTTCGACAAAGGAACCGTAGTTAAAGACACGTGTTGTGACAACATTATTCATACCCTAACTGAAACTATTAATGATTTAAAACATTATAAAGATTTCTCCAAAGCCGAAATCAAAATCAAATTATGCTATTTATTTCATCTCATTGGAGATATACACCAACCCTTGCATGTGGGCTATGGTTCAGACAAAGGCGGTAATTCATTTCAAGTAAATTTTAATGGAAAAGGAACAAATCTGCATGGATTATTTGATTATGGCATTATCGAATATAAAAACCTAAAATTGAAAGATTGTCTTAAAGCCAAAAAATACAATTCCAAAGAATTAGAAGACCTAAACAACAGCAATGTAGTAGATTGGGCCAAAGAATCTAGAAGTTATTTGGATGAAATTTATACTACAACAACAAAAATTGACGTTATGTATACAGACGCCAATTATACCCTAATTAAAAATCAAATTCAAAAAGCAGGGTTGCGACTGGCTAAAATATTAGAGGATACTTTTAAAGAAAAAAGCAATTGATTATCCAATGTAATAAAAAACGGAATTTAAAAGATTATTAGATATTTATAAATCCAAAAACTTATCAAATTCCGTATATAGAAAAAAATCAATTATGACTACCTTACAAACCGATAATCAAGTAATTCATTTCAGTAAAAAATTTGGTTTTGTTACTGAAAATCAACTGATTTTAACTTCAGGTTCTCGAAATAAAATCAGATTAGATTCTATTGATAGAGTTAATCTTATTAAACGTAGAGTATTTTTTTATAATACACTGTTGTTCATGATTAGCCTTTCAATCTTTGCCCTTACCTATCTATATTTCGAGGCAGAACGAATGGAATATTATTTATGCTTGGGTGCTTTCGGATTAATTATATTGGTATACTCTGTAATCCACAAATTTTATCAATACAGACTCATTATTAAGGAGAAAGATCATTCTATTATAGAATTAAAAACAACTCAAAGACACCGCAAGAGTATTAAAGAATTTTATGCTACAATAGTGAAATGTATGTCGTCCAAAAAACAATAATTATTCTGGATGAGCCACACTTCCTTCCCAATTCATGAATCCGCCTTCTAAATTATAGGTGTTTTCAAATCCCATTTGATTCATAATACTACAAGCTTGAGCACTTCTGCCGCCAGCTTTGCAATACACATAATAGTTTTTTGTTTTATCCAATTCTTCCAATCGGTAAATAAAACCTTGTCCTTTATAGATATCATTCAAAATGGCATTCGGAATAAATCCTTCATTCCACTCATCCTCAGTTCTAACATCCAAAATAACGGCATTCGTGTCGGCTTCAAGTTGAGAAACCCAATCTTCTTGTGATAAATTCATTTTTATTTTTTTTTTTCAAAAATAATAAATTCTGCCGACTTTCTACCCTTACCCATTTCTATCAAAAAAAATCTTAACAAAAAAATAACACACATTTGTATATACAAATAAAAAAATGCATTACATTTGTACCTACAAATATTGTAATTACAATTATGAGAATTGAAGAAATAATAAAATCAACTGTCGCTTTAGATGATGCTAAAAAAGTCATCCTAAATTTATTATATACTCAAAATGTAATTAATGATAAATTTAGTGAAGTATTAAAACCATACGATTTATCTGGAGAACAATATAATGTATTGCGAATTCTACGAGGTCAAAAAGGGTGTCCTGCCAACATGTGTGTAATTCAAGAACGCATGATTGCCAAAAACAGTAACACTACCCGATTGATCGATAAGCTTCTTTTAAAAGAGTTAGTAACCCGTGAAGTTTGCCCTGAAAACAGACGAAAAATAGAAGTGCAAATCACCCCAAAAGGATTAGAATTATTACAAGAATTGGATCCAAAAGTGTTAGACCACGAAAAGATATTTGCGGCTAATCTAAGTCAAGAAGAAATAGTACAACTCAACACCTTACTAGAAAAATACAGAACCCTAAAATAATAAAAAACAAAAATAAAATTACTATGAGTCAATTTAACGAAAACGCAAAATGGCGTTATGCTACTAAAAAATTCGATACTACCAAAAAAGTATCTGCAGAAGATTTAGCTACTTTAAAAGAAGCAATCCAACTTTCTGCTTCTTCTTTCGGATTACAATTATACAAAGTTATTATTGTAGAAAACCCTGAATTAAGAGCGCAATTACAATCAGCTTCTTGGGGTCAATCACAAATTGTAGATGCCTCTCACTTGATTGTTTTTGCCAATCAAACAACAGTTGAAAACGTTGATGTAGATAAGTATCTAAACAATGTTGCTGCTACAAGAAATTTACCTATTGATGCCTTAACAGGTTATGGTGATTACATGAAAGGTTTTATAGGTAATTTACCAGAAGACGTAAAACCAACTTGGACTGCCAAACAAACCTACATCGCGTTAAGCAATCTATTAAATGCTGCAGCCGAACTAAAAATTGATGTTACTCCAATGGAAGGTTTCATTCCTGCACAATACAACGAAATTTTAGGTTTAGACAAATTAAACCTTAATGCAGCTCTTGTGGCAGCAGTAGGATACCGTCACGAAGAAGACGCTACACAACACTACGCTAAAGTGCGTAAATCAAACGAGGATTTATTCATCACATTATAATTAATACCAATAATCAAATTTAAAATTTAAAAACAATGAAAAATTTAAAAACTATCGCAATTGCATTATTCGTGGCGGTTTCAACTATCGCTACAGCACAATCTAAAAAAGTAGATGCTGCTAAAAGTTCTATCCACTGGGTAGGTAAAAAAGTAACAGGTCAACACGAAGGAACGGTTGCTTTAAAAGAAGGAAACCTTATTTTTAAAGGAAAAAAATTAACAGGTGGAAGTTTCATTGTAGACATGACCTCATTAACTTCTACTGATTTAACTGGAGAATACTTAGGAAAATTAAACGGTCACCTAAAATCAGAAGATTTCTTCGGTACTGAGAAATTTCCAACTTCTAAATTGGTTTTCAAGTCAATTGGAGACAAAGGAAATGGTGTATACACAGTAACTGCCGATTTAACAATCAAAGACGTTACAGCGCCAGTAAAATTTGAAATTACTGTAAAAGGAAACACAGCTACCACTACTTTCAAAGTAGACAGAACTAAATACGGAATCAAATACGGTTCAGGTAGTTTCTTCGACAACTTAGGAGACAAAACAATCAACGACGAATTCGAATTAACTGTTTCTCTACAGTTCTAATAAAAGGGAAAAATTGCTATGAAAAGAAAACCTTGGAGAGAAATCTCTGAGGTTTTTTCATTTTTGGGCAAGTGCTAAAGCACCAGGCTTTTCGTTGCAATCTTTTATTTTTAAAGAAAAAAATAAAAGGATTTCCACTGCAATCCTTCTTGCAATAGCAGTTCAAAACACATTTTTTATTAAAAAAAAGCCAACAAACTTGCACACTAAAAAACAATCCCTACATTTGTAATTCAAATTAGCATTATGAACAACATTTTAAACAATACTTGGTGGTGGAACAATTTACGTCAAACGTCGTGAAGAGAACTGCTATAAGTATATTTTAAATCCAAATATAACCAAAGGCTTGTCAATCACGACAAGCCTTTTTTTATTCTCAAAAATGAAACTATGAAAACGTATCTTTTTAAAACCAATTACAAACAAATTTTAGCCGACACCATCACTCCGGTAAGTGTCTATCTAAAAATACGCGATAAATTCCCAAACAGTATTCTACTTGAAAGCTCCGATTATCATGCCAACGACAACAGTTTCTCTTATATCTGTTGCCAACCAATTGCTTCGATAAAAGTAGAAAATGAAATCATTACGAAACAATTTCCAGATAAAATTTTTCAAGAAATTGCTATTACTTCAAAAGTAAATGTAGCCAATGAAATCCAGCAATTCGCTTCCCAATTTGAATCTTCTAACGATGATTTCAAATTCATAACCAACGGACTTTTTGGTTACATCAACTACGATGCTGTGCGCTATTTTGAAAAAACAGTCATCACAAAAAAGTCAAATTTCAATGAAACGCCCGATATATTTTATGCTATTTACCAAAACATCATCGCCATCAATCATTTTAAAAACGAAGCCTATATTTTCTGTCATTCGCTAGATAATACAGACAATACCGATGAAATCATCCAATTGCTTCAAGCTAAAAATTTTGCGTCATTTTCTTTTAGAAAAGAAGGTGAAAAAACCAGTAACCTTTCGGATTCCGAATTTAAAAATAATGTAGCGATAGCCAGATCACATTGCCACCGTGGAAATGTGTTTCAACTCGTACTTTCCAAACGCTTTTCTCAAAAGTTTAAAGGCGACGAATTCAATGTGTACCGTGCTTTACGAAGCATCAACCCTTCTCCCTATTTGTTCTTTTTTGATTATGGAAATTTCAAATTGTTCGGTTCTTCACCCGAAGCCCAATTAATTATAAAAGATCGAATTGCCGAGATTCATCCCATCGCAGGAACTTTCAAACGCACAGGTAACGACGAACAAGACGCCATTTTAGCCAAACAATTATCAGAAGACAGCAAAGAAAATAGCGAACACGTGATGCTTGTTGACTTAGCTCGAAACGATTTAAGCCGTAATGGCTACAACGTAACGGTAGAAAAATACCGTGAAGTGCAGTTTTTTTCGCATGTGATTCACTTGGTTTCTAAGGTAACCAGCCATTTGTTTCCAAAAGCCAATTCGATGCAAGTCGTTGCTGATACCTTTCCTGCTGGAACGTTATCGGGTGCACCCAAACACCAAGCATTGGAATTAATCAACCAAATTGAAACTACTAACCGCGGATTCTATGGAGGTGCCATTGGCTTTATGGATTTCAAAGGCAACTTCAATCACGCCATTATGATACGCACTTTTTTGAGTAAAAATCATACCTTGCAGTATCAAGCTGGTGCCGGAATTGTAGAAAATTCTTCCGAAGAAAACGAATTAAAAGAAGTATACAACAAACTCGGCGCATTAGACAAAGCGCTAGAAATAGCCGAAAACATATAAAAAAGTACAATTTACGAAGTACAAAATACAATATAACTTTAGAGTATAAATTATAACCTTAAGACTTTTACAATAAAAAAATAAAATAAAAACTTTGCGACTTTATGCCTTAGTGGCAAAAATGGCATCTTATCAATAACAACATGAAAAATATAGTAGTCATCGACAATTACGATAGTTTTACCTATAATTTAGTCCATTATTTGGAAGATTTAAATTGCACTGTTACCGTTTTACGAAACGACGAATTTGAATTGGAGGAACTTGCACAATTTGATAAAATACTGTTATCGCCTGGACCAGGTTTACCATCAGAAGCAGGTTTATTAAAACAAGTCATTCAAGAATATGCTTCAACCAAAAGCATCTTAGGGGTTTGCCTCGGACAACAAGCCATTGGCGAAGTATTTGGCGGAAGCCTCATTAATCTAGAAAAAGTCTATCACGGTGTGGCTACAAAAGTTCAAATTACAGTCAATAACGAATCCCTTTTTGAGGGTTTAGAAAATGAAATTGAAGTCGGACGCTACCATTCGTGGGTTATCAATAAAGAAAATTTTCCTTCCGATTTAGAAATCACTTCTATCGATGAAAATGGAGAAATTATGTCCATTCGTCATAAAACCTTCGACGTAAAAGGCGTGCAATACCATCCAGAAAGCGTATTAACACCACAAGGAAAAAAGATTCTTGAAAATTGGGTCAGATAAAGACCTTTGAATCTTAAAACCAGAACAACTTAGTATCAAAAAAAATGAAAACCATACTCAACCGATTAATACATCACGAAATACTCACCAAAGACGAAGCCAAAAACGTCTTGGTAAACATTTCTACTGGGCAATACAACACGAGCCAAATAGCCGCTTTTTTAACCGTATACATGATGCGAAGCATTACCATTGACGAATTAGCCGGTTTTAGGGAAGCGCTGCTAGAATTGTGTATTCCAGTCGATTTTTCTCAATACAATACTATTGATTTATGCGGTACTGGTGGCGATGGAAAAAACACATTCAACATTTCAACTTTAGCGTCATTCATCACTGCTGGAGCTGGTATAAAAGTGGCTAAACATGGGAATTATGGCGTTTCTTCCATTTCGGGTTCAAGCAACGTAATGGAAAGTCTAGGTATCAAATTGAGTGCAGACGATGATTTTCTACAAAAATGCATGGAACAAGCCAATATTGCCATTCTACACGCACCTTTGTTTCATCCAGCCATGAAAAATGTCGGGCCCATTCGAAGAGAACTCGGAGTAAAAACGTTTTTTAACATGCTCGGTCCAATGGTAAATCCGTCGTTTCCGAAGAATCAAATGGTTGGCGTTTTTAGTTTAGAACTGGCTCGAATGTACAGTTATTTATATCAAAATACTGATACTAATTTTTGCATCCTTCACGGATTGGATGGCTTTGACGAAATTTCCTTAACCGATGAAACCAAAATCATTTCAAAAAACACCGAAACAATCATAAATCCATCCAGTTTTAATCTAGAAAAACACCAATTAAAAGACATCAAAGGCGGTGAAACCATTGAAGAATCGGCTGCTATTTTCTATAAGGTGATTTCTGGAAAAGGAACGCAAGCACAAAATAATGTGGTTTTAGCCAACGCTGGTTTGGCCATTTCAACTATAGAAAACTCAAACCTTTTAGACGGATTTGAAAAAGCAAAAGAGAGTTTATTCAGCGGAAAAGCTTTGGAAAAACTAATCAAATTACAACAATTAAGCCAATGACTATTTTAGATAAAATCATCATCGACAAACGTCAAGAAGTAATTTTGAAAAAGTCCGTAATTCCTATTTCACAATTGGAAAACTCGGTGCTTTTTGGCAATCGAACCGTTTCGTTGAGTAAAAATTTAAGAGCGAGCACTTCAGGTATTATTGCTGAACACAAACGCAGATCACCATCCAAAGGTGAAATCAATTACAATTTCAGTGTTGAAGAAGTGGTAAAAGGGTATGAAAGTGCTGGTGCTTGTGGTATTTCTGTTTTAACTGATGGAAAATATTTTGGGGGTTCACTAGATGATTTACTGTTGGCTCGTGCTTCTGTAAATCTGCCACTTTTGAGGAAAGAATTCATCATAGACGAATACCAAATTCTGGAAGCCAAAGCATTTGGAGCTGATGTCATTTTGTTAATTGGGGCTGTTTTAACTCGTAACGAAATTAAAAGTCTATCCGAATTTGCACAATCTTTAGCACTCGAAGTTTTGCTCGAAGTACACAATGAAGAAGAACTAAACAAAGCAATAATGCCTAGTTTGGATATGATTGGAGTGAACAATAGAAACCTAAAAACCTTTGAAGTAAACCTTGAAAATAGCCTCAAATTAGCTTCTAAAATTCCGAATGATTTTGTCAAAGTATCTGAAAGTGGCATCGAATCTATAACTTCAATTAAAAAAATTCAAAAAACTGGTTATCAAGGATTTTTAATCGGAGAAACATTTATGAAAAATAATGCAATTAACCCTTTTACCAAAGAATTCATTTCAAAAATTGGATTATGAAACTGAAAATTTGCGGCATGAAATATCCTGACAATATCCTAGAAGTTTCCAAGCTAGAACCCGATTATATGGGGTTCATTTTCTGGGATAAATCGATACGTTATTGTAATGAGGTAATTCCAGAAATACCAAGTTCCATTCAAAAAGTAGGTGTTTTTGTAGATGCAAGTATTAATGAAATTATTCCCAAAGCAAAAGAATTTGATTTAAATCTGATTCAACTGCACGGAAAAGAAAATGTCCCTTTTTGCGCTGAACTAAAAACCTATAACATGCCAATCATTAAAGCATTTTCAATCGATGCTGATTTTGATTTTAATCTTTTAGACGAATACGAATACGCTTGCGATTATTTCTTATTTGACACCAAAGGAAAGCTTCCAGGCGGCAATGGAACTTCATTTGACTGGAACATTTTAATGAATTACAACGGAAACAAACCCTTCTTTTTAAGTGGAGGTATTGGTTTAGATGATGTACTTAAAATTAAAGATTTCCAATATTCTAAACTCTTTAAAAATTGTATTGCAGTAGACGTAAATAGTAAATTTGAAATAACACCAGGAGTCAAAAAAATAAATGAGCTCATAGAATTTAAAAAAATGCTACATGAAAACGAATTATAATGTTGACGACAACGGCTATTACGGCCAATTTGGAGGTGCCTTTATACCCGAAATGCTGTATCCAAACATAGAAGAACTGCGTCAGAATTACTTGAAAATATCGACTGAAGTTTCTTTTCAAAAAGAGTTTTTAGAATTGCTTAAAGAATATGTGGGACGCCCAACGCCTCTTTATTTTGCTAAAAGGCTTTCTGAGAAATACCAAACCAAAATCTATCTCAAAAGAGAAGATCTTTGTCATACTGGCGCTCATAAAATCAACAATACTATTGGGCAAATTTTGGTCGCCAAACGTTTAGGCAAAACAAGAATCATTGCCGAAACCGGCGCTGGGCAGCATGGCGTTGCTACTGCGACAGTTTGCGCATTAATGGGTTTACAATGCATTGTTTACATGGGTGAAATCGATATTAAACGACAAGCTCCCAACGTAGCACGAATGAAAATGTTGGGCGCCGAAGTAAGACCAGCATTATCAGGCTCTAAAACCTTAAAAGACGCCACTAATGAAGCTATTCGTGATTGGATTAACAATCCGAAAGACACCTACTACATCATCGGTTCTGTTGTGGGTCCGCATCCATATCCCGATATGGTAGCTCGATTTCAATCGGTTATTTCAGAAGAAATTAAAACCCAATTATTAGAAAAAGAAGGCAATGAGAACCCTAATTACATGATTGCTTGTGTTGGCGGCGGCAGCAATGCGGCTGGAGCATTTTACCATTTTTTAGACAATGAAGATGTTAAACTTATCGCTGTGGAAGCGGCTGGAAAAGGCGTTGATTCTGGTGAAAGTGCTGCCACTTCTATTTTAGGAACTATTGGCATTATACACGGTAGTAAAACACTTTTGATGCAAACTCATGATGGACAAATCACCGAACCGTACTCGATTTCGGCAGGATTAGATTATCCAGGTGTTGGACCACTTCACTCCCATCTATTTGAAACCAAAAGAGCCGAATTCATCGCTATTACTGATGATGAAGCCATGCAATCTGGTATGGAATTATCCAAAACAGAAGGTATTATTCCAGCTATAGAAACCGCCCATGCCTTGTCTGTCTTAAGCAAAAAACAATTCAAACCTAATGATATTGTGGTTATCAACCTCTCCGGTCGTGGCGACAAAGACCTCAACACCTATATTGATTATTTTAAATTATAAAAAAAATGAACCGAATTAATTCCAAATTAGCCGAAAATAAAAAGCTGTTATCAATGTATTTTACAGCAGGTTACCCTAATATAAACGACACTGTCGCCATTATTGAAGAATTGGAAAAAAATGGTGTTGACATGATTGAAATCGGACTTCCTTTTAGCGATCCATTAGCCGATGGCCCTACCATTCAAGCTAGTTCTACAAAAGCATTAGAAAACGGAATGACTACTGAATTGCTGTTCCAACAACTCGCAAATATTAGGGAATCGGTTAAAATTCCATTACTGATTATGGGCTATTTCAATCCAATGTATCAATATGGAATAGCAGCATTTTGCAAAAAATGTAATGAAATAGGAATCGATGGATTAATCATTCCAGACCTGCCTCTAAAAGAATATCAAGAGCAATATAAAGAAGTATTTGAATTGAACAATCTAAAAAACATTTTCTTAATAACACCTCAAACATCTGATAAAAGAATTCAAGAAATCGATTCGGTTTCAAACAGTTTTATTTATATGGTAAGTAGTGCTAGTGTCACAGGAAACAGTGGTGGTTTTGGCACTAAAGAAGCCGATTATTTCAAAAGAATTTCCGATTTAAATCTTAAAAATCCACAAGTAATTGGCTTCGGAATCAATTCGAAAGAAACATTCTACAACGCAATTCAATATCAAAAAGGAGCTATAATTGGGAGCGCTTTTATCAATTTCATAAGTAAAAATAAAATTGCCGAAATAAGTGATTTTATTAACACTATTATTTAAGTAATAAACATTAAGCAAGTAGATTACAATACAATAAGCATTAATAATAGAATTTATCTATCACACATTATATGTTAAAAAAACGTTAACCTTTACTTAAACAAACGTTTGATTTAAACAAATGTTTAATTTTGTACTCGATTTTTAAACTAAAAATTAGTAATGGAATTTAACGATAAACAAATAGAGATTCTTCAAGTTGCCGAACAGCTTTTTGCTGAAGAAGGTTTTGACGGAACCTCTGTTCGAGAAATAGCGAAAATCGCCAATATTAATGTGGCCATGATTTCGTATTATTTTGGTTCAAAAGAAAAGCTTTTAGAATCAATTGTGTTGCACCGAATAGGCAGTATGGGATTGCGACTTGAGAACTTACTTAACGAAGACATCTCTCCTATTTCCAAAATTGAAGAGATCATTAAATATTATATTATTCAAGTAAATCAAAACAAACATATCCACCAAATTGTCCAAAATGAAATCACAAACAAAAAACGTGAAATAAATTTTGAATCATTTACCGCTTTAAAAAAGAACAACTTAAAGTTAGTTGAAAGCATCGTAAAAGAAGGTCAAGAAAAAGGAATGTTCAGAAAAGATGTCAATGTAGCGCTTTTCTCACCAATGATTATTGGATCGCTAATTTATTTCAACATGAATAAAGCATTGTACAGTGATTTATTTGGATTAAAAAGCGATGAAGATTTCAACAACTATATCAAAAATGATTTTACAAATCACATTCAAAAAACCATCAAAGCCCTACTTATCTATGAAGACAAATAAAATTATAACGCTCTCTTTTTTTCTATTGAGCATTACTTTAGGTTTTGCACAACAGAAAAAAACCATGTCCCTTAAAGATGCCATTTCATTGGTAATTGCTAATAGTAATGAAGCCGTTTTAGCCAATACTAAAGTCGCAACATCGCAATTGGAATTGGAAACCATGAAAAATAACCAGTATCCAACGGTTAAAGCATCTGGCCAATACATGCGATTGACCAATGCTAATGTAAAATCCAATTTGGGTGGTTCGGGTGCTGGCCCTGAAGTAAGTCAGCTATTACTTGGACAAGCTTCTGTTTCAATGCCTATTTTTAGTGGTTTCAAACTTAGAAACAGTATTGCTGCTTCCGAAAATTTATACAAAGCGCAAACTTTTTCGGCCTCACATACCAAAGAAGAATTGGCTCTTGAAACCGTTTCATTATTTGCATCACTATACAAATCGCAAGAAATGGTAAAGCTATTTCAAGAAAATTTAAAAAGTGCGCAACAACGCACCAAAGACTTCTCGGCCATGGTTGACAACGGATTACTCGCAAGAAATGATTTGTTAAAAGCACAATTGCAAGAATCTAATATTCAACTTTCACTAGACAGTGCGATTAAAAATGTAAATGTGGTAAATTACCAACTAGTTACTCTATTGCGCTTGCCAGAAGGCACAATTATCGACATTGATATCAATGCCATAAAAAGCGATATGGCTAAAAACCAATTAACCGCTACCAACGGTCAACGCAACGATTTAGAAGCGTTAAATTTTCAAAAAAATGCCTCTGAAGCTGGAATAAAAATCGCCAAAGCTGGGTATTATCCATCGCTTTCATTATCTGCGGGATACATTGCCTTAGATTTAAAAAATACCTTAACAGTTACCAACGCTATGAACTTCGGAGTTGGTTTTAATTACGATTTGTCTTCTATTTTCAAAAATGGAAAAGAAGTGAAATTAGCCAAAAGCAAAGCCGAGCAAACTACACAAGCCGTTGCTATTTTAACCGATAAAATAAAAGAGGAAACACAAGAGGCACAAGAAAACTACAATCTTTCCTTGAAGCAAAATAAAGTGTACGCTTTAGCAGTAGAACAATCGGATGAAAATTTCAGAATTGTAAAAGACAAATACGACAACAGTTTATCAACTACTAACGATCTTTTAGAAGCCGACGTTCAACAATTACAAAGCAAAATCAACTTAGCTTTATCGCAAGCCGACATCGCATTAAAATACTATCAATTACAATACGCATCTGGAAAATTAATCAACTCATTCAACTTATCTACTAAATAATAATACCATGGAAAAGACTCAAACTAATAAAAAATTCATTTTCATCTTTGCCGCTCTAATCCTTCTTGGAGGAAGTTATGGCGTTTTCAAATACCTGCATTCTTTGGCACACGAATCGACTGATGATGCTCAGATTGAAAAAAACATGAACCCGATTATCCCTAGAGTAGCCGGCTATGTGACCAAAGTATATGTAAAAGACAATGATTTTGTTAAAAAAGGCGATACCTTATTTACCATTGACAACAAAGATTATTTGGTGCGAATCGAAGAAGCGAAAGCCGCTTTAATCGCCGCAGAAAGCAGTTATGAAGCTTCTAAAGCTGATATTGGAACTGCTCAAGCAAATGTTTCGGTTTCGGATGCCAATGTGCAATCGGCTGGAGGAAACATTGAAACGGCTAAAATCAGATTGAATAGAGCTTCTAACGATTTTGATCGTTATGCCAATTTGTATAAAAATCATTCGATTACCAAACAACAATTCGAACAAGCAGAAGCCGCAAAATTAGAAGCGCAAAGTCAATTAAGAATTTTGCAAGAGCAACAAAAAGCCAGTGCTTTTCAAAAAAATGTAGCGTCAGCTAGAACGAATGTATCTAACAAACAAGCTGAAGTAGCTTCTTCTAATATTAAAAGAGCTCAAGCGGTTTTAGCCGCTGCTGAACTTAACTTAAGTTATACCGTAGTAACTGCAGCTATTGACGGACAAGTCTCTAAAATTTCAATTCAACCTGGACAATTTTTACAACCTGGACAATCGTTGTTTTACATCATCAACAATTCAGAAGCATGGGTAACCGCTAACTTTAAAGAAACACAATTAAACAAGATGGTTGTGGGACAAAAAGTAACCATCAAAGTAGATGCCTATCCAGATACCGATTTCAACGGAACTGTAGCTAGCTTTTCCCCAGCAACTGGTGCACGATTCTCTATTTTGCCTCCAGATAATGCTACCGGTAACTTTGTGAAAACAATTCAACGTTTACCCGTAAAAATTTCTATAGACACTGATAATGATGTTGAAAAAATAAAATTATTACGACCAGGAATGAATGTTGACGTTGATGTTCATATTAAGTAATTTTAGATATTAGATTTTAGATATTAAATATACTAAAGAGAAAATTTAGTTCTTTTTAAAGTTATTATATATCTGAATTCTATTATTAAAAATCTAACATCTAATATCAAAAATCTAATATCAATATGGTACAAGCTGACGATTTAGTAGAATACGGCTTTAGAAGGGTTATTATCACCATAACAGCAGTAATGTGTGCATTATTGGAGATTGTTGACACCACTATTGTAAACGTAGCGCTAACCAACATGAGAGGAAGCCTTGGCGCTACACTTACCGATGTGGCTTGGGTTATTACCGCCTATGCCATTGCTAACGTAATTGTAATTCCAATGACCAGTTGGTTATCACAACAATTTGGTCGCCGTAATTACTTTGCGGTTTCCATTATTATTTTTACAGTATCTTCTTTCCTGTGTGGAAACGCTACAAACATTTGGGAACTGGTAGCATTTCGATTTGTGCAAGGTCTTGGTGGTGGTGCTTTATTAGTAACGGCTCAAACCATAATCACCGAAAGTTATCCCGTAGCCAAACGTGGAATGGCGCAAGCTATTTACGGTATGGGTGTAATTGTGGGACCAACATTAGGTCCGCCATTAGGTGGATACATCGTCGATCATGCTTCGTGGCCATTCATCTTTTACATTAATATTCCCATCGGAATTATTGCAGCAATATTGACTTTAACTTTCGTTAGAAGTCCGAAATACGGAGAAAAACTCAAAGTCAATCAAGTCGATTGGTGGGGCATTTTATTTTTAATATGCTTTATTGGTTCGTTACAATTTGTATTAGAACACGGTCAGCAAGACGATTGGTTCAATAACGAATTGATTGTAACATTAAGTGTAGTATCATTATTTGGTTTATTGGCTTTCATTTGGAGAGAAATGACCTATAAACATCCTATTGTAAATCTTGGTGTTTTAAAAGATGGAAATCTACGTATTGGAATTTTAATGTCCTTCATTATGGGGTTTGGATTGTATGGTTCAACTTTAATAATTCCGATTTACACCCAATCTATTTTGGGTTGGACGGCTACTGATGCGGGTTTACTTCTAATTCCGGGCTCCATAACCACAGCCATCATGATGCCTTTTATTGGTAAAATGATTCAAAAAGGCGTGCCACAAGGCTATATGGTTGCTGGAGGATTTCTAGTATTTTTCTTATTCACCTTTTGGATGCACAACGTAATGACGCCCGACACTGGTGTAGAACATTTTTTCTGGCCCTTAATTTTGAGAGGCGTTGGCTTGGGATTGTTATTTGTACCCATCACCACTTTATCGCTTTCTACCTTACAAGGAAAAAACATTGGAGAAGGCGCTGCTTTTACCGGAATGATGCGCCAGTTGGGTGGTTCTTTTGGTATCGCAATCATCACTACATACATCACACGATTGACTCAAAAACATCGAGTAGATTTGATTCCGCACTTAGACGGTAGCCGATTGGAAGTGCAACAACGCATTTTGGCATTGCAAAGAGGTTTTATGTCGAAAGGATTTGCTGAAAATGAAGCGCTGAAAAAAGCACATCAAGTAATAGAATTTTCTATTTTTAAACAAAGTACCGTATTGTCTTACATGGATATTTTTATGTATTTAGGATTATTGTTTTTATGTTGTATTCCGATTATACTTTTGATTAAAAGAGGGAAAAACAAAATAAACCCTGCAGACGCAATGCATTAAATTTGGTTAATTAAATTGTTGGTTAAAAACTCTGAAGTATCACACTTTGGAGTTTTTTGTTTTGTACCGTTATAAGTTATCAACAAAATAACCAAAATAAAATATAATTAATTACATTTGATTGAAAACTAATCTGTTATAAATTATAAACCACTAGATTATGGGACTTTTTGGTAATTCTGATAAAAAAATTATTGCTGAACTTTGCAAAAAAAGTGAAGACATAAGTAAAGACCTTACGAACGAAATTGATGAACTGCTAGTGGAATTGAAAACCGACTATGAGGAGAATAGCAAAGTAGTTAACGAATTTCACGATTTTGTCAACGAAATCAAAACTAAACTGGCTCCAGAAGATGCTTCCAAGCTACTTGAATTCTCTTCCAAATTAACCAAAGTGAAGCGTTGTGCCAAAAAAGGTGTAGAAGCCATGAGAGAACTATCTCGCGACCAACGCAAAGCAACACGAGAAACTCTTAGGGAATATCAAGAATATCTGTATATTTAATTTATCGAGTAAAAACGAGTTTGTTCCCTTGGCTCAAATTGGCATCAAACGCATAACCTTCATAGTTAAAGCCTTTTAAATCTTCAATTGTTTCAGCATGGGTGTCGATAATGTAGCGCACCATCATGCCTCTAGCCTTTTTGGCAAAAAAACTTATCATCTTAAGTTTGCCGTCTTTGTAATCTTTAAATTCAGGTGTAATGACTGGCACTTTTAATTTTTTTACATCTACGGCATCAAAATATTCATTGCTGGCTAAATTGACAAACAATTCGTCTTTAGCAAGTTGGTCATTCAATTCTTTGGTTATGGTTTTTTTCCAAAATTCATAGAGGTTTTTGTTCTTGCCGATTGGTAGCTTAGTTCCCATTTCTAGACGATACGGCTGAATTAAATCAAGTGGTTTTAGCAAGCCATACAAACCTGACAGGATGCGAAGTTTGTCTTGCAAAACATTTATTTTGTCTTCTGAAAGTGAATAAGCATCCAAACCGATATACACATCACCACTAAAAGCATAAATCGCCTGACGTGCATTTTCAGGAGCAATTTCAGCCACATTTCGCTCTTGATTGCGTTGCCAATTTAATTCGGCTAACTTATCCGAAATATCCATCAATTCCATTAATTGTTTGGGTTTCTTTTTCTTTAAAACCTTATCAATACTCGTCGATTGTTTCACAAAATCATATTCTGTGTACAAATTTGTTGGCAACTGACTTTCAAAATCTAACGATTTGGCTGGTGATATAACGATTTTCATAACTTAATTTTAGTGATTTCTTTGGAATTTGCTAACAAATTAGCTCGAGTCAAAAATACAAATTCCAAAACAAAAGTAAATACGTTAAAATGATTAGTTTCGATTTTACTATCAGCATTATTTATTATTTTTACTTTTAAATTTTAGTAAATATGGACAAAAAAGAACGCCTTAAACTGCTTGATGACATACAAGAAAAAGAACTACAAGAGTTCAGAGCTAATCTTCCATTTGACGAAAAATATTTTCCAAAATTATTTGATTTTGTAGATCAAAAAATATCCAACTCCAACTGTACAAACGATTATAAGTTTACCGAAATCTTTTGTAAAAAAAACAAACTCGATTTTGAAAAACTAACCAATTGGTTGAAAAACGACGATAACGGCTATTACTGCGATTGCGAAGTTTTAAATTTGGAAGACGCCTTTCAATACCTCGCTCCAAAGAAAAAAATTATAATTAAAGAAAAGGATTGGTCCATTCGAAAATTATCTAGTTTACAAACTGATTTTGGATTTCATATTACCAAAACAGAAACCCCATGGCATCTAAAAGAAATCACCAAAAAAAATGAAATAAGCTATGTTTTTCAAATTGGAAAAAAAGAAGGACACATGGTTTCATTATTGAATTCATGGGATTCAGCACATTTTTTTAACGATGATTTTTTGAAAAATGATTACACCAGCACCACTGCATTAGAACATGATTTAGATTTTGTAATCACTCGTGAAGTGTATAAAAATTTTGAATATGTCACTGTAAAAACTATTCGTTGGGCAACTATTCTGATGTATTTTAAACCCCAACAAAGCATTAATTGGGTATTGAAATTACAAACTGAAGTAGCTCGTCAAAGAGTCGATTTAAAAGAATTTTATAAAATATTAGACGCTATTATTTAATGTTACACCTCAACAAAATACACCACATCGCCATACTTTGTTCCAATTATGAAGTGTCGAAACGCTTTTATACTGAAATTTTAGGATTACAAATTATTCAAGAAATCTACCGAAAAGAACGCGATTCCTATAAATTAGATTTGGCTTTGAACGATACTTATTGCATCGAGTTGTTCTCCTTTCCCAATCCGCCCAAACGCGTATCGAATCCCGAAGCAACTGGCTTGCGGCATTTAGCTTTTGAAGTGAATGATATTGAAGCAACTCGAAATTATATTCTAAACTATACTCTTTTTGCCGAAGAAATTCGAACAGACGAACATACCAACAAGCGTTTTTTCTTCATGAGCGACCCAGACGATTTACCTATTGAGTTTTATGAAATGTAACTAATTTTCAAACTTTTACACTACCGTTTTCGTACATCAAAGTATGAAAAAATCACTTACACTATTTTTATTTTTAATAATAGTACCAAATTTTCTATTAGCCCAAAAAATAGACAATATGGCTTCTTTTAGAGATATAAAAAGCACTAGTTATTTCCGATTTAATTACGATAACGACTATTTTGCTTCCACCGATCAAAACTACACCCAAGGTTATAATTTTGAATTGGTTTCTCCAACTTTAAAGAAAAATCCAATCAATTATTTTTTTTTCAAACCAAAATTCAGCGAATTAAAATACGGCTTATCTATTGAACACATTGGGTACACTCCAGATAACATTAAAAGTACAGAAATTCAATTTGGCGATCGACCATTTGCAGCAGCAATAATGCTAAAAAGTTTTTCAATTGCAACAGATACCCACCAAAAATCTAGATTTATTTCTTCATTAAACATAGGACTAATTGGACCTGGCGCTTTTGGAAAAGAAATGCAAGTTGCCATTCACAAAGCCACAGGAAACACAATTCCTGGAGGTTGGCAAAATCAAATTAAAAATGATCTTGTACTGAATTATGAAGTCAGTTATGAAAAACAAATTCTTAGTTTAGAAAACATTCTATCATTACAAACAAATACTCATCTTCAACTTGGAACCTTATTTACCAATGTTTCATTAGGAATGAATGCTACTTTAGGAATAATAAATGTACCTTTTTCTCCATTGAAAAATAAAAATAAGTTCGAGCTGTATCTGTATTCACAACCTCTTTTAAATATTATTGGATATGACGCCACACTTCAAGGCGGATTATTTAATGCAAATAGTCCATACACCATTTCAGCAGGACAAATAGAACGCTTTACCGCTCAAAATAACTACGGAATCATTCTTCAAACCCGCAGTATGTATTTTGAATACTCAAGAACTATGATTACACGAGAATTCCTATCAGGAACTTCCGCAAAATGGGGCGGAATAAAAATCGGATTTAAATTATAAACTCAGTCTCACGCAATTAAAATCTTATCAACAATTCGTAATTCGTAATTCGTTTTTCTAATTTATATTTTACCTTTGACCTTTCAAAAAATTAGAATCATGGTTTATAAATTTAGAGTAATTCTTGATGCCGAAGAAGACATTTTTAGAGATATTGCTATCTTAGAAAATGATACTTTAGAAGATTTACACAACGCCATTGTAAATGCTTTTGGCTTTGACGGATTGGAAGTAGCATCATTCTACACGTGTGACGACACCTGGAATCAAGAAGACGAAATCCCAATGTTTGATGCAGGTGATGTTCCTGGTGAAAACAAAATAATGAGTGATTACCAATTGTCAGACATTTTACATGAAGAAAATACCAAAATCATTTATGTTTATGATTTCATCAATATGTGGACGTTCTTGGTAGAATTGGCAGCTGTTGAAGAGGCTGTTGAAGTAGGTATGGTATATCCTAACCTATTATTTTCTCACGGAGAAATGCCTGCCGAAGCCATGGAAAAACATTTTCAAGCCGATTTTGATGAAGAAGAAAGCTACAACGAATTTGAAGACGATTTAGACGAAGACGATCTGGATGCCTTTGGAAGCGATGATAGTTTTGAAGACTATGGATTTGAGGAGAATTGGAATTAATTGAGGCACTAAGGTTCTGAGAAAAAAGGTTCTAAGGTTTTTATATATTTGTTGAAATTAAAAATATACAAGCCATGAGCAACTTTAGAAAACTTATCATCTGGCAAAAAGCCATGAACTTTGTAACAAAAACCTATGACTCTACCAAAAATTTCCCTAGAGAAGAAATCTTCGGATTAACTTCACAAATTAGAAGATGTTCCGTTTCTATTCCGAGTAATATTGCAGAAGGACATGGAAGAGAAAGTAATAAGGAATACCTGCGATTTCTGAATATTTCAATCGGTTCTTTATTTGAATTACAAACCCAATTAGAAATTGCAAAAAATATAGACTATTTAAAAGAAGAGGATTTTAATGCCCTTTATGAAGATAGTCGAGAGATAGAAAGAATGTTAGTTTCCTTCATAAACAAAATTAAAGAACGAAAATAAAACCTCAGTAACTAAGAAACTTAGCTCCTTAGAACCTAAAAAATATGATTAATTTATTCAACACCCACATAGAATCGTTATCCATCCATAGAGTTGGAAATAAAAGCCGCAACGAGGCCATTTTTCTATCGGAAAATCAATACGGACTAAACGACGAAATTGTTCCTTTATTGAAGGAATATTTCTTTAAATCGTTTCGTGAGAAAGAAGAAAACTATTTCCAATTTGCCCACGAAGTCGATTTGGAGTACAACGATATGTTCAATTTGGCAACCGAAATTTTTACCGACCCAAGTACCGTACATGAGGTTTCTAAAAAAATCACCAAACACCTTTTTGAGCAATCCAACCATCCGCACATTAAAAATGGTGAGGTGTATGTAACGTATTTGACCAACGTATCAATCGACAATAATGTGGTTGATGCGATTGGTGTTTTTAAAAGTGAGTTGCGCACCGATTTCCTTCAATTTGAAGAAAAAGGCAGCAATTTAGAAATGATTCTTCAAGAAGGAATTAACTTAAACAAATTGGATAAAGGGTGTTTGATTTTTAATCACAAAAAAGAAGAAGGTTACAAAATCCTTACTATTGACAGCAACCGCTACGATGCCCGTTATTGGTTAGAGCATTTCCTATCGGTGGATGCGTTTCAAGACGAGAATTTTATGACTAAAAAATATTTGAAATTCTGTCAAGAGTTTGCTAAAGAAGTAGTTTTCCCAGCCGAAGATAAAAAACAAGAAGTGATGTTTATGAATCGTGCCGTAAATCACTTTGCGAAAAACGACAACTTCGAAGAAACGGCTTTCTTAAATGAAGTAATGGACAATCCTGATTTGATTCCGGAGTTCAAAAGCTACAAAGCCGATCGTGGTGAAAAATACAGTATTGAAGACGTAACGTCCTTCCCTATCGCGAATGCAGCGGTTTCTGATGCTCGAAAATCGATTAAAAATGTAATTAATTTAGATACCAATATTCAAATCAAATTGGATTTCATCAATCCAGAAAGTGCCGAAAAATTTGTAGAAAAAGGCTGGGACGAAGAAAAACAAATGTACTATTATCTAGTGTATTTCAACAAAGAACAAAAAAGCTAAAATACTTTCAACTAATTATATCAATCCCCATCAGTAGACTGTTGGGGATTTTTTTTGTTTTGTTAAAGATTTAGGTTTTAATTTTGTAAAGACTATCTTTATGGTGTTTACAAAATTTACAAAAAATTGCGCTTTCGTATTTGCTTTATCTTGTTGTTACTTAGCTGTCAATTTCTGATGGCCCAAAAACCTGCGCCTACAAAATCGGATACTGTTTACAAAAAAATTGATGAATTTGCACAAGACAAAAAGTTTTTCAAGTTCATACATAAGGTTATGTTTCGTAAAAAGCAAACCGTTGTAAGCTCAAAAAAAGCCAAGAAAAAAGGCATCACTCCTATACAAAAATCATTTGACAAGTACAATTGCAAAATCATCCGAAAGATAAACATTGAAACCTTAGATCCTTTTGGATATTCCGCAGAAGATACTGCTTCAAAGCCCAGAAATCAAGTAGAGCGAATAGGTAATTTTATGCATATAAAATCTAAAAATTGGACGATTCGAAACTTATTACTTTTCAAAAAAAATCAAGAATTGGATTCGTTAGTGGTAAAAGAATCGGAACGTTTAATTCGAAGTCAACGTTATGTAAGAAGTGTTATTATTAAGCCGGTTCCAATTGAAAACTGTAAAGATTCGGTAGACATTTCAATTCGCGTTTTAGATACGTGGAGTTTGATTCCAACTGGTGCTTTTTCGAGTTCAAAAGCCAACCTCGACATGACGGAGCACAACATTTTTGGTTTAGGACATGATTTCGAATTGAACTACATCAAAAGCTTCAACAATAGCACCTACAATACTTTTGCCTACGATACGAAATACACCATTCCAAATTTTAAAAATACGTTTATTAAAAGTTCGGTTTCGTCCAAAAATGACCTCAACAACAACACCTATAAAACCGCTCGAATCGACCGAACCTTCTACTCTACTTTTGTACGTTGGGCTGGCGGCATGTATTATGACTACAAAGCTTTTGCACAACCATTATTGGATGTAAACGGTGTAAGCGCTTTACAAGATTTTAAAATAAAAACCTATGAGTTTTGGGGCGGTCATTCTTTTAATGTATTTGGCAATCAATCTGATTTTGCCCGTGGAACTCACCTGATTTTTTCGGCTGGTTTCACCAATACTACCTATTTAATTAAACCCGATATTGCTTTTGATCCGATCCGATTTTTAAATTCCTCTAAATCGGTTTTGGCCACTATCGGTATATCAAGTCAACGGTTTTATCAAGACAAATACTTGTTCCGATTCGGAGTGGTTGAAGACGTGCCTTACGGAAAAGTATTCTCCTTAACTGGTGGTGCCGAGAACAAAAACAATGTTTCAAGAACGTATTTTGGTGGACGATTTTCGTATGGCGATTACTTCGACTTTGGCTATTTACAAGGCAATATTGAATGTGGAAGTTTTTTTAACAATGGAAAAACAGAACAAAAAACCATTAAAATAGAAGCTAATTATTTTACCCATTTATTCCCTGTTGGAAGTTGGAAATTCCGTCAATTTATCAAGCCTGTTTTGGTTTTAGGCAGCAACCGTTTGGATTCTCCCAAAGACCGTTTGAACCTAATTGATGTTAACGGTATTCCCGGATTTAACAGTTCGCCATTGGTAGGTACCAAAAAATTCTTGACCACATTTCAAACCCAATCCTACAATCAAAAAAGTTGGTATGGCTTTAACTTTAGTCCGTTTTTTAATTTTACAGTAGGCTTTTTAGACGATGGAAACAAAACCTTTTTTAACAACAAAATGTATTCTCAAATTGGTCTTGGCGTTTTAATCAACAACAATTATTTGGTCTTTAACAGCTTTCAGTTTTCGTTTTCCTACTATCCGTCATTACCCATTGATGGCAGTAACATCATAAAAACTAATGCCTTTCAAAATTCCTATATCAACTTTCAAGATTTTCAAATTGGACAACCTTATGTAGTGCCGTATCAGTAAATTAATTTCCTGTTAAAGTCGACTGATTTACAGAAAAATAGTTATAGTTTCACGATTCCTTTGGCAGCCTTATGAATAAAAAAGTACTTTTATTTTTCTTCTTTTCTTTGTTGATTTGCATGAAATCAATGAGTCAAGTTATTTTACCTCAAATCGAAAAGAAAGGTCCTAATACCATTTATTACAAGTTTTATAATGGTATTCAAATGATTGAAATCGATTATAATAATTATGAAAAAGCCAGGGTTGATTTTGAAGATTTCTCAAAACCCATCAATAGTATAAGACCACGAAATTACGGTCACAATACTATCATTTTAAGAAATGAAAAAGGCGAACTTTTGCATCAATACAATCTTAGAAGCGCACCTTTCAAAGCCTCCGATTTTATGGCTTGTGATAAACCCATGTTGACGCTAACGCATTTGGGGAAAATAACTTCTAATCAAGAAGCCAAATCCAATTATCCATCTTACGGAACCTACCGTTATTATGTTACCGAAAACAACAAAGCGGGTGTCATTGACACTTTAGGAAATCCGGTTTTGGACGTTATTTATGATGGCATACAATCGTATAACTACAATTACAAGATGAATTCCTTTTCCACAAGTTATGAATTTAGGGATGGTGAAAACGAAGCAATTAGCAGTTACACTATGCAACGCAACGGAAAATGGGGTTTTAAAAACGATACCATTACTATTGAACCCAAATATGAAACCCTACTTCCGTTGAAAGAAAATGTTTTGCGAGTAAAGAAAGTAAACCAATTTGGATTACTGAATTATAAAGAAGAAACACTTTTAGCGCCCATTTACGCTGATTTACTTTACAAAAATGACTTTTATCTTTACACTAAAGCGGCCATTGACAATCAAGATCAATACAACACTTTTTACGGAATTATTGATGCGCATTTTAAACTAAAAACGCAACCTATTTACAGAAATTTTGATGATATTATTGAAAATTATTACCCTTCGGGAAAGTATTGGGCTTGTAAAACCGATGGCTGTGGTGCATTAGACAAAAACGGAACTGAAATTTCGAAGTTTAACTATGGTTCGATGCCTCAAAACCCCTACAACAAGTATTATCGAACAACTAGCTTTAGAGATGGTAACAAACCCTATATTTTGAATTTAGATTTTGAAGAAATTGGAAAGGATTACGATTTAATTTATGATTGGAAAAACCTACTCTTTACTGTAAAAAAAGGCACTAAATATGGCTTGATTGATTTGAATAGTAAAGTGGTACTTCAGTGTGAGTATGACGCTATTTGGGAAACCTCTAAAAACGAATTGGGTACGCTACTAAAAGACAAAAAATATGGAGTTCTTACCAATAAAGGGATTGTTGTAATTCCGTGTACCTATGATGATTTATACTTTACTATTGATAACACCATTGTAGCAACAAGTATCAATCCAAATGACAAAAGCAATCGCGATAGAAAAGTTGGCTTACTCGATGAAAAGGGTAACCTCATGACGCCCTTTATTTATGATGAAATTGAAACCATTGATTACGGATTCTATCGTGTGAGAATTGGAGCTAAATATGGCATTTTAAACAAAGAAGGAAAAGAAATTACTCCCATAAAGTATGATGAAATTTACCGCTATCAAAACGGATTTTGCATTGCTAAAATTGATTTTGGATACGGCTACATCAATTCGAGTGGGAAAGAAATCACGCATTTCTATTATGAAAAACCAACCAATTTCAATTATGATGCCAACCATAAACTCACTGCAAAAGTCGTTCTTGCTGGAAAAGAAATCGTGATTGATGAAAATGGGAAACCGATTAAATAGAATCGATTAAAACCCAAGTTTTCCATCCCAAAAAAGAATTCCCTACCTTTGCCAAAAATACTACGCCATGAATACGTTTGAGCAATTTAATCTTCCTAAATCTTTACAAAAAGCAATTGATGATATGGGGTTGACCACACCTACTCCCATTCAAGAAAAATCGTTTTCCGTAATCATGTCAGGGCGTGATGTTATGGGAATTGCGCAAACCGGTACGGGTAAAACTTTAGCGTATTTATTACCACTTTTAAAACAATGGAAATTTGTCAATACCGATTCGGCTCGTGTGGTTATTCTAGTACCCACACGTGAGTTAGTGGTTCAAATAGTAGAAGTGATTGAAAGTTTAACCAAGTATATGTCGGTGCGAACACTGGGTATTTATGGTGGTGTAAACATCAACACACAAAAGAAAGCAGTTTACGAAGGTATCGATATTTTAGTAGGAACCCCAGGACGCACCATGGACTTAGCGTTAGATAATGTCATTCGTTTTGATTCATTACAAAAATTAGTGATTGACGAGTTTGATGAAATCTTGAATTTAGGATTTAGAACTCAAGTGACTTCCTTGTTGACCATGATGAGTGCCAAACGTCAAAACATTTTATTTTCGGCTACCATGACCGATGAAGTGGATGCCATGTTGGATGAATATTTTGAATTACCCGAAGAAGTTTCGTTAGCGGCATCGGGAACACCTATAGAAAAAATTGAACAATTGGGATATTATGCTCCTAATTTTTTGACCAAAATAAATCTGTTAAACCATCTTTTGGCCACAGACGAAAGCACTTCGCGTGTTTTAATCTTTGCTAACAACAAAAAAACAGTTGATTTAATTGCCAACAGTATTGAAGAAAATTACCCGGAACAATTTGGTGTAATTCACTCTAATAAATCGCAGAATTATCGTTTGAATACCATGGCATCATTTCAAGCAGGCGAATTGCGTGGTATTATTACTACTGATGTTATGGCACGAGGATTGGACATTTCGGATGTAACGCATGTGATCAACTTTGAGTTTACCGAAATTCCCGAACAATACATTCATAGAATTGGTAGAACCGGTCGTGCCGATAAATCGGGAACGGCTATAAGTTTTATCAGTCCGAGTGAAGAAGAAATTCAAATTCAGGCCGAAATTTTGATGGAAAAAGAACTTCAGTTTATAGATTTCCCTGAAGGCGTTGAAGTTGCCACTCGTTTATTAGAATTTGAAAAAGACAAAAAGAAAGTCAAACAACTTTTAAAACGCGTAAAAAAAGAAGGTGGAGAAGCCTTTCACGAAAAGTCTAAAAAGAACCAAAAAATCAATTTGGGTGGACCTGCTAAAACCAAGCCTAGAAAAACAGCATCGAGAAATCGTGGTGTTGAGCGCAAACGTGACGCCAAGAAGAAAAAATAGTTTTCTTTCTGAAATAGATTTATGAAATTTTTAAATCTTTAAACTTTTTGCTACTTTTGACAAATTCATAAATAGAAATGCAATTTAAACATCCAGAGCTTCTTTATTTCCTATTTTTATTGGTTATTCCAATTCTGGTGCATCTGTTTCAATTGCGCAAATTTAAAACCGAATTTTTTACCAATGTCAAGTTTTTGAAAGAATTGGCACTTCAAACACGTAAAAGTTCCAAACTCAAAAAATACTTACTTCTTGCTACTCGAATGTTATTGTTGACATTCCTTATCATTGCCTTTGCTCAACCTTTTTTTAAAGCCAAAGACAGCAAAAATGCCACCAACGAATTGTATATCGTTTTAGATAATTCGTTCAGTATGCAAGCCAAAGGACAAAAAGGCGAACTACTCAAAAGAGCCGTACAAGATTTATTAGAACATACGCCAGAAAATGCTAATTTTTCTTTAATTACTTGTTCTGAAAACTATTGGAACACCGATATTAAATCGATTCAAAAGGAATTACAGAACTTAAAATACAGTGCAGCACCTTTTCAATTGGATAATCTTTTGGCAAAAATTAAAGCTCATAAATCGGCTTTCAACAAAGATATTGTGGTCATCACCGATGCTGTTGGTTTGCAACCCAACCAAGTGAAAAGTAGTAAAGAAGATGAAAATGTATATTTCATTTTACCCGAAGCTCAAAAAACCGATAACATTGCCATCGATAGTGTTTTTATCAACCAAACCTTAGATAATTTTTATGAAATTGGGGTAAAACTAGACGCGTTTGGCGAAGATTATAAAGACATTCCAATTGCATTGTATAACAAAAACAAGTTGATTGCTAAAACGCTGGTCAATTTTGAAACCAAAAATAAAACCATCAATTTCACCATTCCGAAAGAAGATTTTCATGGCTATGTATCGATTGCTGACAACAGTTTAGAATACGACAATACCTATTATTTTAGTTTATCCAAACCACAAAAAAGCAATGTAATTAGTATTGGTGATGCTGAAAAAAGCGGATTTTTAGCTAAAATTTATACCGCAGATGAATTCAATTATACCAATTATGCTTTACAATCTCTAGATTATAATTTATTGGAAAAGCAAGATGCAATTGTCTTAAACGAATTGAAAGATATTCCGCAAGCGCTACAAACAACGTTAAAATCATTTGCTGAAAAAGGTGGTAATGTAGTGGTGATTCCGAGTGCCGAAAGTTCAGTAACCAATATGAATACCTTCTTGTCTAATTTTGGAGGCATTCAATTCAAATCATTGGGAACTACTGAAAAAATGGTGAATAAAATCAATTTTAATCATCCCTTATTTAGTGGCGTTTTTGAGAAAAAGGTGGACAACTTTCAATATCCAAAAACCAAAACTTCCTTTGAAATTAGCAATTCGGCACCAATGGTTTTAGGCTATAGCGATCAAACTTCGTTCTTGAGTGCTATTCAAAACGGCATTTCTTCGGTATATGTTTTTGCCGCACCTATTAATAAAGTCAATAGTAATTTTCAAAACTCACCAATCATTGTTCCTACTTTTTACAATATGGGACAAAATGCTCAAAAAGCTGGGATAACGGCATTGACTATTGGCGAAAACAAACCTTTTATTGTAGAGACTTTATTAGGAAAAGATGAAATTGTAAACGTAAAAAATGACAAAGAAAGTTTCATTCCAATACAACAAATATTAAATAATAAAGTAAAACTAACTTTTAACGACAATCCGAAAGAATCGGGTAATTTTAGTGTTTATAACAACAATCAACCGATAGAAAACATTAGTTTTAACTATACCAGAACCGAAAGTAATTTGGCAAATGCAAATACAGATGCCACTAAAGAATATAAAGAAATAAGCAGCGTCGATTCTATCTTTGACACACTGCAAGCCAATCGAGCCGACAATCAGCTTTGGAAATGGTTTGTTATTTTGGCTCTAGTCTTTATTACTTTAGAAGTTTTAATTCAAAAATTTGTAAAATGAAAATCATAATCCGAGAAGCCAAGATTATTGACCCAAAAAGTCCTTTTCACAACCAAGTTGTCGATGTAAAAATCAACAATGAAATCATTGAAAAGATTGGTAAAAACCTATCTCTAGAAAACGATTATGAAGAAATAAAACATCCCGATTTACACCTTTCACAAGGTTGGTTTGACAGCAGTGTATCGCTTGGAGAACCTGGTTTTGAAGACAGAGAAACCATCACCAATGGATTGCAAGTTGCTGCAAAAAGTGGTTTTACTGGAATTGCATTACAGCCCAACTCCTTTCCTATTGTTGATAACCAATCACAAATTCTATTTGTAAAACAAAAAGCGGCCAATGCAGCAACCGAATTATTTCCAATTGGCGCTTTGACCAAAAATAGCGAAGGAACCGATCTTGCTGAATTATTTGACATGAAAAATGCTGGAGCCATAGCTTTTGGGGATTACGAAAAAAGTTTGTCAAACGCCAACTTATTGAAAATCGGAATGCAATATGTACAAGATTTTAATGGATTGGTTATCGCATTCTGTCAAGATGAAAAAATAAAAGGCAATGGTGTGGCTAACGAAGGAATTGTATCCACACGATTGGGTTTAAAAGGGATTCCGAATTTGGCAGAAGAACTGATTGTAGCTCGAAATCTATTTCTTTTAGAATATACTGGTGGAAAATTACACATTCCGACTATTTCGACAGCAAAATCGGTCGAATTGATTCGTGATGCCAAAAACAAAGGATTACAGGTGACTTGCAGTGTTGCCATCCACCATTTGGTTTTAACCGATGAAAAATTAGATGGATTTGATACTCGATTCAAAGTCACTCCACCGCTGCGCACTAATAGTGACCGAATGGCTTTGATTAAAGGCGTTTTAGACAACACTATCGACGTTATTACCTCCGAACATAATCCAATAGACATTGAGCACAAAAAGATGGAATTTGATTTGGCTAAAAACGGAACCATCGGATTAGAAAGTGCTTTCGGTGCTTTATTGACGGTTTTGCCATTAGATAAAATTGTGGAAAAGTTAACAGCCGCTAGAGCATTATTTCACTTAAAATCGACTGAAATAGCCGAAGGAAACACAGCCAATATTACACTTTTTACAACAGAAAATGATTGGACTTTTTCCAAAGAAAACATACTGTCTAAATCTAAAAACTCGGCTTTTTTAGGAACAAAAATGAAAGGAAAAGCCATAGGAATTTACAATAAAGGAATCTTAATTTTAGCCTAATGGACAAACAAACTATTGACGAAGGAAAATCGGCTGCAATTATCAGTTATATTTTAATTGTAGGTGTTCTAATCGCACTATCCATGAATTCAGAAAACAAAAACAAATATGCTTCTTTCCATATTAGACAAGGATTGGGATTGACGCTAACTTTTGTTACACTAGGAATATCCATAAGCTATTTTGAGAGCATTATGGTAGCAGCACCAATGTGGATTTTTATCTCAGTTTTGACAATTTACGGCATTTTTACTGCTGCAAAAGGTGAAACTATTCCATTACCCTTATTAGGAAAATGGTATCAAAAATGGTTCAGTAATATATAAAATAAAACAGAATGACTTTACATCATTTGGTTCGCGAACCAAAAATCAAGAACGATAAAAATCCATTATTATTATTACTACACGGTTATGGCAGTAATGAAGAAGATTTGTTCTCCTTTGCGACTGAACTTCCTGAAGAATATTATGTTGTATCAGCTCGTGCACCTTATGACATGATGTACGGCAGTTATGCCTGGTATGCCATTAATTTTGATGCTGATGAAAACAAATTCTCCGATATTGGACAAGCCCAACAATCAAGAGATTTAATTGCAAATTTTATTGACGAATTGGTACTAAATTACCCTATTGATGCGGATAATGTAACGCTAATTGGATTCAGTCAAGGTTGTATTTTGAGTTATGCCGTTGCAGTTTCTTATCCCGAAAAAGTACAACGAGTTGTGGCTATGAGCGGTTATTTTAATGCCGAAATAGCAACCGAAGACTTTACCAAAAATGACTTCAGCAATTTAAAAATCTTTGCTTCTCATGGCACTGTTGATCAGGTCGTACCTGTGGATTGGTCACGAAACTCGATTCCGAAACTCAAAGAATTAGGAATTGACATTATTTATAAAGAATATCCAGTTGGACACGGCGTAGCACCACAAAACTTTTTCGATTTTAAGAATTGGTTACAGCAATAAAAAAAAGTCCCGAATGCATCGGGACTTTTTATATTATAATAAGAATTGAAATTATTCTTGACCTTCTGGATTATCGCTTCCAGTTACTTTGTTACCAATTTCACCATCGCCTGAAAAAATAGTCGCTCCAGCTTTTGTTAAAACATATCCGTTTTTTTGAATGAGTTGATAATCTTCAAAAACCCAAGGCTTTCCAGAAGCTATTCTAGTTAATATGAATGATTTTTCATCGGGTAGAAATACTTCAGCTTTGTCAGCACTTTCATTAAAAAGCACATAAGCGCATAACGTAGCATCTTCTGTAGCTGCGTTGTCAACTGGATTTAATTGAATACCGGTAAAGGCGCGCACACATTCTTTATTGAGTTTAGACCACGTATAACCAGCAGAAGCTAAACATCCATTTTCATCTTGATCGGCTCCTACTATGGTTGAATCTTTGGGCTGTATTTTTTTACTGGCAACCTCTTCTGAAGTATCGTCTTTTAGCTTACACGAAACAAAAAAAGTTGCGATAACAAATATAATTGCTATTGATTTTTTCATTTTAAATTGAATTAATATTGTTCTTTTGGATAAAGAAACGAATCCATTGTTTGGAAAGTAATGGTTCCGTTTTCTTCTACAAAATATTTAATAAGCACATCACCCCACAACTGACCATTACTATAATCGGCTATTATCCAACGGTGATTGAGGATTTTTACCTTATTGATAATGAACTTCTGTTCGCCTATTTTATCTTGACCGGTATACATATTCCCTTTAGGATCGTCGTTAAAAGCCAACAAAGCTTCTCTTACTTTCGGAATTAATTGTTGAATACTATACTTTTCAAAATAATCTTGAGCATGTTGATTTTGTTCTAACGAAAAATAATCTGCATCAGACATTTTATTAGAAATCATGTTCATACTGTCTCTAACCACTTTCATTTCATCGGCATTGTTCTTCTTTTCAAAAGCCAATTGTTTCGTAAAATACATATACGTAAAAGCACTGACTAAGGCTGACAAAATAAATAAATATAGGTACAATTGTTTTTTCATCTAAATCGAAATTTCTAAGTTATCATAGGCCAAAAACACATTTGCAGGTAATTTTTTTTGAACTTCTTCATGAAAACCCAACAAATGACTGATGTGTGTTAAATATGTACGTTCTGGCTGAACCAAAGTTACAAAATCTAACGCATCTTGCAAACTAAAATGTGAATGATGTGGTTCTTCCCTCAAAGCATTAATAACCAATACTTTTATACCTTTTAGTTTTTCAACTTCTTCATTTTCTATCGACTTTACATCCGTTAAATAGGCAAAATCATTGATTCTATATCCAAAAACCTGTAAATTTGCATGCCATGCATTAATTGGAATAATATTCATTTCTCCAATAGAAAAAGGATGATTATTGCTTACTTCTAGTGCTTTCACAGAAGGTGCTCCAGGATAACGATTTTCAGTTTCAAAAATATAATCGAAACGTTTTTTTAAATTTTCAAGCACTCGTTGATGTCCATAAATTGGAATCTCACCTTGACGGAAATTAAACGGACGAATATCATCCAAACCTGCGGTATGATCAGCATGTTCGTGGGTGAACAAAATAGCATCCAGTTTATGACATTTTGAAGTCAACATTTGTTGTCTAAAATCGGGACCACAATCAACAACGATGGAATGCTCCTCATTATATATCCAAACAGAAACCCGAAGTCGTTTATCTTTAGAGTCGCTGCTATGACACACAGAATGATTGCTTCCTATAACAGGAATACCTTGAGAAGTTCCAGTACCTAAAAAATAAACTTTCATAAACTATAGATACAAATTTGCATGATTTTTGAGGATAATGTTGTTAAAAAAGCAACTCACTGAAAATTTTCTACAAAAATAGGATTATTTATCTTTTGATAAAGCACCTATTTTGTTAACTTTGCATAGTATATAATTGATTATGGGAAATTCCGGATTAGACATCAAATTAAAAGGCGACAAAGTAATAGAGCATATTCCATCTATTAAAGATAAGGCATTGCGCATTAATCTTAATGAAAATATTTATGGAACCTTTGCCGAAATTGGCGCTGGACAAGAAACTGTAAGACATTTTTTTAGAGCTGGTGCTTCTTCTGGAACCATAGCTAAAGCCATGTCAGCTTATGATAAAGACTTTAGTGATGCTATTTACGGTATTGAAGGTGATGGACGCTATGTGACTGAAAGTAGGTTAAAAAAAATGCTTTCACACGAAGTTGATTTGATTGAAAAACGTTTGGATCGAGAAAAACATCCGAATAAAATGTTTTTTAGTTATGCCAATACAGTAGCAACTATCGATTTTGCAAAACAATTCAAAGGTCATGGTTGGGTTGGAATTAAATACCAGTTAGAGCCCGACGAAGAATATAACGAAATTACACTTCACATTCGTTTTAAAGAAACCGATGCACGTTTACAACAAGAAACGCTAGGTATTTTGGGTGTAAATTTGATTTATGGTGCGTATTATAAATACAGTGATCCCAAAAAATTACTGCGTTATCTATACGACCACTTAGACAAAGATCAATTAGAAATAGACACCATTAACTTTTCAGGACCACGTTTTGCTAATGTTGACAACCGATTGATGAGTTTGCAATTGGTTAAAAATGGCATGACTGACGCCGTAATGTTTGGCCCAGACGGCCACAACATTTTGCCTGCAGCCGTACTGTACAAAAAAAATATTTTAGCATTACGAGGTAGTTTCCGTCCGGTTACGAAAGTAAACATGGACATGTATGAAAAGTCACTCGAAATGTTTATTGAAGAGAATAAAGTTGAAAAAGACAATACGTTTGTAATTTTTGAAATTACCCTTTCCAACTTGCGTTCAGAAGGAGAAATTGATGAGCGTGACTTTATGGATAGAGCGGAATTACTTTGTTCGTTAGGCCAAACCGTTATGATATCCAATTTCCAAGAATATTATAAAGTAGTTGAATATTTCTCTAATTATACTAAAGCTCGTATGGGATTGGTAATGGGAGTTAACAATTTGGTTGATATTTTTGACGAAAAATACTACCGCCATTTAAGTGGTGGAATCTTAGAAGCTTTTGGAAAATTATTCTACCGTGACTTAAAAGTATATTTATATCCGATGGAAGAAAACGGTGAGATTATTACTTCACAAAACCTTAAAGTGCATCCACGAATGAAAGAATTGTATAAATTCTTCGCCTACAATGGAAAAGTAGTTGATGTACCGGTTTATGATAAGGAAAACCTTAAGATTTTCTCTAGAGAAATACTACGAATGATCAACACTGGTATTCCTGGTTGGGAGAAAATGTTGCCGGCAGGTACCGCTGACTTAATTAAACAACACCAATTATTTGGTTACGACCCTAACCGAATTTTAGAAAAAGTATAATACGATATTTATTCCAAATAGCATCCTCAACCGTTATACAGTTGAGGATTTTTTTTTAAACAAACCATTAAAAATCAATTACATAAAATTAATATTTGTAAATATAAACTTATATACAAACAAATATTGTGTAGTTTATCTGTTTTATTTGTTGGTTTATCTATTTTTCAATAAGTTTAATCCACCAACCAATAAAACACTGATTATGAATACACTAAACACTAAAGAAAGATGGAGCACACGAAAATTAAGGTGCTCTTTATTTGGTCATAAATTAGTGGTGAAAAGAAATATAACCCCAAATTTTAGTGAATTTGAATGTACGGTTTGTCGTTTAGAATTAACACACGATGATAAAGGTAGAAAAACATCACTGACTCCTCGTTTAAAAGAAGTCAATGAAACATTATACCGTTTTCACAATAGAAGACAAAACATAGCTGTTTGAACTATCCTTTATAGTTTTTTGAAAAAGAACTGGCTTTGTAGTAAATTCTTTATTTTAATATTTGAGCAGCGTGATTTTTAGTTTTCACATCGGTGATGACCTCTTCGATTATCCCATTTTCATCAATCACAAAAGTGGTTCTATGAATACCATCGTATTCTTTACCCATAAACTTTTTGGGCCCCCAAACTCCAAAGGCTTGAATGACCGATTTATCTTCATCAGCTAATAATGGAAATGGAAAATTAAACTTTTCTTTGAATTTTAATTGTGCTTTTTCACTGTCGGCACTTACTCCTAAAAGCGCATAATTATTGGCTTGAAAACGCTCGTAATTATCTCTTAAATCACATGCTTCGGCTGTACAACCTGGTGTATTAGCTTTTGGATAAAAGAATACTACTAATTTTTTTCCTTTATAATCTCCCAACTGGTGGAATGTATTATCTTGATCAAAACCTGAAAAATCGGGTGCTTTGTCGCCTGTTTTTAGTGTGGTCATGTATGTTTCTTTAGAAGGATTAACGTATAATTTTGTTATATTTACATTTCAAATTTAGTTAAAAATGACCAAAAAAGAACGTGCAACGTTTGTTATAAATACGTTAAAAGAACTTTATCCAACAATTCCAGTTCCTCTGGACCATAAAGATCCTTATACTTTGTTAGTGGCTGTTTTGCTTTCGGCACAATGCACCGATGTTCGAGTGAACCAAATTACACCCCTATTATTTGCCAAAGCCGATAATCCATACGACATGATTAAAATGAGTGTAGAGGAAATCAAAGAAATCATCCGTCCCTGCGGTTTATCTCCCATGAAATCTATGGGAATTCATGGATTATCACATATTTTAATTGATAAATACAATGGAAAAGTTCCACAAAGTTTTGAAGCTTTAGAAGCATTACCGGCTGTGGGACATAAAACGGCTAGTGTAGTTATGAGTCAAGCCTTTGGAGTTCCAGCATTTCCGGTTGATACTCACATTCATCGTTTGATGTATCGTTGGAATTTATCAAGTGGTAAAAATGTAGTTCAGACCGAAAAAGATGCTAAAGCAATTTTCCCAAAAGAATTATGGAACGACTTGCATTTACAAATCATATGGTATGGAAGAGAATATTCTCCAGCGCGTGGTTGGGAATTAGAAAAAGACATTATCACCAAAACTATTGGTAGAAAAGAGGTACTGAAAGAGTTTGATAAAAAAATATCCCGATAATGCATCGGGATATTTCTTAATTAGCAATGATTTCGAAGTTCAAATTACCAACCTTAACCACATTCAATGCTTTTGAATAATTAAGAATAAAACTAATTGTTTCTTTTTTTGGTAACATTTTGGTGTTTGCTAATGCTTTTTTAGAGTAAAGTTTTGCCATAGAGTAATTTAAATTATACCACTATAACGTTATAACTTTCTCTTTATTGTTTAATTAGTCAAAATAATTTGATTTTTTTCAATTACTTTTCTCAAATTCAGTATGGCATAACGCATTCTACCTAATGCTGTATTGATACTAACACCTGTCAATTCAGCTATTTCATTGAAACTATAGTCTTGATAAATACGCATCATCAAAACCTCTTTTTGATCATTAGGAAGTTCTTGAATAATTTTTCGCAAATCTTTTTCAATTACATCTGTAATTATTCTGCCTTCTGCATTCAATGATGAATCAGTTAAAATAGAAAATATCGAAAACTCTTCTGTTTCCCGGAGCATGGGCATTTTTTTATTTTTTCTGTAATGATCTACAATTAAATTATGAGATATACGCATCACCCAAGGTAAAAATTTACCTTCTTCATTATAGGAATTCGATTTTAAAGTTTTAATAACTTTAATAAAGGTATCTTGAAAAATGTCGTCTGCTACATCACGATCTGCCATTTTGGAATAAATAAATCCATAAATTTTAGACTGATGTCTTTGAATTAATACGGCCAAAGCGTTTTCGTCGCCGGCTATATAATTCTTTACCAATAATGCGTCTGGGATTTGAATAGTAGCCATAAAATTACCTTTTAGTTTTGGGTTAAAAAATCGTAATGTTTTTTCTAAAAGTAATTTTATTCTATAGGCGACTGTTAATTTTTGGATTAATTATAGCCAAATATACCATAATATTTTCTTAATAAACAAATAAAATTTTAAATTTTAACACTTCTAATGCAATAAATTTGAAATTTCACTGTAAAAAAGGCAAAAAAAGAAACTCATTTCAATCAATTGAGTTCTTTTTATTACAAAACAAGAAAAAATTATTGATACACTCTGATGTAATCAAGTATGTATTCTTTAGGAAAAATAGAATCGTCTACTTCTGGACCACCAAAATTTCCGCCAACAGCCATATTTACAATAATAAAAAATGGTTGACTAAAAGGCCACGTGTTCTCATTTTTAATTTCAGGTTGGAACGTATATACCGAAACATTGTCAACGAAAAACTCTATTTTATCTTTAGTCCAATCAATTGCATAAACATGAAAACCCTCTTCTATTTCTGGAAAGTTGGTTACCTTGGAATTCACCGAATTCCCATGGCTGTCTTGTGTATGTAAAGTAGTATAAATAGTATGTGGATTTTTACCCACATATTCCATGATATCAATCTCGCCAGATTTGGGCCATCCTACGGTTTTTATGTTAGACCCCAACATCCAAAAGGCTGGCCAGATTCCTTGACCAGTAGGTAATTTAGCTCTAGCTTCAATTCTACCATATTGAAATTCTTTTTTCCCGGCGGTAGTAATACGCGTTGAAGTATATATTGAATCTTCTTTTTTAGCGGTAATAATTAATTTACCGCCTTTTAGTTTGTGATTTGTAGTTGTATACAATTGGCGTTCATTGTTTCCCCAACCACAATTAGGACACCCGTTACCCAGTTCGAAGTTCCAAACGGAAGCATCCAATTGTTTTCCGTTAAAATTTTCTTCCCAAACCAATTTACGTTCGATTTGCTGAGCAAAACTAAAATTTGAAGTTATAATAAATACTAAAAATAGCTTTTTCATCTTTTATTTTATTAATTCGAAATTACTTCTTAAACGAATGTCTGCCGATGATGAACCAATCATCAACTCAAAATCACCAGGTTCCGATTGAAACTCTAATTTAGAATTATAAAATGATAACTTTTGATTGTCAACAATAAACTTAATCACTTTAGATTCGCCAACTTCTAATTTAATTTTTTGAAAATCTTTTAATTCTATAATAGGTCGTACTACTGAACCAAATTTATCTTGAAGGTACAATTGTACCACTTCTTCACCAGCAAATTTACCCGTATTGGTAATGGTAACCGAAACTTCAATAGATTCGTTAGACTTGATTTTTTGTTTTGATAATTTCAAATCAGAATATTGGAATGAAGTATAGCTCAACCCGAATCCAAATGGAAATTTAGGTGAGGTTGGTAAATCAATATAAGCCGATTTATAATTTTTATCTTCATTAACCGATGGTCGTCCCGTACTGAAATGATTGTAATAAATTGGAATTTGTCCTTCCTCTCTCGGAAACGTCATAGGTAATTTGCCCGATGGGTTATAATCCCCAAAAAGCACATCTGCAATGGCATTTCCAGCTTCCGATCCCAACCACCAAGTATAAACAATTACTGGCATATTGTCTGCAGTCCAATTAAAAATTAAAGGTCGACCTGCATTGATTAAAACAACTATTGGCTTTCCGGTTTTTTGAAGTTCTTTAATCAAATCTTCTTGAACACCTGGTAAATGAATATTACTTCTGCTTTTGGCTTCTCCACTCATATCAAATCGTTCACCAACACTCAAAATGACTACATCTGCTTGATTTGCAATTGCGACTGCCTCTTGAAAACCCGATTTGTTAGCTCCTTCAATATCACATCCTTTGGCATAAAGCAACTTGGCAGTTTTTCCTACCTTATTTTCCAAACCTTCCCACTGCGATACGATATAGGTTGAATCAACTTCTTTCAAATCGATAGACCAAAATCCGTGATTGATTCGTTTTGGTTTCACCATTGGTCCGATAAAGGCAATGGTTTTAATATCTTTAGAAAGTGGTAAAATGTTGTTTTCATTTTTAAGAAGTACCATACTTTTCTTAGCCATATCTCTGGCAATTTTGGTATGCTCTGGATTGGAAAGTGCTGCGTTCTGTCTGTCTTGATTACAATATTTGTATGGATCATCAAACAAACCCAATTCAAATTTCTTGCGGAGAATTCGTTTTACGGCATCATCGATAACCGATACTGGTACTTTATTTTCTTTGACCAATTGCGCCAAATTATTGCGATAGGCATTGCTTTCCATATCCATATCACTCCCTGCTAAAATTGCTGATTGAGCGGCTTCTTTACCATCTTTAGCATAACCATGTGCTGTCATTTCACCAATAGAACCCCAATCGGAAACGACAAAACCTCTGAAGTTCCATTTTCCTTTTAAAATATCACGTTGCAGGTATTTATTAGCTGTAGCTGGAATTCCGTTTAAATCGTTAAACGAATTCATAAATGTGGCAGCTCCAGCATCTAATGCCGCTTTGAATGGTGGTAAATACGTTTCCCACAACATGCGATCACTCATATCAACCGAGTTGTAATCTCTTCCTCCAACTGCTGCACCATAAGCAGCAAAATGTTTGACACAAGCCATTACCGAATTCAATTCACCCAATTTTGTTCCTTGAAATCCTTTAACCCGTGCAATAGCAATTTTAGAACCTAAATAGGTATCCTCTCCAGCGCCTTCCATAACTCTGCCCCAACGTGGATCGCGAGCAATATCAACCATTGGTGCAAATGTCCAATGGATGCCACTTGCCGAAGCTTCTGTGGCGGCAACACGGGCTCCTTGTTCAATAGCTGTCATGTCCCAACTAGCCGATTCGGCTAAAGGAATTGGAAAAGTAGTTTTGTAACCATGTATGACATCCAAACCAAAAAGCAATGGAATTTTCAATCTTGATTGCATAGCCAATTCTTGATACTTTCGAGTTCTATCGGCACCCATAACATTCAACATAGAACCTAATAAACCAGCTTTAATTTCTTTTTCCTTATTTGGATTTACCACTAATGGTCCTGTTGGATTAGCATCGTTAGTATATTGATTTAACTGACCTATTTTCTCCTCAAGAGTCATTTTTTTTAGCAACTCATCTACTTTTTGATCTATTGTTTTTTGTTGAGAAAACCCTATACATGAACTTAATAAAACTAAAGCTAGTATATTTTTTTTCATAATGTCTCTTTTAGTTATTTTTTGGTATTGGTTGTGTTTTTAAATTCTAAGTAATTTAGATTGCAATTTCCTTTTTCAAAAAAAACTCTGATGGAGTTAATTCCTTTTTTCAACTTAATTTCTTTTAAATCTTGGGTTTGCCATTTTGATTTACTTCCAGTTGATGGAAGTGAAACTGTTGCTGTCAACTTTGTCCCATTCTCATCTAATAGATACACTTTAGCATCCGAAGTATCGGCAGCATACCTAAGAGTTAAATTAAATGTAGTGTCCGCTTTCAAATCAAATGTATACTGCATCCACTCCCGATCTTGAATAGCTGTTACATTGTAGCCATTTGAAATTTTATCAGAACACTTTTCAATATCTACACCATCATTGCGCATTTGGTTACCGCTATTCCATTCAGTTCTATTGCCCGATGAAACCCAATAATTGTAGGCATCATTATCAAAATAAGCAACATTAATAGCACCTAAATCATAGTTGGTTGCAAATATTTTACCGGGTAAAATGTGTTTTTTGTAAGGTTTGGCTTTTTCAGAATGAATTTGTCGAAACATAGCATCTATAACATCGTATTTGATGTTCAAGTTTTCCAATTTATAATTGTTAGCCAGTTTCATCAAGATTTTTTTGGCTTCATCTGCAGATGGTTTGTTTTTACCAGTTTTCCAATAATTTAAAAGGATTTTATATCCTGAAGGTTCTTTTACAGAAGTGACACCAGCAATATTATCAATCTTCTTCATAGGCCAAAAAGCCCAACCAATATTATTAGATTCGACTAATGTAATAGCATCTTTAAACCACGCATTAGAATTCTCTCCGCTCTCTCCCAACCAAATTGGCACATTGTATTGTTTTCTATAATCTAGCATTTGTTGAATGCTTGCCGTATCGTTGTAATTCCAATATTTGTGAAAACTCAAAGCCATATTGTCGTCCCAAAGCGGAAATAAACCATTATAATTGTTTCCCCAGCAATTTCCTTCGGCAATGATTAAATGATTACTATCTATCTTTCGAATGGCATTGGTTATTCGAACTTGGAGAGCTCTTAGAGGCGCATTCAATTTTTCGTCGCATCCATTTTTGTTGGTACTAGAAAAATTCCAGTTAGGTTCATTAATGATATCATATCCGCCAATCCAAGGATTATCTTTATATCGCTCTGCTATCTTTTTCCAGAAAGCTACCATTTTATCTTGATTATCGACACTTTCCCATAAAGAAGGTTTAGAATCATCATAATCAGAAATATTAGCATCCTTGCCCTGACCACCTGGAGCGGCATGCAAGTCTAAAATAAGATACATTTTATTGGAGGCACACCAATTTAGAAGTTCATCCGTCATCTTAAACCCTTCTTCCAACCAAGTATTCTGATTTGAGGCAGACTCTTTTTCAACTGGTAAGGTGTAAAGATTATAATGCATTGGCAATCGAATTGAATTGAATCCCCAAGCTGCCAATGAATCGATATCTCGTTTGGTAATTCCATTTTTTTTGTATGCTTCATAGAATTCAGAAGTGTTTTTTTCGCCAATTAAATCGGTGATTCTTTGCTTGATTTGATATTGAGGACCTGCAAAATCACCAGTTTTTAACATATAACCTTCTTGAACCATCCATCCTCCTAAACCCAATCCTCTTAAAAGAACATTTTTCCCATTTCCATCAACAATATTTTGTCCATCACGGTGCAAAAAATTTTGACTAAACGAAGAGATAGATAGGAAAATAAAAAATAAAACATACAAATTCTTATAGTGTATTGTACTGGATTGTATCATTTGATTAAACAAAATTTGAGGTAAAAATTATTAATACACTAAGGTTTGAATAGCATGAGGTAAAATAGTTACTGCTGTTGTTTCTGTTCCGATGCAAAGAAAATAATCAATTTTTAAATTACTCTGATTCATCACTACCGTGACCATTTTCCCATCAGGATTCATAAATGAAGTGGTAAGTAATGAACTTCTACTTGAAACGCTACTCACTCTTTTAGCACCTTTTTCAATAAATTTAGAAAAATGTCCAATAAAATAATAGGACGGTGTATAAATTAATTGACCTGTAGTAGTATCGGCGTGAATTGGTGAAAAACAAAAATTCTTCACATGATTTGGACCGCCATTTTGATCTAATAAAATATTCCAATCGGTCCAACCCACAGTTCCATTATTAAAATCATTGATCATTGACTTTCCATAACGCTCACCATTCTTCCATAATTGGTAATTTTTGGCATCAAACTTTTCTACACAACCTTCGGTAAAAAATAAGTTTTTAGAAGGATACATTTCATTTACTTTGCCTACGTTGTCATACATTTGATCTCCTCCACTCCAACTTTCATACCAGTGAAAACCGATTCCCCATACATATTTACTGGCTTCAGGATCATCTAAAATAGTACTAACACGTTGTGATATTAAATCGCGATTATGATCCCAAATTGAAATCTTTTTATCGCCTAAACCTGCTTTTTTAAGCGTTGGTCCAAGATAATTTTTAAGAAAATCGCGCTCTTCTGAGGCCGAATAAACACATGATTCCCATTTTTGTTTGGCCATTGGTTCGTTTTGAACCGTTAATCCCCAAACTGGAAGCCCTTCTTTTTCTAGAGCATTGATGTATTTGACATAGTAATTCGCCCAAGATTGGCTGAACTCTGGCAGTAATTTCCCACCATGTAAAACATCCTTATTGTCTTTCATGAAAGCTGGTGGCGACCAAGGACTCACATATAAAGAAGCCTCTTTACCAATAGCACCCATAGCTCTTTTTAACAAAGGAATTCTAAATTTTTTGTCGTGATCAATATTAAATGTTTTTAAAGCAGCATCGCCTTCTTGAATATAGCTGTAAGAATCTGAACTAAAATCACAACTACTGATATTGGTTCGTATAATGGTGTAGCCAATTCCTTTATTTTTAGAATAGTAGGCATCTAAAAACTCTTGTTGTTTTTCGGCTGATAACGTGGCAAAAACCTCTGCACTAGCATCGGTAATAGCACCACCTATTCCGAAAAATGTTTGAAATTTTTTATTTGGATTAACAAAAATACAAATCTGAGTTTCTACAGGTTGCTTTAGCTCTGAGAACTTTAAATCTTCGGCTGTTTTAGTTAATTTTAAGTTGGTACTATCAGCAGAAGTATATACAACTACCGTTTTATTTTTAACAGAATAAGAAACCGTAGTTGTATGCTTCTTTTGAGAAAACGCGACTAAAGTTGAAAGAAAAACTATGATTAAAAATACTTTATTCATGATATGATTTTAAAAAATGTAAGTGGCGACAGAACCTCCATTTAAGGAAGCTGCAACCCATTTGCCATTGTATTTGATATTAAAAACTTCAGACGCTGTACCATCATTTTCTACAATAAGAACTATCTTGCCTGATGGAGTTTTAAAAGCTACATTGTTCACATTACCGGTTTGAGTTGAAGCAATTCGAACAGATCCAGCAGGAACAAATTTAGAAGCATGCGCTACAATGTAATAACTCACATTTCGCATATAACTATCTGCACCTGTAACTGTTATAGCACCTTTACAAGTAGTACATCCGCCAGGTGTATTGGGACCAAATGCAGTATTATTAGCTAAATTCCATTCCAAAGCATTTTTACTCCAGTTGCGCATAGAACCTATGATAACATTCTTTACATGCCATTTCAAATCACCATCAAAACTTCCTGTAGAAGCGGTGTATTGTTCTGTAAAATACACATTTTTGTTAGGATAAGCATTGTGAACGGTACTCAATGCCGAAATATCTCCAGCGTATAAATGAAATGCCGAGCCGTCTACAAATGGATTGGCAGTTGGATCAGATAAAACGGTCATTGGGTATTGTGGTACATCACAATTGTGATCGTAAGATACTATTTTAGTGGTAATTCCTGCTGTTTGAAAGGCTGGCCCTAAATTATTTTTGATAAAATCAGTTTGTTGTGAAGCCGTCATCACCAAACTCGGATTATTGTATGGATTTAAAGGCTCATTTTGAGGCGTTACAGCGTCAATATGAATTCCTTGTGCTTGCATTGCTTGAATGTATTTTACAAAATATTGTGCATAAGCACTGTAGTATTGTGTTTGTAAACTTCCGCCAATAGTGCTGTTATTGTCTTTCATCCAAACTGGAGCCGACCATGGAGCAGCAATAATCTTTATATTTGGGTTGATGATTAAAATATCTTTTAGTAAAAGGATTAGTTCATTATCATTGGCTAAACTGAAATTATTCAAATTGGCATCCGTTTGCCCTGAAGGCATATCATCATATGAGAAAACGGTACTATTTAAATCGGAAGCTCCAATACTAATTCTTAAATAATTAACCGAAATTGAAGTAGCAGAAGCTCCAAATAATTCTTGCAGCAACTCAGTTTTTTTAGAAGCAGATAGCATATTAATCACTTGAGCGCTACCTCCAGTTAAAGTATATCCAAAGCCATCAACCGTTTGATATGTTTGGGAATCGTTAATCTCTATATTGGGGTACACATTATAAGTTGTACCGAAACCCATAACGATGGATTGTTTTTGTAATTTCACTGATTCGTCAGCTTTAGTAAGCCAAAAATCGACATCATTGGTTGTTGGTGTAGTATTAGAACCGTTATTAACTGTATCTGACGATTGAGCACAGCCTACTAATACACTTGCTAAGGAAGCAATAAAAAGAAATTGTATATTTTTTAATGTAATCATTTTTTAAAATTTAATTCGATATAAACGGGTAAATGGTCTGATGGATATTTTAAATCTTTGGAATCACTTAAGACTGCATATTTTTCAACAATTATAGTACTGTTTTTAGAAATAAAAATATAATCTATTCTTTTAGTTACAGCTTCATCATGTTTAAAACCATTGAAAGTACCGGAAGGCCCAAAAGGTTTTTGAGTAGAAATATCTCTAGAATCGAGCATTTCTTTTTTTAAATTTACTATTCGATTTTCTGAAGGTTCAGAGTTAAAATCACCCATAAACAGTACGGGATAATTGTTAGAATTTAACGTTTTTATTTTGGCAAGTATTAATTCAATGCCTTTAGTTCGGGCAACTTCACCAATGTGATCTAAGTGGGTATTAAAAACCCAAAATATTGTATTTGTAATGTTATCTTTTAATAAAACATAAGTACAAACCCGATTACATGCTGCATCCCAACCTTTGGAAATTTCATTGGGCGTTTCGGAAAGCCAAAACGTACTTTCTTGTAAAACACTGAATCGTTTTTTCTTATAAAATATATTTGAAGATTCACCCTTTCCAACACCTTCTCTTCCTATTCCAACATAAGAATATTGTGGTAGTGAAGTAGAAATATCGGTTACCTGACTTGGTGTGGCTTCTTGAATACCAAAAATATCGGGTTCATAAAATTGAATTTGAGACGTAAAATAGTCTTTTCTATTGGTCCAACTATTTTCTCCATCTGAATCTACATTCAAACGGATATTATAAGTCATTACTTTTAGAGATTGAGCTTTCAATGAAAAACTCAAAACAACTAAAACGATTGTAAAAAAAAATCTGATTTGTTTCATCTTAAAAACATTATCCATCAAAGCTTCTGTTGAAGAAATAACAGAAGCTATTAATGGACAAACTAACTTAAACAAAATATTATTGATACACTCTAACGTAATCTACTTCAAGTGTGGCTGACGTAAAATTAGGATCGATTGTTCCACCAAAATTTCCTCCCATTGCACAATTAAAAATAAAGAAGAAATTACTATTAAATGGAACTGCACTACTATTACCAAACGAACGATACAATTGGTTATCAACATAAAATTTAATTGCTGTTGATGACCAATCTATAGAATAGATATGAAAATCGGTAGTAGCTGTAGCAACAGTCGTAGTAGCCGAGTCTGCATTACCACCAGAATGGCCAGGATAATGAAGCGTTCCGTAAATAGTATTTAGATTATTTCCTATGTGTTCCATAATATCAATCTCACCACAGGCAGGCCAACCAACAGAACCAATATTTTCGCCCAACATCCACAGTGCAGGCCACGTACCTCCTCCAGCTGGTAGTTTGGCTCTCATATCAATTCTACCGTATTTAAATGATTTTTTTCCGCTAGTAACAATTCTAGCCGAAGTATAATTACTTCCGTTATATACTTCTTTTATGGCATTAATTCGCAATGTTCCGTTTTGAACAATTACGTTTTGAGGTCTATTGGTGTAACATTGCAATTCATTATTGCCCCATCCACCAGCACCAGTTTCATAGGACCAATTGGCACTATTTGGAGCTCCATCTACATCAAATTCATCTGCCCAAACTAAAGTTGGCTGAACATAAACAACAACAGGTATATTTCCTGAGATGAATTTACTCCCATTATATGCCGAAGCATAAACGGTATAGGCATTCGTACCTAAATCTGTAAATGTATAACTAAAAACTCCTGTAGTTGAATTGATAATATTTGAACCAATCAATATTTTATACGATGTAGCATTGGTTGCTGAAACTGTAAAATTCACTACTCCACTTCCATCACCATTAGGCATCGTTGAAGTTGTACCAACTACAGCAGCATTAATGACTAAATTTGAAGGCGTTATTTCTGAGGAAGAACTACCTCCGTTATCATTTTTACTACAACTCATAATAGATGTTGTAGTAAATGAAACTAAAGCAACTGCCATAAATATAAACTTCCAACGGTAAATTTTACTATTTTCTTTTTTCATAACTGTTTATTCATTAATAATAAGACACTCAGAACTGTTTTCGCTCTGAGTGTCTTTATTTACTTTTAATTATGGTGCTGGTTTAAGTTTTAAATACCAAGCATTTCCTGTTTCAGTACCTTGAACTCTAAGGTACATGTAAGTTGGTGTACTTACCATAATTTCATATTCTTTTTGCAAGGCACCATAACCAATATACGTTGTAGAACCTCCCAACAACATACTAGTTTGTGTAGAAGTCACTGTACTTGGAAGTCCAGAGCTAGTAGGAACAAAAGTAAATGGAGCAGTTCCGCCACCATAACTGTAACATCCTTCAGCACCTGATGCAGGAATTCCCGGAATTGAAGCTAAAGAACCTGTTTTAGTAAAAGCTCCATCTGGATTTGTTACTTGTAATGTAAATGAATTAGCTCCAGCTAGTTTATTAAATGTAAAAGTTGTAGTGTAAAAACAATTACAACAAGCTACTTTTTCATCAATTGCAGCCGACCACCAGTCTGGTCCTGATGAACTAGTGCTCCATGGTCCTACACCAAAATGTCCTGGAACACTTTTATCAACAACCCAAGTTTTAGAGGCATTGTTGGTAATGTTTGTCACAATAGACGGATCTGGATTGAAATTACTTACCACAGTAACATCTTTAGTTACCGTAGATGAAGTTCCTCCTTTACCATAAGCTACAACAGTAATTCTATAGGTATGAAGACCAAGAGCGGTAAACTTTTTAGTTGTACCACTAGAAGGTAAGGTTGATAAAGAAACTGGAGATGTTAAATCTGTAACATCATTATATCCTACTTTAAAAGCCAAAGCATTGTCTGCAGTTGCCGATACAATAACATCACCCGAACCATCTCCATTTGGATTAGCCGAATTACTTCCTACAACTTGTGCATTGATTACCGCATTTGAAGGAGCTGTTAAGTCGCCTAATGAATAGCTTTCCTCTTGACAGCTTGTAAGCGTTAGAGCAAAACCAACCAATAGACTAAAAATAAATTTTATATTCATCTTATTCATCATTTCTATTTTTTTAGTTTGATTGTGTAACATTGTCTATATAAATAACTTCACCAGAACCACCAGCTGCAAGATTATATTGGAAAACTAATTGTTTAAAAGTTGTTCCAGCAGGTATGCCAAGTGTGCTAAAATCAAAAGTTAATTCTTGCCATTGGTTAGCAACAGTTATTGGCACATCGATGGATTGATTTCCAATGCCAACAGAAGGTTGTTCTAGTTGAAAATGTAATAATTTACCAACTTGAGTAGCATAAACCATAACTTTAAATTTATTTCCGTTATTAAAATCTATTGGAACACCATTTGGTGCTGATAGTGGCGTCCAAGTTCCAGCCCATGACTCTGCACCAGCATTTTTGGTAAACCTCCAAACATTAGCCGATGTATCTATTCCTCCTGGAAATGGGTTGGCAACAACTGCTACGTCTACACCTCCGAAAGTGCCTCCAATTCCATAATTTTGAATAGGATTTTCATAGGTAATTGGTAATGAATATGGAGAATAAACAGTTATAGGATAAGTAACTGTTGTATTTGCCGCACCACCACTTAAAGCAGTAACAGTTAAAGTATATACTCCTGGTGCATAATTATGATCCGGTACTGTGAAAGTTCCTCCTAAAGTTCCTGTCATTGATTGTGTCAAACTTCCATCACCCCAATTAACTGTAAATCCGTTTGCATTTGTAGCAGTAGCAGTTAGAGTTAAAACAGTACCTGCAAAATTTCTAACTGTATTCACATTTGTAGGAGCTGTATATACCACACTTAAAGGATAGGTTGCCGTAGTAGAATGACCAGCAATATCATAAGAAACAATAGTTACGGTATAGGTTCCTTCAGGATAAACATGATTTGTACTAGCACCTGCAGAAACAGTAACTGGTGCTCCAGTTCCGTGACCGTAACTTACAGAGAAACTAGTTGCGCCATCTCCAATTGGAGTTATTTTAACAAGTCCTGAGTTATCTGTACTTACATCAAATATCTTAGAGTTGTTAGAAGATGATGCTGTACTTAATGAAGACAAATCAGTGTCAATTCCATCTGGTGATGAACAGCTAATTGCTGCGGCCATAAGAAGAGCACAACTGAAAATTAATTTTACTTTTTTCATAAATTAGATAATTAATTATTAATAACCAGGGTTTTGAACTAACTGAGTATTTTGTAATTCTTTGTAAGGAATTGGTAATACTTCATTTTTTCCAGCTATAAAGCCTCTACTCGATAATTTAGATGAAGCATCACCCCATCTTACTAAATCAAAGAAACGATGCCCTTCACCTGCTAATTCCAATCTTCTTTCTGCTTTAATAGCAGCCAAAGAAACTGGCACAGAAGGCAATCCAACTCTACTTCTCACCGCATCCAAAAGCGCTTGAGCTCTAGCTCCAGTTCCTCCTAATGCCTCAGCTTCAAGCAAGTAAGTGTCTGCAAGACGAATTACATAAGAATCTTGTTTGTAGTTAAGTACAGCATCTCCTTGACCTGTTGTAACATCTGATTGTCTTGGAATAAATTTATTTAAAAAATACCCTGTATCTTGATAGCCTGGGATATAATCTGCTTGACCCGCTAATTTTAAAGCTTTTAAGTCTAAAATAGTGGCTCCAAAACGAGGATCTCCTGCCATAGCATTGTATAAATCTTGAGTAATCACATTAAAACTCCAACCTGACGGAAGATTTGGAGCTGGAGAACCCGATGGTCTTGTGTATCCTCTAGGTCCTACCATAACATTAACTGTATTTCCTTCGTCTGATCCAGAACCCCAAATTCCCCAATAAGAGTTACCAGTACTTGTATGTGCAACTTCTAGAATCGATTCTGTATTGAATTTATTTGAAGTAATCCATAAATCATTAAAGTTAGATAATAAATGGTAACCATATTGACTAGTTCCTCCTGGAGTACCATTAACAGCGGCTAATTGAGTAGCTGCTAAAGCATTTTTTCCATCGTACAAATATACTTTTCCAAGCAAAGCTTGTGCAGCACCTTTAGTAAAACGAGCTGTCTCTGCACTAGTTAATGTTGACGGCAAATCATTAATTGCATCTAATAAATCAGCCTCAATTTGAGCATAAACAGCTGTTGGACTAGCTTGTGCTACATCATACATATTAGCTGCAGTCAATGGTTCTAAAATTAGTGGAACGTTTTTAAACATTCTAACTAAATTGAAATAGTACATTGCTCTTAAAGCTTTTGATTCTGCAGCAAATCTTACTTTCAGATTGTTATCCATCTGAGTATTTGGCAATTTTTGAAGTAAAATATTAGCTCTTGTTATTCCTTGATAATGATCGTTCCAAAAACTTTGTGGAATAGTGTTACCATTTTGGGTATAATTTGAAAATGATTGAATTCCAACACCATCTGTAGCACCACCACCACCAGCATAATGATCATCAGAACCAGCATTCATCATAGTAATCATGTTTTCAAAACCACCCGAGTTTTTTCGCATTACATCATAAACAGCTACCAAACCAGAATATGCTTGGTCTTCATTTTGATAGTAATTAGAAGTTAAATATTGACCTTCTGGATTAACATCCAAAAAATCTTTATTACACGAAGTCACCGCAGTTAAAGTAATCCCTGCAATAACTAGATATTTAATTTTTGTTATTTTCATAATAATATATTTTTTAGAATTGTAGATTAGCTCCAAACATAAATGTACGTGCCTGAGGATAATATCCTTTATCAATACCCATTACGTTTCCACCGATTTCTGGATCGTAACCAGTATATTTTGTTAGGGTTAATAGATTTTCACCTGTAACAAAAAGTCTCACTTTGCTGGCTCCAATTTTGCTTATCGCTGATGCTGGCAAAGAATATCCCAATTGAATCACTTTAAAACGTAAATAATCTCCTTTTTGCAAATAGAAATCAGACATGTTTCCAAAGTTACCATTAGTATCATTATTAGTTAAACGTGGAAAATCATTAGATGTTCCTTCTCCTGTCCAACGACTTAATGCAATTGTTTGATAATTTGAATTGGCAACATCTAGACGACGTAGCCCTTGGAAAATTTTATTTCCTGCAACACCTTGAGCAAAAACCATAACATCAAATCCTTTGTAATCGGCATTTAAGGTCAAACCAAAAGTACATTTAGGAATCATACTTCCTAGGAATGTTCTATCATTTGCATCAATTTTACCATCACCATTATTATCAACCCATCTGAAATCTCCAGGTTGAGCGTTAGGTTGAATTAAACCACCAGCTGCATTTTTGTATGCATCAATTTCAGCTTGGTTTTGAAAAATTCCAGCAGTTTGATATCCGAAAAATGAATTATATGCTTGACCAACTTGAGTTCTAGTTACATCACCCATAGATTGGAAACCTGCAGCGTCTTGTGTTAAGAAGTCAACCCCAGTTCCAATATTAGTTACTGTATTTTTTAGTGTTGAGAAGTTTGCATTGGCAGAAAAATTTACTCCTCCAATTTTCTTTTTATAACCTAATTCAAACTCTAACCCTTTGTTTTCCATGTCAGCTACGTTAGCAAATGGTTGTTCGTTAACTCCAACATATCCCGGAATTATCAAGCGTTGTAAAATACCCGAAGTTTTTTTCTTGTAGTATTCAACAGTAAGCGTAAAATCGTTAAAGATTTTAGCATCAAAACCAAAATTAGTTTGAATTGTTTCTTCCCAGTGTAACGAAGGATTTTCTAAAGTTCTTGGAGAATATCCTGTAGTGATAGCACCTGAATTACCAAAAGTATAATTTGAACCTCCACTCACTAAAGCACTATAATAAAAGTCTCCTAAACTACCATCATTACCTGTTTTACCGTAACCACCTCTAAATTTCAGAGAGTTCACGTATTTATTTTCTTTCCAGAAATTTTCTTTAGAAAGTACCCATCCCATGGAAACAGCTGGGAAATATCCGTATTTTTTATCGGCACCAAAACGTGAAGATCCATCTCTACGAAATACACCAGTAAATAAATATTTTTCTTTGTAATCATAATTTACTCTTGTAAACAATGATGTTAGTTTATGAGGAGTGAATGTATAAGAATATCCTGTTTTGTTCGCTGCTGGCAAACTAAAGTTAAATGAAGCTTCTTGGTAATTATTAGTAGGCAAATCGGCATGAGTTACCCCTGTTGCATATCCAATATTCAATTCATTTGCTTCTTGACCAACTAATGCTGTAATGTTGTGATCTCCAAATTTCTTGGTATACGTCAAAGTATTATTAAAAATCCAATCTAAAGCTGTATTGGTATTTCTTGTTAATGAATTTTGAACCACACTATTAAAAGAAGCATTTAAGTAAAATTTAGGTGTAAAATACTCATTACCCCAAAACGCTTTTTTACCACCAATTGACGATTTGAATTTTAAACCATCTATAATATTAGCTTCTAAATAGGCGTTTCCTACAATGTCATCTGACCAACCGAAGTTTCCTAATTGCACTTTTTGATAAGCAACTGGATTGGCAATTTCTTGACCAACTAATGAAGAAATACCATAAGGATTCCCATTTTCATCATGAAGTACATAAGGAGATAAACCGTTTAAGTAGGCTGCTTGAGTTGGATCTGTAACTACCAATGGTGTAGTTGGATCTAAATTGATTGCTGAACTTAGCACACCACCAAATTCACTATTTACAGTTCCAATACCCACTTGTTTTTGGTGCGTGTAAGCAATGGTTTGACCAAAACTAAACGTTTTAGAAATTTTATGATTAGAGTTGATTCTAAAATTCTTTTTAGTAAAATTTGAAACTTCTTTAGCAACAATCCCTTCTTGATCTTGTAACCCAAAAGATACGTAAAAATTAGAAACATCATTACCACCGCTAAAACTTAATTCGTGGTTGTATCGTTGTGCTGAAGTATTAAAAACTTGTTTTTGCCAATCAGTTCCAACACCTAAAACACTTAAATCAGGAAAAATCACATTTCCTCCAGCGGCTACCGATTTTTCATTCATTAAAGCTCCATATTGCGTAGCGTTTAATAATTTTAATGTTTTAGCAGGAGAAGAAACACCTGTGAAAGTGGTATAATTAACACTAATTTTACCTTTTTTACCTTTTTTTGTTGTTACAAGAATAACCCCTGTAGCAGCACGAGTACCATAAATAGAAGCTGATGCAGCATCTTTTAATACTTCGATAGATTCAATATCAGATTGATTGATATATCCAATTCCGCCTTGATCTACAACTACACCATCTACTACCCACAATGGATTGTTACCTCCACCAAAAGTAGTGATACCACGAACTCTAATAGTAGAACCTGAACCTGGTGAACCAGAATTGGTAGCAATTGTAACCCCAGAAACCCTACCTTGCAATGCTTGCTCGATACGTCCGTTAGGCACTTTTTCTAAATCTTTAGAACTCACCTTAGAGATAGCTCCAGTTACAACACTTTTCTTTTGTGTACCATAACCCACATTAATTACTACTTCTTCTAATGTGTTTTTTTCTTCTACCAAAGAAATTTTCATTTCTCCTGAAGTAATTTCAACTTCTTTTGTAGTAAATCCTAAATAAGATACTACTAAAGTTTTAGCATCATTGGGAACCGTTAATGCAAATTTTCCATCAATATCGGTTGAAACTCCTAGTGTAGAACCTTTTACCAAAACATTGGCACTTGGTAATGGAACACCATTAGACAATACTGTACCAGAAACTTTTTTCTGAGCTTGAGCCGATACAATAAAGATGAAAAACATAGAAATTAGGAAAAAATTATCCCTAAATCTTTCTGAAAATAGCTTTAAATTCATAAGCGTGTAAAATTTTAGTTTGGTTAAATTTTGCAAGACACTTTTTATGCCTTGTTAACATGGTGTTAAATTATCCAATTAAAAAATACGAATTAGATTATCAACCACAACAAAAAATATACATAATGAAATTTTGAAATGATAAATTTACGAATATGACAAAAGCACCAATAATAGCTGATTATTTAGAATACTAAACGGCATTGAATCAATTAATTTAAAGGTCTAAATTGTCTTACGAAAAGGTTATTGTAAAGGTAATGTTGTAGTGATTGACACTATTTCTGTATAGTTATATACTTAAAATGTAGTTTACCAACCCATCATCATGCATCAAATTGAGCTTTTTACGCAAACGATATCGTTTTATCTCTACACTTCGTATCGAAATGTTAAGCATTGGAGCGATTTCTTTTGAGGATAAATTGAGTCTTAAATAAGCGCAAAGTTTCAAATCGCTTGGAGTTAAACTTGGATGTGCAGCTTTTATCTTTTTTAAGAAATCTTTGTCGGCATTATCAAATGCTTCTTTGAATACATTCCAAGAATCATCCTCATTAATATTTTTATTTATTGTTGAGATAACTGATTTAATATTTCTTCCACTATTCTCCTCTGATGATTTCTTTAAATCTTCTTTAATAATTCCTAACAATTCATTTTTCTTAATCAAACTCATTGTAGAAACTGCCAACTCTCTATTTTTAGCATCAACATCTTGCGATAATTGTTCATTTCTTAATTTCATCAATTGCTGCTCACTTTCTAGTGCCGCAATTTCTAATAATAAATTATTTTCTTCTATTAATTTCTCTTTTTGTTTGTGGTAATAGTTTTTATAAGACTTATTAATATAGTAAGCCATAACAATAAAGAAAATTAGATAAATGAACAATGCAAAATTAGTTGCATACCAAGGTTTTTTGATTGTAAAATGATATACCGCAGTATTCTCAGGAGACGAATTTGCAATTTTGGCTCGAACTTTAAAGGTGTAATCTCCAGGTTCTAAATTTTTAAAACTTATGGTTGGTTTCGTACTCCACTCGCTCCATTGGGATTGAAGACCTTCCAGCATGTATTGATATTCAACTTCAATAAAACGGTTGTATTGTGGTACTGAATAATTAAAAACCAAATTGTTTTCATCATGAGACAATTCGCCTTCTGTAGTCATTGGTATATTTACAAAGGGCTTGCTCAATACGTTAACACTAACATCGGTCAGAACAATTTTATGACTCTTTACTTTAAAATCGCCTAAATTTATAATGAAATAGCCGTCAGTTTTACCAACTAAATATTCATTATTGGAAATTTGTGTAATATTTTCATAGCCGATCATTGGATTACTAATGGTGAAAGGAATAGGAATTTTATGTTTTTTCAATTCGCTATTAAAATTACCTGATGTAAAATAGTAAATGTAATTTTTAGTAAACAACCACATTTTATTGGTTTTATCTACATTTAATTTACCAGAAATATATTCACCATTGTTAAAAACAGTACTCAAATTAGCATCACGAACAAATTTATTGGATTTAGGGTTCAATTTGTAAATACCTTGTCTTCCTGCATAAAATATGATACCATTGTATTTAACTAAACTAATATGTTTGCCTTTTATTGGGTTTGTTATTATAGAAAACTTAACTGCCTTGTAATAATCGGTTGTGGTTTGTACTTTAATTATTCCTTTGTATTCGTGTCCGATATACAGCTCATGATTGTTGGCAATTTCAAAATATCGTGATGAAATATCAAATCCTGAAAGTTTATTTCTAAACGCCCAAGTGGTACCTTTCTTTTCTATTATGGACAGCCCATTATAATTCCCTTGCATCAATAAATTCGGATGATTTGGTATCGGATTGAATTTCCAAGTACCTGTTCCTCTAAAAATAAGCTGAATACCCGTCGAATTAATTAAAAAAGTTCCTAAGTCATGACCACAAAACAATTGTCCATCGTATTCAAATAAAGACCATACCTGCCCTTTTGTACCATTTACAAAAGTAAACCTATCGTTGGCTAGCATGCTTTTATAAAATAAACCTTGATTGGTACCTATATAAATACGATCGTTAAATTTTATTGACGCATATACAGTTCCTAAATATCCTTCGTCGTCTTTGTAGCTTTTAATTGGCGATTGAAGATTGATACAATCAATACCATTATCCAATCCTAGCCACAAGTTGTTGTCTGTATCTTCAATAATAGATAAGACCGTATTGTTACTTAAACCTGTGTTTTGCGTAATATGGTATTTGATTTTACCATTTTTATCTAAAATATAAATACCATTAGAAATGGTTCCTAAAGCATAGCCACCATCCGATAATTTTTTTGCACTAAAAATTGAATTTGGTTTTAATTCGTTTTCCGATTCAAAGTGATGAGTAGCTAAAATTTTGTCCTTCAACTTAAAAATTCCTGCACGTTCCGTTTGAAGTAATAAACCCTCTTCACTTGTAAAAACATCTACAATTCTATTGGTTTTAATTCTTTCATCATTTGAAATTAAAGCGCTTTTACCATTGGTTATTTCATACAAACCTTCTCCAAGAGCTTGAAAATAAATAGAATTATTGACTTTATAACATCTAAAAATATTTGGATGACCGTCTATGAATTGAAAACTTCCATCTTTAGAATTGTAAACATAAATTCGGTTAAACGATTGAAACAAAACCCAGTTATCAACGCTTATTATATTCCAAAAATGTTCATCTTCAATTAACTTATTTTTTATCTTCTTACTCAACGAAAAGTACTTCAAAGTGCCATCAGATTGTCTATTCCAATAACCAAATTCCATGTAGCAACCCGTATATATTTTATCGCCAACTGATTTTACAGAACGTATGATCGTCTCATTTGGTGAGGGATAAAGTGTCCAATTAGATCCATTAAACTCTAATAACCCTTCATTATTTGCAAAACATAAAAACTGATCTTTATCTTGAGAAATCATCCAATTCTGATTTCCTGCTCCATAAGTGGTAGAAGTATACTTAACTATTGGCGGCAACTCTTGACCCATACACCAATAGGAAATCATACAGAATAAAAAAGAAAAAAAACAAGTAGAATAACGCTGTTGCATTTTTGGTAAAGAGTTTATAATCTATAGATGGGTATAAAATAAAAAACCACCATTGATTCAAATGGTGGCTTCAAATTTAAGATTTTAATTTATTCAATTATAACTTTTGAGGTTATAGTATGATCTCCATAGTAAATTTTTACAAAATAAACTCCTTTATAGACTGTAGAAGTGTCTATAACACACAACGTACTACCTTGTAAAATTTTATCACTCTTAACCACTTGACCTATTTCATTGATTAATTCAACATTAAAATCACTGTGAGCCATTGTGGTTTGAATAGCAATAAAATCCTGAGCCGGATTGGGTGCTACAACAATATTGAATTTTGTAGTCTCAAAATCAACCGAAGTCAATGCCGGGTTATACGTTGTAGTTCCTGCTGGAACTGTGGTAACAGTTGTTGCTGTTTTATTTCCATAAAATGTTGGTCCCACTACATACGGATAGGCCGAGTTGTGATTGGCATCTACAGTAGCAAAATAACAATAAATTCCATTAGGATATTCTGGTGTTACACAAAAACGACCGTTGTGCTCGTCTAAATAACTCGCATCTGTTGGGTGTGCAACAAACTCGTAATCTTCTCTAAAATACCCTAAAGGATACGTAGTACTCACTGCTGGACCATCTAGAACATCTGTTCCATCTGCCCAAACCGTTCTGGTAGTAATATTGCGGTATTGATATCCCGATTTCATTCTAACAATTCCTCCTGTTCCGTTAGTATTAGCATAGGCATAGGCTCCATAAATTGGAAATCCATCGTAAGCATAACCTAATAATGGAGAATGCTGATTTGGATCAATCGTATACAAACCATCGGATGGATAAGTACTACAAATGGTTGAAATTACATTAATATCGAGATTAAAAGCACTAGGATTTTGATGATGGTGGTAATTTCCCATGGCTGGATGTGCTTTAGAACAATCAAAACCCAATCGTTCGCCTACTACAGCGTCTCTATTCCATTTTCCATCTCCTGTGCAGCCTACAATTGGACCTCCACAAATTTGACTGGTTGAGTTCTTCCAAGAAACCCCATCTCTATAATCAAATAAAGCAACTCCATTTTTAAAAATACCGATATTACCACCTGTTGTAGCCGTTAATGTTCCTGTATTTTGTGTCGGATTTAGAGGAATTTTGAAAATCTTATTCTGTGCCGTAGCCAATGAAGGATTTCCATCTAAAAACGGACCCGTAATGTATGCCGGAATTCCAGTTGCCGATACATAAGCCCAATTGGCATCGTATTGAACCGTTTGAACATTTGCTTGAACTGCATCATTTATGGGTGTTGAATTCCCTGATACATAATGACGTCCTGTAATTCCTGTGGTATTGCGTAGCCAACTTGTAATCGCTGGATTAGTCTGCGCCAGTAATCCCGAAAACGAGAAAACTAAAAATAATTGTAAAACTTTTTTCATCTAAATAGGTTGGTATTGGTTTGTGATTACATTCTTGGCGGCGGTGGCGGACCATCACCAGGCATTGGTCTACCTTCTCTTTCTCTAGGTCTAGGTGCCATCATTCTAGCTGCTTCATTTATAATTTCATCAAATTTTTGCTGCTGCGAAGTATTACAAATGGCTCTTACTTTTTGAAAGTGATAAAACAAAGCCAATTCTTCTTGTTCTTTGATTTTCAAAATTGCTGCTGCTGCTTTCTTTACTGTAGCCGAATCAACTTTTGGATTTTTCAACAACTCAAAATAGGCATCGTGCATTTCTTTATTATCAGCTCGTAAAGCTTCGACTTGACTTCGATGTTGTTGCTTCAAAAGTTCAAATTGTTCTTTTTGTTGGGTTGTAAACTGTAATTCTTTATTAAAAAAATCACCAACAGCATCATTTTTAGGTGGTTTATGCAACCACATAAATGTTAGTGTACTAATATTAATAACTAATAAAAGTAAAATAACAATTTTTAAAAATTTAGAATTGTTCATTGTAGTTTGTTTTAATAATCACTAGAGAAATATTCTTTATAAACAGCGCTTTTACCATCGTTAAAAGTCAATTTCTCGGACTTCTTAGCATATTGATTCATCGAAATCAAATTGATACCCAATAGCACAATCACACTAGCTGCAATCATCCATTTTTGGGCTACACTCAATCTATTTTCTTTTCTTTTGGATGAATTCAATAAAGAATATTTCAAAGACAAAGGCACTTCAACACGCTGGATATCATCCAAGGCATTCAGGGTATCTTCAATCCAATTTTCTTTTGTATTCATAATTCTATAGATGTTATATTTTTTTAAAACTTGCGCTTATTTCTCATTTTCTTCATAATATGTTGCCAAATGCTTCTTTAAGTTTTGTTTGGCCCTGAAAAGTAATGACTCTACAGCTGATAACGATAATTGCATTATTTCAGCTATTTCATTATAACTCACTTGTTCTATTTTGTGTAAAATGTAGGCCGTTCGCTGTTGCTCGGGCAATAAATCAATGGCTTTAAAAAGTATTTTAGCACGCTCTTGGTTTTCCAATTGAATTCCGGGATGACTAAAATCAGAATGGTTTTCAATGGCTTTTTCACCATCCGATGAAAAAATAGATTTGAATATTCCCGAACGTTTCTTTCGGTGTTTCTTTCGGATAAACTCCAAACATTTATTTATTGAAATTCTATAAATCCAAGTAGAAAGCGATGATTCTTCTTTAAATTGTTGAATGTTTATATGAATTGTAATAAAGATTTCTTGTGTGACATCTTGGGCATCTTCAGTATTTTGAAGCATTCCGATACATGAATTGTACACCTTTTTGGAAAACAAATCCACCAAGACTTGGAACGCTTTTTCGTCGTTCTTCTTCAATCGTGAAATCATTTCTTTTTCTTCCAAAAAGCAAATTTTTTATATTTTGATGCCACTTTAACCGTAAACTTGTGTGAATATAGGAATATCTTTTTTAACTACATAAAAATGACATTTGTGATTTGTTCAATACCCATTCTCATTCGAGAAATGATTATCTTTGCGAAAATTCATTTTTTGCTATGATTCCAAAAGATATTACTACGTTAGAGCCAAAGAAAAACATCCTAATAAAAGGTGCTGCCATCCACAATTTAAAAAATTTGGATGTTGCCATTCCTCGAAACAAACTCGTAGTAATTACAGGGCTTTCAGGTTCTGGAAAATCGTCATTAGCTTTCGATACTTTGTATGCGGAAGGACAACGCCGCTATGTAGAAAGTTTATCGTCGTATGCGCGTCAGTTTTTAGGACGATTGGACAAACCCAAAGTAGAATACATCAAAGGAATCGCTCCGGCCATAGCCATTGAACAAAAAGTAAATACAACCAATGCGCGTTCCACCGTTGGAACCTCAACCGAAATATACGATTACTTAAAATTACTCTTCGCTCGAATTGGAAAAACAGTTTCACCAGTATCAGGTAACGAAGTGCGAAAAGATACCGTAACCGATGTCATCAATACAGTAAAAACTTTTGAACTCGACAGCCGTTGGTTGCTCCTTGCTCCTATTCATCTCGAAGAAGGTAGAAAATTAGAAGACAAACTCAAAGTACTCTTGCAACAAGGTTTTGCACGTATTTTAGTCAATAACGAAATGGTGCGTTTGGATGACATTGACCAGCATTCGTTTGATAACAAAGACATCTTACTAATCATCGATAGAATCATTGTTAAAGACGAAGAAGAATTCTTTAACCGATTATCTGATGCGGTACAAACGGCTTTTTTTGAAGGAAAAGGCGTATGTTATTTGCAAAATTTGAAAGACAATTCGCGTTTGGAATTCAGTGCTAATTTTGAGTTGGATGGCATGACGTTTTTGGAACCGAATGTACATTTATTTAGCTTTAACAATCCGTATGGAGCTTGTCCAACTTGCGAAGGTTATGGTAACGTGATTGGCATCGACCATGAATTAGTGATTCCTAATACCGCACTTTCTGTTTTTGAAAATGCCATTTATCCGTGGCGTGGTGAAAGTATGGGTTGGTACCGTGACGAATTGGTAAACAAAGCTTATAAATTTGATTTCCCTATTCACAAACCGTATTTCGAATTATCGCAAGAACAAAAAGATTTAGTTTGGAATGGCAACCAGTACTTTCAAGGATTAAATGACTTCTTTAAAGAACTAGAAGAAAAAAATTATAAAATACAAAACCGTGTGATGTTATCGCGTTATCGTGGCAAAACCAAATGCAACGTTTGTAAAGGGAAACGCCTTCGTGTGGAAGCCAATTACATTCAAGTCGGTGGCAAAACCATTTCTGATTTGGTAGATTTACCAATTCGTCGTTTAATTCCGTTTTTCAAAGAATTACAATTATCCGAATACGACACTACGGTTTCCAAACGATTATTAATTGAAATCAACAGTCGTTTAGCATTTTTAAGCAATGTTGGCTTGGATTATTTAACATTGAATCGAAATTCAGCTACACTTTCAGGCGGCGAATCGCAACGTATTAACTTGGCGACTTCGTTAGGAAGTAGTTTGGTAGGTTCGATGTATATTTTAGACGAACCGAGTATTGGTTTGCATCCTAAAGACACTGAATTATTGATTGAAGTACTGAAAAACCTACGTGATTTAGGCAACACGGTTATCGTAGTAGAACACGACGAAGACATTATGAAACAAGCCGATATGATTATTGATATTGGCCCTGAAGCTGGTACTCATGGTGGCGAATTGGTGGCACAAGGCACGTTTGATGAAATCCTTCAATCGGATTCGTTAACCGCTAAATACTTGAATGGTTCCTTAGAAATTAAAGTCCCACGAACTCGTAGAAAATGGAATACCTACATTGATATTTTGGGAGCACGTGAGAACAATTTGCAAAACCTAGACGTTCGCTTTCCGTTAGAATGTTTAACCGTAATTACAGGGGTTTCAGGTAGTGGTAAAAGTACGTTAGTAAAGAAAATTCTGTTTCCTGCCATACAAAAGAAACTGGAAGGTGTTGGAGAAAAAGCAGGTCAGTTTACCGACATGCAAGGACATTACCACCGCATTCATCATATAGAATATGTCGATCAAAATCCTATCGGAAGAAGCTCGCGTTCCAATCCAGTCACCTACATTAAAGCCTACGATGACATTCGCGATCTGTTTGCCAAATCAAAATTATCCAAAATTCGAGGCTATCAACCCAAACATTTTTCGTTTAATGTAGATGGTGGTCGATGTGAAACTTGTAAAGGAGACGGTTCTATTAATGTAGAAATGGTGTTTATGGCCGACGTCGAATTGCCTTGCGAAACTTGCGGCGGTAAACGTTTCAAAAAAGAAATATTAGAAGTAACCGTTGAAGGCAAAAACATTGATGATATTCTAACGATGACAATAGACGATGCCATTGCGTTTTTTAGTGAACACAAACATACTAAAATCATGCAAAAACTACAACCGTTGCAAGATGTTGGTTTGGGCTATGTGCAATTAGGACAATCGTCTTCTACCCTTTCGGGCGGTGAAGCACAACGTATCAAACTAGCGTCGTTTTTGGTTAAAGGAAATACCAAAGAGAAAGCACTTTTTGTATTTGACGAACCTACTACGGGTTTACATTTTCACGACATTCAAAAACTGTTGACTTCGTTTGATGCCTTGATTGATAAAGGACACTCGATTTTGGTCGTAGAACACAACCTCGACCTGATTAAGTGTGCCGATTGGATTATTGATTTAGGACCCGAAGGTGGTGAAAACGGAGGGCAACTCTTAGCTGAAGGCACTCCAGAAGATGTCGTTAAAAACAAAGAATCAATTACTGGGAAGTATTTGAAGGATAAGTTATAAAAAAAGAAACTTTCGATTATTTATATCTAGTTGAAGTACTACGACAACTTCCCGAAAGCTCCAAGAGACTATTGTAGTTATATAAACTACTTTATCTTTTTATATTCTTTTAAAAAACTGCGATCTTCCAATTGAAGAATAGAATCGTTTAGGGTTACTATAGTCCAAGACACTTGTTCAAAACGAGAAAAAGCACCTACCAAAAAGGTTTTACCTTTGTCAAAATTTATTTTATATACATAGGTTTTGGTATCTTTAAAACACCATACCTTTTTTCCATAAAAAGTAGTATATGCCACACTTTTCATAATCGAATCTTTAAATTCTAAAGTCGATTTTTTCTCGCAATTGCTATATTTTTCAAGATCAACAGCTTCTTTAATGTTATTTTTTTTTACATACAAAGCATTCAATTGCCATTTTCCTTTCAATTTACGACTATCAATTCCTGTGTGAACGCTTATCAATATTACTACACTTAATAAACTGAATAAAAGTTTCTGCATTAAACAAAGTGTTTGATTTAAAAAACGAGATTATTCCAACATTAGTATAACAAAAAAAGCCGAACCAAATAAGTCCGACTTTACTATGTAGAAATACTTTATTAGTATTATTCAATTACAATTTTCTTGGTTATGCGCTTCTCACCTGCTTGCATAACTCCTAGATACAACCCTTTTGCTAGGCCCGAAACAGGAATTGATTCAATTAATTTCGCATTAGAAATTGGCATGTTTAATACCGTTTTGCCATTGATATCAATTAATAAAAAAGTATAATTTGTCTCGGTCAACGAACCCAAACTAACATTTAGGGTATCTTTAGTTGGATTTGGGAAGAAACTCACGTTATAATCAGACACTTCTTGATTGGTTAAACTACTAGTGCTAGCCTGTGCAAAGTGTAAGGTTGCCCCAATAGTTGCTTTAGCTACATTATAATTGTATACAGGATCCATATAAATCAACAAATCGGTATTGGTGTGCTTGTGTGTGGTTTCGTTTTTTTCAAACAAACCTGTAATGATTTCGTTATTACTTTGAAACGACATATAATCTGAAGCATAGGCATACGATAAAAACGTTTGCAACGGCGAATACAACGTCACACAATTCATCAACTGTGTGGTCATTGTAGACGACTGTGCGTTATTGGTTGAAGGTGAATTATTCGTATCGCGTTCACAAGTAATCGTATTGTTAGTCATTCCTGCCACACCACCAACTTCGTCCAAATTCAGTACCAAACGAATGTTCATTTTTGGGGTGGTTCCATTCACAATAGAAGTCACATAATGCTGACTTCCATACAATCCGTCTTCTTCTCCGCTAAAGTTTATAAATTTTATGGAATAATCGGTGGGAATATTTTGTAACAAACGAGCAGTTTCTAAAATACAAGCTACTCCACTACCATTATCGTTAGTTCCTGTTCCTCCAATCGAATCGTAATGACCACAAACAATAACATACGTATTAGGATACAAAGTTCCTATCTTAGTCACTACAAGATTCTTACAAGCAGCTGTAGAACCCGTGTACGTATACGAATCTTCCACTATTTGAGTAGCGGTATACCCATAACTCAAATATTTGTTTTTCAACCAATCCAAGGTGTTTTGAAGTGGAGCAGTTCCTCTGCGCTTCAATCCTAGTGCTTCAAATTCAGTTAAATCATTGGTTACATTGGTTTGCGAACATTGATTGACTACATTGGCATAAGCCTGTATAAAAGTTTGACTGAAAGAAGTACTCACTGTAAATACAGTGAATAGTAAAAATACTAGGTTCTTTTTTGTGAAATTCATAATGTGAATTGTCTTTTGTTTGGATATTGGCACCAAAAATAATAAATTTTCATTCACTTCATAAACTATTTGGCTTAAATATTAATTAATAATCGCATGCTATTCAATAGGTTAAAAATCATTAACAAATCGTTCACAAAAACAGCCATTCGTTTGGCACACATCTTGGAATACTCGAAACATCAGAACGATTTCTGATCGAAGAAGCCGAAAATCGAACGAGTAAGCAACAATTGAAAATTCTATTGATTATGAAAAAAATTACCCTTTTAGTAGCAAGTGTTTTACTGGTAGGAAACGTTGCGAAAGCATCAGAAATAATCAAAATTGCTGATGAGAAAATGATAACCCGATTTAGCTTTGACGAGCCAATCTCATTCACCGAAAGAGGCATTGAGTTTTTCGTCTTTCCAAATGGCGACTTCGATTTTAATACTCGTGCCGATGATTCTCAAGGTGGATACCATTTCAAACAAGCTGGTAAACGAACTTCTGAAGCTGATAGAAATGGTCAAGAACCAGTAAATTATGGAGTCTTAATTGAGCACGATAGTTTTGGTAGAATTCGTAGAGTGGGAAATACATTCATCAACTACGATAGCCGCGATCGAGTGAGCCGAATTGGTACCGTATTTATGAGATACAACAGATTTGCTCTAACACAAATTGGCGGTATGCAAATTATATACAACAGACGTGGTGACATTGTAGACATGATTGGACAAGTAAAAGGTTTCAGAAATACTGGATATACCTACAACTATTACGGAACCAATGGTCATACCAATTACAACGATAACAATTATGACACTAATTATCACGCTACAAACTACAACAGCAATGAGTACTACTATTACAAAGCAGATGGTACTCGTGCCAAAATAGAAGACGATAAAAACGAAGACAAGAAATAAAAAAATTGGTTGGTTAATTTGTGAAAAGTCCTGCAGATTCTGGGAAGATGAAGCAGGATTTTTTTTTTGAAGCTAATCCAGCTATTCGCCTTTATCTTTGTTCGTGCCTCACAAAGGATATCGGCTGCTATCTGGGCTAAAGCAATCGCGCTTTCTTCAAGAACGTCTTAATCACATTGTTAAACTCCTCAGAAATTTCCAATTTATAATTCACAAACAAATAGAACACCGCAATCAAAATCGATTTTAAAGCAATATTAATGATTGTGTAAAAAGGAAAATCCCAAAAATAAAACAAACCAAAACAAGCTACTAAAATACCTAACGAATAAAGTGTTTTTAGGGTAAACGGAAACAAATTCATTTTCTTAACCACATAAATAAACTTAATGGTGTTGTAAATGGCAACGGTTAGTAAAGTAGCAAAAGCAGAACCTTCAATGCCATACAACGGAATAAAAATCATGTTCAAAACAATCATCAATACGACTGTAAAAATTCCAAACAACAGCACCGTTCTGTAGTATTTGGTGTTGACAATTATCGAGTTGTTGTTTCCCAAAAGTACGTCGTAAAACTTAGACAATCCGATCATAAACACCACCCAAATGCCGCCGCTGTAATCTTTAGGAATCAAATGATACAATTCTTTAATATTCAAGAAAATTAACATCATGATAAATCCGCCAATAACTTGCAAATTGATGGCGCTTTTCTTGTACAAATCATTAAGTTCGTCGTGCTTTCCTTCTACCATCAATTTAGCGGTAATAGGCGCCACAATTTGGGTCATCGCCCTACTCGGAACTGCAATAACGGTTGATATAAATATCGCTACGCCATACAAGGCGTTCAAACTTACATCTTTGTATTTCGGAATCATGACCTTATCAAAATCAATCAACATGGTTGCCACACCACCCGAAACTATAATAAACAAAGAATAGTGTAAAATCTCTTTAAAATTATCGGGAATAACCAATCGTAAAACAGGCTTTTTAACCGAAAAAGCATACCATTTCATCCCTATCAATTGGGCTAAATACGATAGGGCAATGCCATAAACACAGGTATCTTTAGTAATCCAATCAAAATGAACGGCTATCAATAAAATCATGATCACAAAGCGGTATAACACTTCGCTAATTAGGTTTCCAACCACCGATTTCATATGCACTTTTACCCAAGCATAAAACACCTCAAAATAAGCCATAAATAATCCAACTATCGGAATTAACCAAAAAAATGGTTTTAATGACGGATTTTCTATTACCCAACCGCTTGAAATGGTCTCATAAAAAAAATAAAAGACAAGACCAATAGGAACAATTAACACCAATGGAAAGAACAGCATAAAAGTTAAAAATTCTTCACGCTTTTGTTCGGTTTTATAATGGGAAAAAAAACGAATCAATGTGTTTTGAGCTCCAAACGCCATTAAAGGCATCATGATATTGGCTCCCGAAAGAATCGTTGTTACAATTCCGTAATGCAATTTACCTAAGAAATTGGTATAAAAAAACAACGCATTAACAGCACCAATCCCAAATCCGAAGAACGTGATGATGGTGTTTTTAATGGATTGTGATTGCACGATTCCCATGAATAAATTATGAGTTATGAGTTATGAGTTTGGCCAATTGTTCGGTTAAACTTTTTCTTGAATACTGTTGCAAGCCCACCGGAAATACTTGCAATTTCTTTTCTAAAAACAAATTGAAATAAGAAAGAATCGTTTTTTTCAAACGCTCTTTTTCATCATACGTAAAGAAAACTCCGGTGTTGGTTGTGGTAATAATTTCGGCAAAATCGGAGTCTTTCGGACCAATAGCCAGAATTGGTCGTTCTGAAACCATATATTCAAATAATTTACCCGGAATGATGCTCTTGGTTTCTTCCGAATCGATTTCAATCAACAACAAAACTTGTGATTTACGTTGGTGTTGAATGGCTTCAGTATGGGAAACATACCCTAAATTATGGCAATGATTATCCAATTGATGTGCGAAAATACTATCTAGAATTTCTTGACTGACTTTGCCCATCAATTTGAGTTCAAATGTATCGGCAAACAAATCGTTTTCTTGAATCAACTCATGCAACACTTCCCACAATGCTTTCGGATTTCTATCGGATAAAAACGAACCAATATGCGCCATCGTAAACTTTTCATCCAAAGGTTGTTTGGCTACATTTTCTACATCATAACCGTTGGTGATCACTTCAATTGGTTTAGAAGTTAGAGCCTGAAATTCTGTCTTTGTAGTTTTACTGGTAACTATAATGGTATCAGCCGAATTAAGCACTTTACGTTCCAATTGCTTGTGTTTTTTTTCAGCATACGATGACAATTTTAAGGCTTTGTGATATCCAATAGTCGTCCAAGGATCACGAAAATCGGCCAACCAAGTTACTCCCAAATCTTCCTTTAATTTCAGTCCGATTAAATGCAACGAATGAGGTGGTCCCGAAGTTACAATAGTATCAATATGGTTCTCTTGAATGTATTTTTTAAGGTATTTAACAGAAGGATTTACCCAATATTTTCGAGCATCAGGAATGAATAAATTTCCACGAACCCATAGCATCATTTTCTCTATAAAAGTTTGCTTTTTGGCAGCTGGGATTATTCCGGAGCTAATTTTTTTAGTTTCTTTTTTAGATAAAAAACCAGCCAATTGATAGGGTTCAAAAATGGTATTTTTAAGAATTATCGCTTTATCGGAAACATCCTTTACTAAGCCTTCGTCCACTATCGGATACGTTGGGTTTTCAGGAACATAAACAATAGGTTGGATTCCGAAATCAGGTAAATATTTCACAAACTTCAACCATCGTTGCACACCCGGACCGCCAGCTGGTGGCCAGTAATACGTTATGATTAAAAGTTTTTTTGCTTCAGTTTTCAAATTATATTTTTGTGATAAATTTACTACTTATCCAACCTCTTAATTTTTGATTTTTGAATTCAAAGTCAACTGGATTACATTTGGAATTAAGATCAGAACCTTCAATTTCTACAAACAACCAAGTTCGGTCATTCTGAATCAATTCGGATAAAACTTTGATTTTAGAATTCAAATTTATTTTTGCAATAATATTAGTTCCTACTTCACAACCATAAGTGAATAATTCTATCTCTCTTTTCTCTAATGTTTCTACTGAAGGCGTAGAACGAATATTATAATCTGTAACTGTGTTTCTAACAAAATAAGGCTCCAACAAACTATACTCAGGTACTATTATCTTATTATTTAGTATATACTTCTCATTAATTTTCACATAATTTTCTTTAAGGATAGCACTTTTCCCATTGAATTCAAATGAGCGAATGGATTCGTATGGACTTTCACCGCAACAATGAAACAAATTCAATTTCAAAGCTAATTTGCCATCAGTAATTTTATACAAATCATAATTTGAACATTGTTCATATAACACTGATTGATATGAACCACTTATATTTAGGAATACATTTACACAAAGAGGTTCGCCACAAGAATATAAATAAATAACATCAGATTGAGTGTCGTTATTCAAATCAACTACATGCTTTTGAAATGTTTGCAAATCACCCAACTCTTTTTTTAAGTTCGATTCAAATGCTTCTAAATTATTCTTTTGAGCATAATTTAAAAAAGGTAAAAATAAGACCAAACAACAGATTGATTTTATCATAAAATTAAGTTATTTGCGTATCAAACCGTTTTTATAGTTTCTTTCTTTCAAAATAAACTCCACCAACCAAAAGCAACAACATTCCAAGTGAACTAATCAAAGTGATTGTACTTCCTGTTTTGACTACTTGTGGTTCAAACTTAAATTCTATGTTGTGATTTCCTGCTGGAATATTGATGCCACGTAAAGCAAAATCGACTCTGATAATGGGCACTTGTTTTCCGTCAACAGTAGCCTTCCAACCGTCTTTATAATACATTTCTGAAAACACTGCGAAACCTGCATTTTTGTTATTCGAAACGTATTTCAAATGATTCGGTTTGTTAAAGGTCAACTTAATAGAAGCTGTTGAATCTTTTTCAAAGGCATATTTGGTTACATAATCAGGAAAATCACTACTGTCAAAAGTAGCCACATTTTTAGTGTCCAATTTATCTAAAGCTTTCATTTCAGCATCATTAGAAGCTACTTTTTTAAGTTCTTTTACAAACCATGCATTTCCGTTGATTCCTGGGTTGACACTTGCCACTTCTTCTCCTCTATCGTTGGTTTGAATGATGTATTTAACATTCAACATATCCAAAATTTCTTTGTTATTTTTAGAAATTTGATAATCAAAAAGCTCTTGCATTCTTCGTGGTCGAACCGCCGAATACCCTCCAATTGATTTGTGGAAATAAGAGGCTTTGGCATTCAGATAGCCTTCTACATCTAGCACACGGTAATTGGTTGTGTCTTGCATAATCTGCATATCGGTAGTACTTGGTTGAAAAGGCATGTCCACTTCTCTGGCTGTTTTAAATTGTTCTGGTGTATTACTAACGTAGTTTTTATCCACAAAGAACAAATCGAAAACCATAACCAATCCAACAAAAATAACAGCTGTGTTTTGAGCAATTTTGTTTTTAGTATACAGCCAAAGTGCACCAGCAGCCAAAACAATAAAGAATCCAGTTCGCAACAAATCGGCTTGATACATTGTTCTTCGATCTTCTTTCAAAGCATCTATGAAACCAACGCCAAACATTTTGTCTTGCGATTGACTTAACATTTGACGAATTTGAGCGTCCATTACACCAACATAATCAAACCATCCTTTGCATAAGAACAATACAACCAATAAACCTAATGAAGTTGCCGCAGCTTTCCACAAACTATCCCATTGTTTTTCTTTGTTAGTGGTAAAAAACGAATGAAATCCGATGATTGACATAACCGGTAAACACAATTCTAAAACTACTTGAATCGATGAAACCGCTCTAAACTTATCGTATAACGGAATGTAATCAATAAAGAAATCGGTTAAAACAGAGAAGTTTTTACCCCAAGACAACACCAATGAAATGATGGCGCCAACAAGAAATACATACTTTATCTTCCGTTTATCATGATACAAACCAAGAACACACAAAAAGAAAACTACAGCGCCAATATAAGCTGGAGCCGCTACAATAGGCTGATCGCCCCAATAGGTTGGCGCATACGATTCGGCAAATTGTAATGCTTGCTCTTCAGAAGCTCCATTTTTCAACATATAATCATATACTGAGGAATCTTTTCCTAATTTTTCGGAATTCCCACCACCAAAAAGTCGTGGCGCAATGAGATTCAAACTTTCTCCCACACCATAACTGTACTCGGTAATATAGCTTCTATCTAAAGTCGAACCGTCAGTTTTTTTAGAACCATCCGGATTAAAAGTCAAATCGCTTTTTCCTCTAATACTGTAATCGGTAAATTCTTTAGTGGCAAGTAAACTGGTAGCATTCGCACCTACCGCAAAAATTAAGGCTACAAAAAAAGTTCCCACTACAAATCCAAGTTCTTTGAATTCTTTGTTTTTAATGAATTTTACAACGTAATAAATTCCCATCACCAACAATAAAAACAACAAATAGTAAGTCATTTGAAAGTGATTGGCATTGATTTCTAAAGCTACTGCGAGCATTGTTAATAATCCTCCAAGAATATATTTTTTTCTAAAAACCAACAACACTCCTGCCACAACCAGTGGCATATATGCAATAGCATGAGCTTTGGCGTTGTGTCCGACCCCTAAAATGACAATCAAATAGGTTGAAAATCCGAAAGCCAAGGCTCCGAAAAATGCCTTGAGTGGATCTATTTTTAACACCAATAGCAAACTATAAAATCCTAAAAAGTATAAAAATAAATAGTCGGCTGGTCTTGGTAAAAACCGTAAGGCGTCATCCAATTTTCCTATATAATCATGCGGATATTGTGCACCCATTTGATACGTTGGCATACCACCAAAAGCAGCATTAGTCCAATATGGTTCGGCATTTTCTGAGACTCTAAAATCGTTTTGCTCTTTAGCCATTGCGGTATACTGTACAATATCCGATTGGTAAATTTTCTTTCGCTGTAGAACTGGATAAAAATAAAGTAAGGCAATAATGATAAAACCAAAAATGGCTGCTAAATGAGGATATAACTTTTGAAGTTGCTTCATGTGGTCTTTTTATATTTTTAATATTAGATTTTAGATGTGGTAAAACCTTTAAACAATTTTATTTTTAATCAATTTCTTCATAATCAATATATTCTCCAACTTTTTTAGTTTCTCGCGGCTTATCGCTTTTGGATGGCTGTGTTGGTTCGGTAGTATTTTGATATTGATTTTGCTGTTGTTGGAATTGCTCACTGGCTTTTTCAACCACTTTTTTTGCCAAAAGTGGTAAAAATAAACGCATTAAGAACTTGATTACATAATATATGATAAAGAAAATAATGATATCTTCAATCAAACCTTGAAAAGATGCCTCTTGCATAACATAAAAAATTTTGTCAAAAATACTAAATTCCTACATTCAAATTGAGGATTACCTCTTAAATAAATAATAAAATATAGTACATTTGGATTTCCAAAATTGAATGTAAAAATCATGAAAGTAAAAAACTATCTCCTACTAATCGTTTTACTCACAAGCAAATATGCCTCGGCACAATATACCGATGTCATCAATTCTAATAGACCTGGGAATTCAATGTCGGCTTTTTCTGTTGGAAAAACAGTCATTCAAGTTGAAAGTGGCCTGAATTACATCAATGAAAAACACAATCTTCTGGATTATAAAATAAAAGGATACACCGGTGATTTAACAGCGCGTTATGGCTTTTTTAAAGAAGAATTAGAAGGAATTATGAGTGTCAATTATCAGAATGACCGGTACTCTTCAGATTACTTTGACGTTCATAGAAAAGCCCTAAAAACTATAACATTGGGGGCAAAATATCTATTTTACGATCCTGAAAAAAATTACGAAAAACCAGTAAACATGTACAGTTGGAAAGCCAATCATAAATACAGTTGGCACCAATTGATTCCGGCAATATCGGGTTTTGCAGGGTTTAATTACAACACAAGCATCAGCTCTTTTTTTAGAGGCGATGAACCTGTAAAAAGACTTACACCAAAGGTAATGTTAATTACTCAAAATCAATTTCCAGGCGCTTGGGTTTTTGTGACCAATATCTATTCTGATCAAATCTTTTCACCGTATCAATCCTATGGTTATGTGGTTACTTTAACCAAAGGATTTAATGATAAAGTATCGGGGTTTTTAGAAAACAGAGGATTCAAAGGTGATTATTACTCTGACGGAATTTTTACCGTTGGAGCAGCTTACTTATTCGGCAGTAACATTCAAGTAGATGCTTCCATAAGTCGAAATTACAAAGATACTCCAAAGCTCTTGTATGCTGGAATAGGATTTTCTTGGAGGTATGACGAAAATTACGATCAAGTATTATTAAGGGCTCCCAAACAAGACAAGAAGAAAGACAAAAGCAAAAAAGAAAAGGCCAAGGATAAAGAAAAAGAAAAAACCAAAAAACGCCTTGACGAAGTTCAGTTAAAACCCTAATTGCCATGATTACAATTAAAGAAGCTACGACTCCTGCCTTATTGAAAGAATATGTAAAATTTCCTTTTTCATTATATAAAAACCATCCGTATTGGGTTCCACCATTGATTCAAGATGAATTGGAAACCTTTGATAAAACCAAAAACCCAGCATTTAAAAGTGCAGAAGCTTATTTTTACCTTGCCTATAAAGACCATAAAATTGTGGGAAGAATTGCGGCTATTATCAATTGGGATGAAGTGAATAAGCAACAAAAAAAGAAAGTTCGTTTTGGTTGGTGGGATGTGATTGATGACCTAGAAGTGACCAAAGCGCTTCTTGAAAAAGTGTATGAATTAGGACGTAAAAATGACCTTGAATTTGTAGAAGGTCCTATGGGATTTTCAAACTTAGACAAAGTGGGTGTGCTAACCGAGGGTTATGACGAATTAGGTTCGATGATTACTTGGTATAATTATCCGTATTATAAAGACCATTTAGAGCAATTAGGTTATGTAAAAGAAAAAGAATATTTAGAAAATAAATTTCCATTCTCTAACGTAAAAACCGATTCTTTTGAAAAAATTGTACCTTTAATTAAAAAGCGTTATCAACTCAAAGAATTGAATTTCACAGACAATAAATCGATTATGCCTTATGTAGATAAAATGTTCGATTTATTCAATGCTTCGTATGCTAATTTATCGTCTTTTGTGGCCATTACAGATGTCCAAAAAGAATATTTCAAAAAGAAATACATCAGTTTTATCAATCCAGAATACATCAAGTTTGTGATGGATAAAGACGACAATATGGTAGCGTTTAGTATTGTAATGCCTAGTTTTTCAAGAGCTTTACAAAAAGCTAATGGTAGATTATTCCCTTTTGGTTTTTATCATTTATTGAAAGCAAAAAAAGAAAGTAAAGAAGTACTGTTTTACTTAATAGGAGTTGATCCCGAATATCAAAGTAAAGGAGTTACAGCAATTATATTTGATGAATACTATAAAACTTTTAAAGAAAAAGGGATTCAAGATTGCATTAGAACGCCCGAATTAGAAGACAACATTGCTATTCACCAATTGTGGAAGCATTTTGACCCAGTAACTTTTAGAAGAAGGAGAACGTATAAAAAAGACTTATAAATAAAAAATCCATTCATTAACCTGAATGGATTTTTTTTACATTTCTTAAAACAAAAACTATTCTACATTTTGCACACTAGCTTCTGCAATTTTAGCATAAGTCCCATTCACTAATTTTTCGCGAATGGCTTCGAATGCGGCTAAAGTTTCATTAATATCTTCAATTGTGTGAGAAGCTGTTGGTATCATACGTAACAAAATAATACCTTTTGGAATCACTGGATACACTACAATCGACAAGAAAATACCATAATTTTCTCTTAAATCATTCACCATAATCATCGCCTCTGGAATAGAACCTTCTAGATATACTGGAGTCACACAAGTGTTGGTATCACCAATATTAAATCCTTTAGCTTTCAATCCACCTTGAAGAGCGTTTACATTTTCCCAAAGTTTGTCTTTCAATTCAGATGATTTGCGCAATAACTCCAAACGTTTTAGAGCTCCAACAGTTTGAATCATTGGTAATGCTTTTGCAAACATTTGTGAACGTAAATTATATTTCAAATAATCAATAATATCTTTATCTGCAGCTAAAAAAGCCCCAATACTTGCCATTGATTTGGCAAATGTTGAAAAATACACATCAATTCCGTCTTGACAGCCTTGCTCTTCTCCAGCTCCAGCTCCAGTAGCACCTAGAGTACCAAAACCATGAGCATCATCAACCAATAAACGGAAATTGTATTTCTTTTTCATTGCTACAATTTCTTTCAACTTACCTTGTTGACCGCGCATTCCGAAAACTCCTTCGGTAATGAATAGAATTCCGCCACCAGTTTCTTCAGCTAATTTAGTCGCGCGTTGCAGGTTTTTCTCCATGCTTTCGATGTCATTATGACGGTAAGTAAATCGTTTTCCCATGTGTAAACGAACACCATCAATAATACATGCATGAGCATCAACATCATACACAATAACATCATTTTTAGTTACTAAAGCATCAATACAAGACATGATTCCTTGGTAACCAAAATTCAATAAATAAGCCGATTCTTTCATAACGAAAGCTGCTAATTCATTTTCTAATTGTTCGTGAGCATTAGTATGACCACTCATCATTCGAGCTCCCATTGGATACGCTGCACCATAGGCAATTGCGGCATCGGCATCGGCTTTACGAACTTCAGGATGATTGGCAAGACCCAAATAGTCATTCAAACTCCAGTTCAAAATATCTTTTCCTTGGAATTTCATTCTCGGACCCAATTCGCCTTCCAATTTTGGAAAAACAAAGTATCCCTCTGCTTGTGAAGCCCATTTTCCTAAAGGTCCTTTATTGTTTTGTATTCTTTCAAATAAATCTTTTACCATGATAAATAAGTTGTTAAAAAACGTTGCAAAAGTAGGAATAAAAAATAGTTTTTCTAAATTATTTTACTCACAAACAAATGACATTCTGTTAAAATCACGAATTAAGCAATAATTAAGTTCCAAACTTGTAAAATAGTAGTAATTTTGTCGGTTGCCTTTTTAAAAAACTAAACATAATGAAACTTTCTATTACTAAAATTGTTCTTACTGTATTCATCTTATCCAATACCTTTGCAAATGCTCAAAACAAGATTCTTTTTGATGCTACCAAAGCCGAAATGGCTGGGAATGCCGATTGGATTATAGATGCCGATGCACATAACATTTATTTTAATAGTACCACTCATTTACCTTACGCAAGTACTGGCACTACTGGTGCTTCTAATGCACAACGATACCCTACTCCGGCACAATCAGGAATCACCGCTTCGACTACAGAAGATTACTGGCAAGGCGCTATTTCCTACTGGGCAGTAGATTGTGCGAAAAAAGGCTACACCGTAGAAACATTGCCTTTCAACGGATTGATAACTTATGGCAATTCAACCAATCCGCAAGATTTAAGTAATTACAAGGCTTTTATAGTAACTGAACCCAACATGTTGTTTTCTGCTACTGAAAAAACTGCTATAATTAATTTTGTTGCCAATGGTGGTGGTTTATTTATGATTGCCGATCACGATATATCAGATAGAAATAATGATGGATATGATTCACCACACATTTGGAATGATTTAATGGGAAACAACTCGGTTGTACAAGACCCATTCGGAATTTCATTTGATTATGTTGATATTTCTGGAACCTACACTAATGTGGCTAATTTGCCAACCGACCCAATTTTACATGGTGTGGCTGGAAATGTAACTAAAGTACAATGGAGCGGCGGTACCACTATGACATTAAATACCACAAGCAATCCCTCTGTAAAGGGAGTTGCCTACAAAACTGGAGCGTCAACAACTGGCTTTTTGAATGTGCTTTGTGCCTATGCCACTTATGGCTCTGGAAAAGTGGCCGCTGTTGGAGATAGCTCTATTGCAGATGATGGTACTGGAGATACTGGCGATACACTATATGATGGCTATATTACAGATGCCGCTGGAAATCATCAAAAGCTTTTAATGAACATTACTATTTGGTTGATGTCATCCAATTTATCGCTACCTGAAATGGAAGCAGACACTACAAATTTTGTAGTGGCACCAAATCCAACCAATTCAAAACAAATTCAGGTTTCTTTCTCATTGGATGATGTTCAAAATACCTCAATCATTTTATATGATTATATCGGAAGAAAAGTAAAAGAAGTAAACTTAGACGAAGTAAACGCTGGCATTAACTACAAAACTATTGATGCTTCCGATTTAGAATCTGGATTGTATATCTGCACACTTTCCAATGCAACAAGCGCTAAAAGTTTGCAAATAATTTTACATTAATTAGCAAGCAATCTCTAAAATTGTGTTGTACAGTTTGCTCTTATCTACTGGTTTAGAAAGGTAATAATCCATACCTATTTCTTTAACACGATCTTTTGTGGTTTCCATAACATCAGCAGTTACAGCAATAATTGGAATGTTTTTGTCGTTAATTCCTGAGTTTCCTTTGCGAATTTCAATTGTAGCTTCATACCCATCCATAACAGGCATTTGAAGATCCATTAATATCACGTCAAACTTGATTGTTTTCATTATTTCTAAAGCTTCTTCACCATTATTAGCGAAATCAACTTCGGTATTGAGCCATTTTTTCATAATCATTTTCAATACCATCTGATTCATGGCATTGTCTTCTACCACCAAAATGCGTTTTCCGTTCAAATCGAATTCGGCAGTTACTTCTTGAACCACTGTCTTAACTTCTGCTTTTTCAACTCTAAGATTGACTTCACAAACAGTACCTTGATTTAAAATACTTTGCAATTCAATACTTCCTTTGTGTAAGTTAACTAAAGCTTTAACAATATATAACCCTAATCCTAGCCCACCATATTTTCGTTTATTGTTGATGGATTGCTGAGAAAATGAGTCGTAAATACTGTTCAATTTTTCCTTTGAAATTCCGACACCTGTATCCGAAATTATAAATTTCAAATCCACAGAATCACCTTTAACTTCTGACTCAATGGTGAATTTAACGAATCCTTTTTCGGTAAATTTCAATGCATTGAGCAATAAATTCATCAAAATTTGACGAATTCTTTCGCCATCGCCTTTCACCATTTCAGGTAAATCATTGGGTTTTGAAAATATGAAATCCAACCCTTGTTCTTTAGCTCTACCAGCAATATTAGCTCGTATATCTTCCAATAGGTTATGGGCGTTAAATTCCGTAAACTCAAGACGAATTTCATCTTTTTCAATTTTAGAGAAATCTAAAATATCATTTACAGAACTCAATAAACTACTCGATGAACCTTTAATTATCTCTGATTTTTCTTTAATCGATTTGCTATCCGTTTCACCTTCTATAGATTCAATAAAATTCATGATAGCATTTAGTGGCGTTCTTAATTCGTGACTAATATTAGATAAGAAATACGACTTCATTTCGTTCATTTCCTCCGACTTTTGGAGTGCTACTTCTTGTAATTTCTCACGATCTTCTTTCAATTTTTTAATAAGATTTGCCATCGAAAGTGATAAGAAAATCACCTCTACTCCAGTTCCTAATTTTGAACTATTCTCCGTAATAAAATTATACGGTAACAAACTGAAATTTTTAAGAATGAACAATACAAAACCAGTTATTAACGAAATAACACCCAAAGTAAAAAATTCATAAACTCGTTTTGTTTTATAGTAAAGAACTACTAAAGAACTAATTATCAATAGCAATAAAAATAAGCCTAAGCCATTCATTGCTGGATAACAATAAGGAAACCAACTCGGAATTAAAATAATTACTGAAAACAAAATCCCGAATAATACATATAAAGTATTATACATTAGGTTTAAATACTTACTAATCAGTCCTACTTGAAGATAATTCTGTGCATACTTCCCTAAAAAAGAACCCGATATCACAGCAAACAATAATACCGATCTATTAGAAAGCCAACCCGATCCTGGCGTGATGAATTGATAAAAATAGCCGTCGAGTGAAAATTGTAATAATCCTATAAAAACTACGTACAAAGAATAATATAAAAATACTCTTTCTTTCATGGCAAAATAAAAGAAGAAATACAGTATCGACGCTATGGCTAATATCCCATAAAAAAAACCGAAGACAATTTGTTCAAATGAAGTTTCGGTAATCAAATCTTCCGAAGTTCGCATGATAACAGGAGCATTAATTACTTCACCATCACTTTTTAAATGAATGTAATAATTTCCTATTTCATTGGGTTTTAACTCAATTTTAAAGATAGTTTTTCGATGCTGAAAACTGCGCTTTTCAAAAGGAATACCGTCACCGCTAACTTGCTTATGTATGGTACCATCTTTGTCAATTTGGTAAAATTCAGCAAAATCTACAATTGGTCGAGAAGTTTCGATATAATATTGCACATCATCCTTCATTTCATTTTTTATTTGAAAATGCAGCCAATAGTTATCCGATGTGAATCCTAAATCGGTATTCTCATTCTTTAATTTTTGAAATTGATTTATTGGAATTGCAATTACTTCATTGATGGACAATTCTTTTTGTTTTGAATTATAAAGAGAAGTATTGTTATGCAATGATTGATGTTTGAAATGCTTATTTCCATCAATGATAAATTGCGAATGGCAGGTTGTGATACAAAACAAAAGCAACACAAAAAGGCAAGCAATGCCTAGTTTACTTATTTTCATTAGATTAAGTTATTAAGTTGGGTAATTCATTTACGACAAAAAAAAACTTTTGGTTTTATGTATGTTAAAATTAAATCTTAAAAATTGATTAATTCTTACAAAAAACCAATAAAATAAGGACTTTCCAAAATAAAAAAAAAAATAAGATTTTTACTAGAAACTGAATAATTGTAACTTAGCACCTTAAACTTTTTTCTAAATATGAAACTTGTATTTGCATCAAACAACCATAATAAAATAAAAGAAATCCAACAATTAGTTCCTTCAACGATCCAAATTGTAAGCTTACAAGATATTGGTTGCACCGAAGATATCCCAGAAACTGCTGATACTATTGAAGGAAATGCCATACTAAAAGCCAATTATATCACCGAAAAATATGGTTGCGATTGTTTTGCTGATGATTCGGGTTTGGAAGTTGATGCTCTAAATGGCGCACCAGGAGTTTACTCTGCTAGATATGCAGGCGAACCAAAAAACGACAACAATAACATGAACAAATTGTTATTAAATCTTAAAGGTAAAACCAACAAAAAAGCCAATTTCAAGACTGTTATTTGTCTTAATTATAAAGGCAAACAGCACCTTTTTACTGGAATTATAAACGGAAAAATCATTGATGAAAAAATTGGAGATAACGGCTTTGGTTATGATCCGATCTTCGTTGCAGATGGCTTTTCGAAAACATTTGCTGAATTAACAATGGTCGAAAAATCAAGTATCAGCCATAGAGGACAAGCAGTTAAACAATTGGTAGATTTTTGCAAAAATTTAGATGACTAATTGTAGTAATCAGAACATTTCAAACCAACAACAATCTACCAAAAACAGACAACTAACTGATTATCAAAAAACAACAAATTAGTTTATATCGTTTTTAAAACTTACCTTTGCACCCAATTTTAAAATACAATATGAATAAATTTGAACAATTAGGTCTGAATGAGTCGTTACTGCTGGCGATCAAAGATCTAGGATTTGAGAATCCGTCAGAAGTGCAAGAAAAAGCCATTCCAGTCTTATTGGAAAAAAACACAGACTTAGTAGCTTTAGCACAAACAGGAACAGGGAAAACAGCAGCATTTGGTTTTCCGCTTATCCAAAAAATTGATGCTGAAGACCGAAGTACACAAGCGTTAATTTTATCCCCAACGCGTGAGCTATGCTTACAAATCACCAACGAGATTAAACAATACTCAAAATATGTAAAAGGATTACATACAGTGGCAGTTTATGGTGGTGCAAGCATTACAGAACAAGCCCGAGAAATTAAACGTGGAGCACAAATTATTGTGGCAACTCCAGGTAGAATGCAAGACATGATCAATCGTGGTCTTGTAAACATCAAAAACATCAATTTTTGTATTCTTGACGAAGCCGATGAGATGTTGAATATGGGTTTTTATGAAGACATTGTATCCATTTTATCGGATACTCCAGATGAGAAAAACACTTGGTTATTCTCTGCAACAATGCCTGCAGAAGTAGCACGAATTGCAAAGAAATTTATGCACGACCCAGCAGAAGTTACTGTGGGTAGCAAAAATTCAGGTTCGGCGACTGTTTCTCACGAATTTTATTGTGTAAACGCTCGTGACCGTTATGAAGCTTTAAAACGTTTAGCAGATGCCAATCCAGATATTTTTTCTGTAGTTTTTTGTAGAACAAAACGCGATACTCAAGCGGTTGCAGAAAAATTAATTGAAGATGGTTACAGTGCTGCTGCATTGCACGGAGATTTATCTCAAGCGCAACGTGATGGCGTAATGAAATCGTTTAGAGGTCGTCAAATTCAAATGTTGGTTGCAACAGACGTTGCGGCACGTGGAATTGACGTTGATAACATTACTCACGTAGTAAACTATCAATTGCCAGACGAAATTGAAACCTATAACCACCGTTCAGGTCGAACTGGTCGTGCTGGTAAATTAGGAACCTCAATCGTAATCATTACTAAAAGTGAGATTCGTAAAATTTCGTCTATCGAAAGAATTATCCAACAAAAATTTCAAGAAAAAACAATTCCATCCGGAATTGAAATCTGCGAAATTCAATTGTTGCACTTAGCAAACAAAATTAAAGATACCGAAGTTGACCACGAAATAGACAACTATTTACCAGCTATCAACGAAGTTCTTGATGGTTTGACTAAAGAAGAATTAATCAAAAAAATGGTTTCGGTTGAATTCAACAGATTCATCAACTACTACAAAAAGAAACGTGATTTATCAGGTGAAAAAGGTAGTGACAGAAGCGAAAGAAGTTCAGAACCAAGAGAAATTAGAGCTGGTGATCCTGTGCGTTATTTCGTAAATATTGGAGCTAGAGACGATTTCGATTGGATGCAACTGAAAGATTTCTTAAAAGAAACACTAGACTTAGGTCGTGACGACGTATTCAAAGTAGATGTAAAAGAAGGTTTCTCTTTCTTTAATACTGATGGTGAACATACTGATAAAGTGATGTCTGTTCTTAACGGATTTGACCTTAACGGTAGAAGAATCAACGTTGAAATTTCTAAAAACGATGGCGGAAGCCGTGAAAGACGTGACCACAACGGAAGAAGTGGCGGCGGATTTGGTGGTGGAAGAAGCTCAGGCGGATTCAGAGGAGATAGAAATTCTGGCGGCGAAAGAAGAAGCTCTGGAAGTTTTGGTCCAAGAAGTGGTGGCGACAGAAGTTCCGCTCCAAGACGTGATGGCGGATTTAGAAGCGAAAGAAGCTCATCAGCTCCAAGAAGAGAGCCCGGTGCTGCTCAAAGAGAAGGCAACGCGCCAAGACGTTCTGAAAGTTCTGACAGACCAGCAAGTCGTTCTTTTGACGATGCTAAAGTTAGAAGACCTAGAAGAAGTTAATTTTACCATAAAATAAATTTTAAGATTCCAAATTCCAATACTATTGGAGTTTGGAATTTCTTTTTTAAGGAAATTTCACCACTTTGTTAATTTTCTGATAATAATTTCAATAAAGCGATACATTATCTTTGAGAGTTTTATACTTTTAAACCTTCAAATAAATATATGAGATATTTTGTAGCCTTTTTATTTCTGCTATTTTCAATTTCAGGGTTTTCACAAGAAACTACCACTGAAAAAAAAGTATACGGAACCATCGTGAATGGCACCACTACATTTCCGCTAGCAAATGTGAACATCATCAACATCAATAAAGTTAAAGGAACAGTTACTAACGCGCGCGGTGCTTTCGAATTGGATGCCGAAGTAAATGATACACTTCACATCTCTATGATTGGTTTTCAATCGCTCAGAGTTAGGGTCACGAACGATTGGCTTAAAAATAAAAACGCTAAAATTGAACTTACCGAAAAAGCCATTGCTCTTGAAGAAGTGGTGATTAGAAAATACAAACTTACAGGCTATCTTGAAGTTGACAGTAAGTTAATTCCAGAAAAAGAAAATTATCGCTACAGTATTTCGGGCTTACCACAAGGTTATGAAGGTGGTGAATATTCTCCCAAAGCATTCTCACGCGTGATGAATTCGATTTTCAATCCAGCCGATATGCTCTACAATTTCTTTGGTAAAAAGCCCAAAGAACTCCGAAAGCTAAAGGAAATGAAAAAAGACAATACCGTAAAATCGCTGCTCGAAACCAAATTTGATCGAGAAATGATAGCCGTTCTTTTGGGTATTGATAAAAAAGATATTGCCGAGATTCTACAACATTGCAACTACTCTGAAGCTTTTATTGAAACGGCAAACGATTTGCAAATTTTAGATGCTATTAGTCAATGTTACGAACAGTATAAAGTATTGAAAAAGTAACCCATTTAGGGCAATACAAAATCCTCAATTATTAAACTAATTGAGGATTTTTTTTATATTTGAAAATCGATACAAATTGAAGCATTCTATGAAAAAGACAATACTATTTTTGATAATTTCATTTACTTTATATGCCCAAAAACCAGCCAGTTCAGAAGTTTTAATACCCTTCCGAGTAAAAAAACTTTGGGGATTATCTGATACACTTGGAAACCTGAAAATAAATCCAATCTATAAAGAAATCAAATCCTTTTTTATAGAAAAACAAAATGATAAATACGTTTCCAGATATGTTGTAAAAACTAATAAATCCTATTTTGTTATTAATGAAGATCGAAAAGTATTTTTGCCCGAAACAAATACCTATGATTCTATTCATATCAGCAAGTATTATCCTAACTGTTTTTGGGTATTTAAAAAAGGGAAAACCGGACTATTTCTCAAGAATAAAGAAATTATTCCTTGCCTTTATGATGATATATTGCCCACACAAAATGGAAGTTTTAGAGTTCAAAAGGGCGATTTAGTAGGATTGATCAATGCTTCAGGAAAACTCATAATTCCGATTGAATATATTTACATATCAACTTACAGAGAAGAAGAAACTGACGAAGTTGAAGAAAAAGACGAAAAAGCAACGGTAGATAAATTTGTTTGGATTGCTGGAACTTCCAAAAGTGAAAAAAAATACTACGACACTAAAGTTCCTGAAAACAATATAGTATATGCTACAATTTATGAAAAAAGACTAGGCAGCGAAACCATTTCAGGCGATTCAAAGGATTACGATTTAATGGCCTCAGAATTAATGAAAACTTATGATAAGGTTCAGATCAATCAATCATTAGAAATTGCCTATGTCACTAAAAACAATCTGAAAGGAGTCATTGATTTAGTGTCAAATACCGAAATTATCAACCTTATTTATGATGAAGTTATCTATGATGGTATAAATAAAGATGTTAAAGTATTCAAAACCAAACGCAACGGAAAATACGGTTTGATCCAATCGGGTAACAAAGCAATCCTAAATTGTGAGTTTGACGATATCAATGAAGACCACATTTTAACCAAAGACAACCGAAAAGGAGTATTTGTTTTCAACACGATTTATCCCTACATCAAACCAAAATATACAGCCATCAAAAGCGTAGAACCCATTTCGATTTCCGATTTTTGGCAATTCGGTCTTTTCGAAGTAACCACCGAAAAAGGCAAAGGCTATGTGGGTGAAAATGGCGTTGAATTTTTTAAAGATTAGTTTGATAATACCGCTCTTCAATGCGCTTAATATCTTTAATCGAATTCTTTGCCCAAAGCAAGCGTTTTTCTAATAGTTCTTCCTCGGTCAACTGCCAATTCACATCCGATTGACGCAATCTGTTGGTCAAATCCTGAATGATAATCGCGGCCGAAACCGATATATTCAAACTCTCCGTAAAACCAACCATAGGAATCTTTAAATAACCGTCTGCTTTTTGCAACACTTCTTCCGATAAGCCTTCCTTTTCCGTTCCAAAAAACAAAGCACTTTTTTGAGTTACATCAAAATCATGCAACAAACACGAATCGTTGTGTGGCGTAGTCGCAATAATCTGATACCCTTTGGTTCGCAAATCATCAATACAATTTCCAATGGTATCAAACTTGTTAATGTCTACCCATTTTTGAGCACCCATCGCAATCTCTTTATCGATATCTTTTCCGAACCTTTGCTCTACAATATTAAGCTCTTGTATCCCAAATACCTCACAACTGCGCATCACAGCACTAGTATTGTGAAACTGAAAAATATCCTCAACGGCTACCGTAAAATGATTGGTTCGGTTGTGCAACACTTCTCTAAATCGCTCTTTCCGTTGCTCCGTTAAAAATCCTTCCAAATAGGCTAAATACTCTAAATCAACCATTTTTTATATTCTGAGCGTTCCTGCCAAAAAAAGGCAGGCGGGCTTTCCGCTGCAATCTTTTATAAGTTTTCATTGCATTACAACTTATAAAAGGATTTTCACTTTAATCCCTAACGCATTATGTCATTGAAATCATTTTTGGCAAAAATAGTAAAATTGTGTAATTTTAATTCCAAATAAAAAATATGAAAAAATTAGTCGTTTTAACAGGTGCTGGCATCTCTGCCGAAAGCGGTATCAAAACCTTTCGCGACAGTGACGGACTCTGGGAAGGTCATAACGTAATGGATGTCGCAACACCTGAAGGTTGGCTAAGAAATCAAGAATTGGTCTTGGATTTTTATAACCAAAGACGCCGACAATTGCACGAAGTACAACCCCATTTAGGACATCAAGTACTTGCCGAACTGGAAAACCATTTTGAGGTACACATCATCACTCAAAACGTAGACAACTTACACGAACAAGCAGGAAGTTCTAAGGTATTACACCTGCATGGCGAACTCTTTAAAGTGCGCAGCACTAAAAACAAAAACTATATCTTAGATTGGAAATCGGATTTAAAAACCGGTGATTCCGATCCAAATGGAAACCAATTGCGGCCACACATTGTTTGGTTTGGCGAAGAAGTTCCTGCCTTGGAAGAAGCTTTAGCCATCACCCAACAAGCCGATTATTTTGCCGTAATCGGAACCTCTTTGCAAGTGTACCCAGCAGCTGGTTTAGTAGAGTTCACACCACCAAACATTCCAATTTATTACATCGACCCAAATCCAGGAACCCTGTATAACGTAAAAAATAAAGTAGAAATTATTGGACTAAAAGCGAGTGAAGGTGTGCCTTTGCTAAAAGAAATTTTACTTAAAATGATTTAAAAAAACAGACTACAGATAACCGATAACTTACAACTTATACCTAAATTTGCACCTTCAAACAACACACACAACACCATGCAACTATCCGAATTAAACGCTATTTCACCTATTGATGGAAGATATAGAAGTAAAACGGCTTCTTTAGCTCCATTCTTTTCAGAAGAAGCTCTTATTAAATACCGAGTGCTAATTGAAGTAGAATATTTCATCGCTTTGTGCGAAGCAGATTTACCACAACTTTCAGACGTAAAAAAATTGGTTTTTGACGATTTACGTAAACTCTATACCAACTTCTCTACAGAAGATGCCATTTGGATAAAAGAAACTGAAAAAACCACCAACCACGATGTTAAAGCCGTGGAATATTTCATTAAAAGTAAATTTGACGCCCTTGGTTTAGAACCGTTTAAAGAATTCATTCACTTCGGATTAACGTCTCAAGACATTAACAATACTGCCATTCCGCTTTCTACCAAAGAAGCCTTTGAAAAAGTATACGTACCAAGTTTAATTTCGTTGATTGCCAAATTAAAAGAATTAAGCGTGGAATGGAAAGACGTTCCAATGTTAGCCAGAACCCACGGACAACCGGCTTCTCCTACCCGATTAGGAAAAGAGATTTTGGTTTTTGTAGAACGTTTGGAAGAACAAATGCGATTGTTATTCAATGTTCCGTTTGCGGCCAAATTTGGTGGTGCCACCGGAAATTACAATGCCCATCACGTAGCGTATCCCAATATCGATTGGAAGAAATTCGGAACTGATTTTGTAGAAGACATTTTAGGATTACATCATTCGTTTCCAACGACACAAATTGAGCATTACGACCATTTTGCAGCCTTTTTCGATGCTTTAAAACGAATCAACAACATTGTTTTAGATTTAGACCGAGACATTTGGACGTACGTTTCCATGGATTATTTCAAACAAAAAATCAAAGCAGGTGAAATTGGATCTTCGGCTATGCCACATAAAGTCAACCCCATTGATTTTGAAAACTCGGAAGGGAATTTAGGAATTGCCAATGCTATTTTCGAACATCTTTCTGCCAAATTACCCGTTTCTAGATTGCAACGTGATTTAACGGATAGTACGGTTTTACGAAATATCGGAGTACCGATGGGACACACGTTAATCGCTTTTGAAGCCACTTTAAAAGGATTAAATAAATTGGTTTTAAACGAAGTTAAATTCGAAGAAGATTTAGAGAAAAACTGGGCCGTAGTGGCCGAAGCGATTCAAACCATTTTACGCCGTGAAGGCTACCCGAATCCTTATGAAGCATTGAAAGATTTAACCAGAACAAACACGGTTATCAATAAAGAAGCGATTCAAAATTTCATCCAAACACTGCACGTTTCCGATGAAATTAAAGTGGAATTAATGCAAATTAGTCCGAGTAACTATTTGGGGATTTAAAAATTTAACCGCAAAGAACGCTAAGATTTTACGCAAGGTTCGCAAAGATTTAATTTGCAAACCTTGCGTTTTTTCTTTGTGCATTTTATTGTCTAGTTTGGAAAATAGATTTATTCAATTAGAATTTCAATATCATTCAAATTTCTATTGTTTCTACTTCTACCTAAAACTTTAGACAATAAAATATTGGGTATGTTAAATGGAAAAGGAAAGAATTCTAAAATAGAATCTTTTACAACTATATCTTTATAATTGTGAACCGATATTTCGAATTTCCCATATTCATCATTCTCAAAAGTAAAAAATTTGACTGCTTTTTTACCTGACTTGAAATCTCTTGATTTTAAACTTTTTTCAGTTATTTCAATCTCTTTATTTTTCTCAATATTTACAATTTTTATATAAAAATCAGGATTTATATCAATATGATATCCTCCTAAAATATAAATTGCATAAGAACCATAATAAATTTCTGATTCAATTGTTTCTGTTAAATTGAATTTAATGCTCATGATTTATTTTAAAAAAGATTCTTTATGAATGACAAACTGTAAACCAAGAACTGTCATCAGAAAACCGACAACAAAAACTTACCTCGAATAATTTGGAGCTTCCTTAGTTATCGTCACATTATGGGGATGGCTTTCTCCAATCCCACTAGCTGTTATTCTCACAAATCGTCCTGTTTCTTGTAATGTTGGTACGTCTTTAGCACCACAATAGCCCATACCTGCTCGTAAACCACCTACAAATTGTTGCATACTTTCGTTCAATTCGCCTTTGTATGGAACACGACCCACAATTCCTTCTGGGACTAATTTTTTAATATCGTCTTCCACATCTTGGAAATAACGATCTTTCGAACCTTCTTGCATGGCTTCTACCGAACCCATTCCGCGATAGGATTTGAACTTTCTTCCTTCAAAAATAATTGTTTCACCCGGAGATTCTTTGGTTCCGGCTAAAAGTGAACCCAACATCACGCAATCTGCTCCAGCGGCAATCGCTTTTGGAATATCGCCAGTATACCGAATGCCGCCATCAGCAATCACCGGAATACCAGTACCTCTTAAAGCGGCAGCGACTTCTAACACTGCCGAAAATTGTGGAAATCCAACTCCAGCCACCACACGTGTCGTACAAATCGAGCCTGGTCCGATACCTACTTTAACCGCATCAGCACCATTTTCTACTAAATATAAAGCGGCTTCTGGAGTAGCAATGTTTCCCACCACTACATCTAAATTTGGGAATTTTTCTTTTACTTGTTTTAAAACGGCCACCACACCTTGTGTATGTCCGTGAGCCGTATCAATAATCACCGCATCAACACCAGCATTTACCAAAGCCGTTGCTCGTTCTAAGGCATCGGCAGTAACTCCCAAAGCAGCAGCCACGCGCAAACGACCAAATTGATCTTTATTGGCAATAGGTTTTTGAGTTAATTTAGTAATATCTCTAAAAGTAATCAATCCAACCAATTTATAATCAGCATCGACTACAGGAAGTTTTTCGATTTTATTTTGTTGCAAAATGCCTTCTGCTTCTTGCAAGGTAGTACCCACAGCAGCAGTTACCAGGTTTTTAGAAGTCATGACTTCCAATATGGAACGCGAATTGATTTTTTCAAAACGCAAATCTCTATTGGTGGCAATTCCTTTTAAAATTCCGTTTTCATCTACCACCGGAATTCCACCAATACCAAATTCTTTCATGGCTTGTTTGGCATCGCCAACGGTTGCTGTTAAAGGTAAGGTAACTGGATCGATAATCATTCCGGCTTCGGCACGTTTCACTTTACGCACTTTGGCAGCTTGCTGTTCGATAGTCATGTTTTTGTGTAACACTCCGATGCCGCCTTCTTGTGCCATCGCAATAGCCATAGCACTTTCGGTAACCGTGTCCATGGCAGCAGAAACTATAGGGACATTCAAACTAATATTTCTCGAAAATTTCGATTGAATACTAACGTCGCGCGGTAAAACTTCGGAATAATTTGGGATGAGCAGTACATCGTCGTAAGTAAGTCCTTCTCCAACGATTTTAGTAGTGTGTGCTTTCATGTTGCAATTTAGTTGTTGTAGTTAAATTGCATGCAAATATAAGGAAAAGTACGAAGTTAGAAGTACGAAGTGGGAAGTTTTTTAGAAGCAGTAATAATATCCTCATAAAATCATTGAAAATTCAATAAAAATGACTACCTTAGAGTAACTTCTCAACTCTTTTTTTATGGCAGATACTTCTAAAATACTGAACGGCCTTTCAGAAAAAGAAGTGGCTTCTTCAAGACAAAAAAACGGCTCCAATTCATTGGAACATCAACAAAAAAATCATTTTCTGATGTCATTATTGGAAATGATAAAAGAGTCCATGTTTTTACTATTAGTTGCTGCCGCAAGTATCTATTATATTTCAGGTGATTTTGGCGACGGAATTTTTATGACAATCGCTATTTTTTTGGTGGCTGCCATTTCATTGTTTCAAGAAGCTCGCAGCAGAAACGCTATTGATGCCCTTAAAAAATTATCGCAACCCAAAAGCAAAGTGATTCGCAACGGCAAGCTAATCAAAATTCTTAGCGAAGAAATTGTTGTTGGTGATTGCATTCAAATTGAAGAAGGCGATTTCATTCCGGCTGATGCAAGTATTCTACAATCGAATGATTTCTCGGTCAATGAAGCTATTTTGACTGGCGAATCATTATCTGTTTTTAAAAACGAAACTACCGAAAACAAACTCGTCTTTCAAGGGACAACTGTGGCTACGGGCTTGGCTATTTGCGAAGTTACTGCTGTTGGAAATCAAACCAATTTGGGAAAAATTGGTAAAAGTTTGAATGAAATTGAAGAAGAAAAAACACCACTGCAAATTCAAATCACCAATTTTGTAAAAAAAATGTCCATTATTGGATTGGTCGTTTTTGGAATTGTTTGGGCCTTTAATTATTATCATTCCAAAATCATTCTAGACAGTTTACTTAAATCATTAACGATTGCGATGAGTGTTATTCCCGAAGAGATTCCGGTTGCTTTTGCCTCCTTTATGGCACTTGGTGCCTGGCGGTTAATGAAAATGGGAATAATCACTAAACAAACTAAAACTGTTGAAACTCTTGGAAGTGCTACGGTTATTTGTACCGATAAAACCGGAACGATTACCGAAAACAAAATGAGTTTGGTGCAGTTGTACCTTTTTCAATCCAATACCATAATTGAAACCAAAGAAAAATTAAATTCTGAAGCGGAAGAAGTGTTAAGTTACGCCATGTGGTCTAGTGAACCTGTACCGTTTGATGCTATGGAACTCGCAATTCATGAGGGATATGGCAAATTAGAGTCGGTAGATGAACGCCCGAATTATACATTAGTCCACGAATATCCATTGGGAGGCAAACCGCCCATGATGACGCATGTTTTTGAAGACTCCAAAGGAAACAGAATCATCGCTGCCAAAGGTGCTCCTGAAGCCATAATTGCCGTTTCAAATCTATCGGAACAAGAAAAAACTCAAATTACAACAGCCCTAAATACTATGGCTAGTAAAGGATATCGTGTTTTAGGTGTTGGCATCGCACCATTTTCTGAAAGCAATTATCCCAAAACACAACAAGAATATCAATTTGATTTTAAAGGATTAGTGGCTTTTTACGATCCACCAAAAGCCAATATTCAACAAGTTTTTGAAACGTTTTACAAAGCCGGAATTCAGGTTAAAATTGTAACTGGTGACAATGCCGAAACCACTTCAACAATTGCCAAACAAGTGGGATTTAAAGATGCTGACAACGTATTGAATGGTGACGAATTGATGGCGATGGACGAAACTACTTTAAAACAAAAGGTGATGGAAACAACCATTTTTACTCGAATGTTTCCTGAAGCCAAATTAAAAATTATTCAAGCACTAAAAGACAACAACCAAATTGTTGCCATGACTGGCGATGGCGTAAATGACGGTCCGGCTCTTAAATCGGCGCACATTGGTATAGCCATGGGTAAAAAAGGAACCGAAATCGCCAAACAAGCTGCTAATTTAATTTTGATAGACGATGATTTTTCTAAAATGATTGACGCCATTGCGATGGGCAGAAAAATTTACCTTAATCTGAAAAAAGCGATACAATACATTATTTCCATTCACATTCCAATCATATTGATTGTGTTTATTCCGTTAGCTTTAGGTTGGGTGTATCCGAATATTTTTACTCCGGTGCACATCATCTTTTTAGAGATTATTATGGGACCAACTTGCTCTATCATCTACGAAAACGAGCCCATGGAACGCAATTTAATGACTCAAAAACCACGACCGTTGACCATCACTTTTTTTAATTTAAAAGAGATTACAATTAGCATTATTCAAGGATTGGTGATTACGTTGGGTTTGTTATTTGTGTACCAATTTTGCCTCCAAAGTAATTGTACTGAAGCCTATACTAGAACTTCTATTTTCCTGACACTGATTGCCTCCAACATCTTTTTAACGTTGGAGAATCGTTCGTTTCATTATTCGATTTTGACTACCATTCGCTATAAAAACAATTTGGTTGGAATGATTATCGTAATTACAATTTTTATTACCACTTTATTACTTTTTGTCCCAGTTTTCTCAAAATTCTTTTTATTTGACAAAGTCGATGTTACGCAAATTGGAAGTAGTATTTTGGTCGCCTTTGTTTCGGTTATGTGGATTGAAATATACAAGATTTTTAAAAGACGACAATAGAAAATAGAAAAAAGATGAAAGATGAAAGACTTCGAAAACTTTAGTTTTTTATTTGAAGCAGACGTGTAGTAGTTCTAATAACGTATAGTCCCGCTTTCCGCTCTACTTCGTGCCGCTGCAATCGGGGCTAGAATACCTATTTTACTTTTCAATAGAAATTTCTAACGTCTTGCCTCTGACATCTTGCTTCTTGTTTCTAAAAACCACTACTGCCCTAGCCCAGATAGCAATGGAAAGCTTTTTGAAAGTGAAAACTTGTTTGGGTTGCGCTAAAAAAGCGACCCACGGAAGCTCTTTTTAACGCGTACCCAAACCGTTTGAACTGAAAAAACTTGGAATGCATAGCTGGATGCGCTTCTAATGAAATTCGCCAAACAATCGAGAAGCGACATTATAAGCGCTTTCAAAGCTCATCGGACTCGTACCGGTATCGGCTTTTTGTTGGGTAAAATAGGACAACATTTTTTCGGTAGGCATGTTACCGGTTAAATCGTCTTTCGCCATCGGGCAACCGCCAAAACCTTGAATGGCGCCATCATAACGACAGCAACCAGCTTTATAAGCTGCATCAATTTTCTCGAACCATTTGTCGGGCGTGGTGTGCAAATGCGCTCCGAATTCGATGTGTGGGTATTTCGGAATTAAATTGGAAAACAGATAATCAATAACATCGGGTGTGGAACTGCCAATGGTATCCGAAAGTGACAGGATTTTGACACCCATATTGGCCAATTTTTCGGTCCACTCGCCTACTACATCCACATTCCACGGATCGCCATACGGATTTCCGAAACCCATTGATATATAGGTTACGACTTCCTTATTGGATTTATCGGCGATTTCCAGAATTTCTTGTAAAGTCACCAAACTTTCGGCAATGGTTTTGTGGGTGTTTCGCATTTGGAAATTCTCCGAAATCGAAAATGGAAAGCCTAAATACTGAATCGGTTGATGCACCGAAGCCAATTCAGCGCCTTGTGTATTGGCAATGATGGCGAGCAGTTTACTGTTGGTTTGCGACAAATCGAGTTGCGCCAACACTTCGGCGGTATCGACCATTTGCGGTATGGCTTTAGGTGATACGAAGCTCCCAAAATCAAGCGTATCAAATCCCACACGAAGCAACGCCTGAAGGTAATCGACTTTACGCTCGGTAGGAATAAACGGTTTGATGCCTTGCATGGCATCGCGCGGACATTCTATGATTTTGATTTTTTCCATTGGAAGCCAAAGATAAAAAAGAAAACGATTTCGTAACTATAAAATTACTGACGTTTTTTCAAAATTAACGTATTAATGTCTTTCACTAATTGTGGCCCTTCGTAGATAAATCCGGTGTACAATTGTACCAAACTGGCACCAGCTTCTAGTTTTTCAATAGCATCTTGAGCAGAATGAATTCCTCCAACACCAATAATTGGAAACGATTTATTGCTTTTTTCAGATAAAAATCGAATGACTTCTGTAGCCCGTTTCGTCAAAGGTTTTCCAGATAATCCGCCCATTTCCACTTTGTTTTCCGATTGCAATCCGTCACGAGAAAGCGTGGTATTGGTGGCAATCACGCCTGCAATTTTAGTTTCGTTAACAATGCCAATGATGTCTAGCAATTGCGAATCGGTTAAATCGGGTGCAATTTTTAAGAGAATTGGTTTTTGCTTTGGTTTGTCTAAATTCTTGTTTTGAAGCGTTTGCAACAATTCGGTTAACGGTTTTTTGTCCTGAAGTTCACGCAAATTTGGTGTATTGGGCGAACTCACATTCACTACAAAATAATCAACGTAATCGAATAAGGCTTCAAAACAGATTTCGTAATCTTGTGTCGCTTTTTCATTGGGTGTGAGTTTATTTTTGCCAATATTTCCACCGATTAAAACGCCTTTATTTTTCTTTAATCGTTCAACAGCTTCTTGCACACCGCCGTTATTGAATCCCATTCGGTTGATGATGGCCGAATCTTCTTTTAATCGGAATAATCTTTTTTTTGGATTTCCTTCTTGACCAACAGGTGTTAGCGTTCCGATTTCAATAAATCCAAATCCGAAATTAGAAAGTTCTTGATACAACTTAGCATCTTTATCGAAACCAGCTGCCAGACCGACTGGATTTGGGAATTTTAATCCGAATACTTCCGTTTCCAATCGCTTGTCGTTCACTAAATAGAGTGATTTGAAAAATGACGAAAAACCTGGGATTTTAGATAAATTTCGAATGAATGAAAAGGTAAAATAATGTACTTTTTCGGGATCAAACCCAAAAAGTATCGGACGAATGAGTAGTTTGTACATGGTGTAGTAGTTGTGTCGCACAAAAATAGAAAATAGTATTTAGTTAACTGCTTTTTAAAGATAAAAACTAGCATGAAAACGTAAATTTAAAAGGTGCTAATTTGTATATTTGCTCATTAAAATTTACAAACTACATACATGCAACATATTATTGATCGCTTTATAAGCTACGCTATTATTGATACCGAATCGGATGCGAATTCTCCAACAACACCCAGTACAGAAAAACAATTGGTATTGGCAAATTTATTAGTAAAAGAACTCCAAACTATAGGTTTAACCGAAGTAACCATTGATGAGAATGGGTATGTAATGGGAACCTTACCAAGCAATGTAGACCACGAAGTACCTACCATCGGATTTGTTTCGCATTACGATACTTCACCCGATTTTACAGGAAAAGACGTAAAACCACAAATCGTACACAACTATGACGGTGGCGATATCGTGTTGAATGCCGAACAAAACATTATACTTTCTCCAAATTATTTTAAAGATTTATTGTTGTACAAAGGACAAACCTTAATTACAACCAACGGATTAACCTTGTTAGGCGCTGACGACAAAGCTGGTTTGACCGAAATTGTTACGGCTATGGAATATTTAGTACAACATCCCGAAATCAAACACGGAAAAATTCGTGTAGGATTCACTCCTGACGAAGAGATTGGTCGTGGTGCTGATATTTTTGATGTAGCAAAATTTGGTGCGCAATGGGCGTACACGATGGACGGCAGTCAGATTGGAGAATTGGAATACGAAAACTTCAATGCAGCTGGTGCCAAAATTATTTTTAAAGGAAAAAGCGTGCATCCGGGCTATGCTAAAGGAAAAATGATTAACTCGATGTTGATTGCCAACGACTTCATCAACGAATTACCTAAAAACGAGATTCCGCAAGAAACAGTGGATTACGAAGGTTTTTACCACGTTACTGGCTTGTCGGGTAGCATCGAAGAAACCAAATTGGAATTAATCATTCGCGATCACGATGCCGATTTGTTTCAAAAACGCAAAGAAAAAGTTTTAGAAATTGTAGCTAAAATCAATGCCAAATTTGCTGCACAATTCGGAGAAGACATTTGCATCGCAGAGATTAAAGACCAATACTACAACATGCGCGAAAAAGTAGAACCGATGATGTTTATCGTTGACTTGGCCGAGAAAGCCATGCGCGATTTGGGCATCGAACCGCTGATTAAACCAATTCGTGGCGGTACCGATGGTTCTCGATTGTCGTATATGGGATTGCCGTGCCCAAATATTTTTGCTGGCGGTCACAACTTCCACGGAAAATACGAATACGTTCCGGTGGAAAGCATGCAAAAAGCAGTAGACGTGATTGTGAAAATCGCTGAATTAACCGCTACCACTGACTTTTCGAAATAAAACAGTATCCTCAAACACTACATTTCCACAGATTTTATCTTAAAGTCTGTGGATTTTTTTATTTTTATGCATTAGAAGCGAATGGCTCGGGCGTTTTGGTTATCCCTGTTCCTGCTTTCGTTTCAATCTTTTAAACCTGTCAGGTTTAAAAGTATTTCCACTGCAATCAGGGCTAATTGGCAATGGTATGGCACAAATTTATTAGTATGAAAGAAGGAAAACACGTTTGGGACAAAGTCAGCCAATGGGAAGACGAATTGGAACTCATCAAGGCTATTATTGCTAAAACCGAGTTGGTAGAAACTACTAAATGGGGTACTTCAATGTATACCCACAAGAACAAAAACATCCTCGGAATTGGAGGTTTTAAATCCTATTTTGGAGTTTGGTTCATCAACGGTGTTTTTCTAAAAGACGAAGCCAAGGTTTTGGTCAATGCGCAAGAAGGCGTTACCAAAGCCCTACGGCAATGGCGCTTTCATTCGAAAGAAGAAATCAATGAAAAACTATTGTTACTTTACATCAAAGAAGCCATTGAAAATGAAGCAAAAGGATTGAGTCACAAACCGATAAAAAAAGAAGTGGTGATTTGCGAATTCTTTGCCAACGAACTTAAAAAAGACGGCACTTTTGCAAAAGCATTTGAAGCCTTTTCACCGTTCAAACAAAAAGAATTCTTGGAATACATCGCTACGGCGAAACAAGAAAAAACCAAAATCACCCGAATGGAAAAAATAAAACCAATGATTTTGCAAAACATTGGATTAAACGATAAATACCGATAAATGAATTTTCTTAAAAAGCATAAAATCAAGACCGTCATGACTTTACTCATAGTAAGTTATCTCATTATGTGTCAGTCGTGTATGACAATGCGAATGAATTCCAAAAAAACCAAACTCTTTTTTGAAACTTCCAAAACCAGTTATATCGACAGTACCATTTCGGTTGATGATTCTAAAATCCATTACGTACAGACAGGGAAAAACGATTTTCCTACACTGTTTTTTATTCATGGTTCACCAGGGAGTTGGGACGCCTATAAAGATTTTTTAAAAGACACTTTACTTCTCAAAAAATACCGAATGATTGCCATTGACCGACCAGGTTTTGGTTACAGTAATTTTGGTTCTTCTGAAAATTTATTTCAACAAGCCCATACCATAGAAAATTTTGTTAAAAAAATTAATAATGGAAAGAATATATACCTAGTTGGCCATTCATTTGGTGGACCCGTTATTGTAAAAATGGCAATAGATCAACCAAAACTATTTAAGCAAATTGTCATTTTAGCTGGAGCCATTGATCCCGATGCAGAAAATCCTGAAAATTGGAGACCTTTTTTTATTTCAAAACCATTGCGTTACCTAGTTCCTGGAGCACTTAGACCAGCCAATGACGAACTTTGGTGGTTAAAAAACGACTTAAAAGTAATGAAACCAACTTTGAAAAATATTGTTACCAATGTGGTTGTTATTCACGGAACCAAAGATCCTTTAGTGCCATATAGTAATGTTGCTTTTATTAAAAAAAAGTTTATTAATGCCGAGTCAATGGAAGTAATTTCTATCAAAGATGCCAATCATTTTATACCGTGGGAACATTATGAAACCATAAGAAATAAGCTTTTAAATTTGATGGAATGAAAAAATCCCAAATTCAAAAAATAATTTGAATTTGGGATTTTTATTTAAGTTAATAAACGTTAAGCTTTCTTATTCAAAGCAGCACTCATTTCTAAAGAAATAGCGGAACGCTCCATTTTCAATTTACCTGACATCGTTTCGATAACTACTGTAGTTTCAGCTAATTCATGAATTTTTCCATGTAAGCCACTTTTAGTAACGATTTTATCGCCTACTTTTAAGTTGCTTTCAAACTCTTTCTCTTTTTTAGCCTTTCTTTGTTGTGGCATGATCATGAAAAAATACATTACCACGAACATTAACAGTATGTATCCAAATGAACCAATTTGTCCCATAATTTTATAATTTAATTGTTGTTATTATTTGGCTTCAGCAGCTTGAACGTCTGCAAAAATTTGAAGCATTTCTTTTCTATTTTTAGTATTTGCTGATATTGTAACCGATTTTTGTTGCTTTCCGTGTTTGCCTTGTGAATTGAATGTTACTTTAATCACACCTTCTTCATTAGGTTTTACTGGTGATGTTGGGTATTCTCCTACGGTACATCCGCATGAGCCTTGCGCATTAGAAATAATTAAATCGGACTTACCCGAATTGGTAAAAGTGAATTTCTTTTCAACTTTTTGCCCTTCTGTAATCGTTCCAAAATCGTGTTCCGTTTCTTTAAAATCCATCGTAGGCAGATTGCTGTCATTTTTTCTACACGAAATCAAAACGGTTACTAAAAAAAGAGTAATGGCTACTTTCTTAATCATATTATATATATTACATTAATCCTCTTCCAACTTTTTTAATTCTGTCGTTGGCTTGGAAATCTTTAATCAAATTATCCAAAATTCCGTTGATGAAAATACTACTTTTTGGAGTAGAATATTCTTTAGCCAATTCTAAATACTCGTTAATCGTAACTTTTAATGGAATAGAGGGAAATTTTAAAAATTCGCAAATAGCCATTTTCATAATAATAGTGTCTAATTCGGCGATACGTTCCATATCCCAATTTGGGGTTTTATCACTAAACTCTTTGGCTAATTCTTTATCGTTCAATACCGTTTTTCGGAATAACGCTGAAGCAAAATCTCGATCTTCAGCATCTTTATAAATAGAAGGTACTTTTATTGAATCTGCCTCGGCTGTCATCTGCTTTAATTGCTTCAAAATTTGGGTATTTACCACTGGGATATCGTCCACCCAAGTCAATTTGAAATCCTCTAAATAGGAATATAATTTTTCATTAGGAGCAATTAATTCGGAAAACATATCAGCCACAAAAAAACGTTCTTCTTCAAAAGTTACCGTCTTTTTAGCCATATATTTTTGATACAATTCACTTTGTTTTACAGCTTGTAACAATAACAAAATGGTATCATCATTAGATTGCCAGTTATTGATTTTTCTAGTTTCAAGAGCAATACTTAACGAATTATTCTCATCTAGAGCTAGTAAAACAGGGTTGTTGATAAAACGTTTGTTGGGATTGCGCTCTTCAGGTGTAGCGAGATGCTTCTTTTGAGCAATATCAAGATATTCTATTTCCTTTTTTCGGATTTCCACTAACGAAGACAACATAATAAGATATAAATCGACTATGTTTTCTAAACTGGCTTGCAAAAACTTTTCTTGTTTTTCAAGATCATCAGTTCCACTTTGCTGCATGGCATAAATGGATTGCATGACTTTAATTCGGATATGTCTTCTGTTTAACACGGATAAGAACTTTTTGATTTGGATAAAAATTAACAAAGCGAAAGATGTTGCTCTTTCGCTTTGCAAAAATAAAACTATTTTTTAAAACACTTAGCTATTTAGCGTTTTCTTTTTTTCTTTGAGCGATTCGGTTATCAGCAATGGCCATAGCCGCTTTTTGAGGCGTTAAGTTATTGGCTTTTGCATAATCGAAAATTTCTAAAGTGGTATTGTAAATATTTTCAGTTCTACGCATAGATTCTGCCTTGTCGTAATGCGCAATTTCTGCATACACATTGATAATTCCTCCAGCATTAATTAAGAAATCTGGTGCATACACAATACCTCTTTCTTGAAGAATTGGTCCGTGTACATTTTCATTTGCCAACTGATTGTTTGCCGCACCAGCAATAACTTTAGCTTGAATTTTATAAACTGTATCGTCGTTGATGGTTGCACCAAGAGCACAAGGCGCATAAATATCAACATCAGCAGTGTATAAGTCGGAACCCTTATAGATAGAAGCACCATACTTAGCACTTACTTCTTTCATTTTATCTTCATTGATATCGGTGATTTGCACCAAGGCGCCTTCTTTAGTTAAATAATCTACTAAAGTTTCACCCACATGCCCTATTCCTTGAACTAGAATTTTTTTACCGTCTAATGTATCCGAACCAAATTGGTATTTTGCTGCCGCTTTCATTCCCATGTACACGCCATAAGCCGTAACTGGCGAAGGATTACCAGAACCACCACGAGATTCAGAAATACCTGTTACATAAGGTGTTACATCACGAACAGTATCCATATCGGCAGTTACCATACCTACATCTTCTGCTGTTATATATCTTCCAGATAATGAATGTACGAATTCGCCAAATTTGCGCATCATTTCTGGTGTTTTTTCTGTTTTAGCATCACCAATAATAACCGCTTTACCACCACCAAGGTCTAAACCTGTGATCGCCGATTTGTATGTCATTCCACGAGAAAGACGTAAAACATCGTTCAACGCTTCCCATTCGTTAGCGTATTTCCACATTCTAGTACCACCTAAAGCTGGGCCTAAAACCGAATTATGAATACCAATTATTGCTTTTAATCCAGTATCTTTGTCGTTGCAAAAAACAATTTGCTCATGATTATCAAATGATAATTGACCAAATACAGGATCCATCTTTTGAAGTTCTTTTGGGGTTGTGATTTCTGTAGTCATAAAAAATTATTTGTGTTGCGACTTTATCAATAAGTCAGAGCAAATTTAACTTTTTATTCAAAATAATTTACTTATTTTAGTTTTAATTAGCATTTTGTTAATAAAATTAATTTTAACTGAAGATTTTTAAAATGTATTATTTCATTTATTTTAACACTTTTAAAAAGAATAATACGCAGAATTAAACAATTAAAATGAAAGAATTACAATATTTAAATAAATATTTTATCAAATATAAATACCGATTTTTATTGGGTATTTTTATAACAATTGTTGCACAAATCTTTTCACTGTTTACTCCAAAATTAATCAGTAAGTCCTTCAAAGCCATTGAAGAATATCACAAAAACGACCTAGGGACTCAGGTAATAAAAAGCCAACTTATTGAAAACATATTACTTATTATTGGAACAACTATTATTGCAGGAATCCTAACGTTCTTGATGCGACAAACTTTAATTGTGATGTCTCGACACGTAGAATTTGATTTGAAAAATGAAGTATTCAAACACTATGAAGTCTTAGATCAAAATTTCTACAAACGCAATCGAACCGGCGATTTGATGAGTAGAATTAGTGAAGATGTTGCTAAAATAAGAATGTACGTTGGACCGGCCGTGATGTATACCATCAACACCATTATTCGATTTACAGTGGTCATTGTTTATATGTATAATGTATCGCCACGACTGACCTTGTACACGCTACTTCCTTTACCGATTTTATCGTATATCATTTTTAGATTGAGTGTTGAAATCAATAAACGTAGTACCATTTTTCAACAATACTTATCCAAAATATCCAGTTATACACAAGAAGTTTTTTCAGGCATACGCGTCATAAAAGCGTATTCATTAGAACGTCAAAACCAAGAACACATTGTGAATTTAGCCAACGAAAGCAAATCCAAAAGCATGAGTTTGGCTCGAGTACAATCACTTTTCGGTCCGTTGATGGCCACTTTAATTGGTGTGAGTAATTTAGTTGTAGTTTTTTTTGGAGGAATGATGTACATTGATGGCACCATTAAAAGCATAGGAACGATTGCCGAATTTATTCTTTATGTAAACATGTTAACTTGGCCTGTTGCCTCCATTGGTTGGGTTTCTTCATTAATTCAAGAAGCTGAAGCCTCTCAAAAACGCATCAATGAATTTTTGAAAATTGAACCTGAAATCAAAAATAACGCCACTGAAAAATCAATTATTAAAGGAGAAATTGAGTTCCATAATATTAGTTTTACTTATGAAGATACCAATATTGAAGCATTAAAAAACATTTCGTTCAAGGTTAATAAAGGTGAAACATTGGCTATTTTAGGAAAAACCGGTTCGGGAAAATCGAGCATCCTTTCGCTGTTAACTCGAATGTATGAAGTTCAGAATGGCGCCATTTTAATGGATGGAAAACCATTGGCACAAGTAAATTTATACGACTTACGCGATAGCATTGGAATTGTACCTCAAGATGCCTTTTTGTTTTCCGATACTATTAAAAATAACATCAAATTTGGGAAAGAAACCGCCACTGACGAAGAGGTAATTAATGCGGCTAAAAAAGCTGTTGTTCATGATAATATTGTACAATTCAATCAGCAATATGAGACTATTCTGGGCGAACGCGGCATCACCCTTTCTGGCGGACAAAAGCAACGTGTATCAATCGCACGAGCGATAATAAAGAACCCAGAAATTCTACTTTTTGACGATTGTTTATCGGCAGTTGACACCGAAACTGAAGAACGAATCTTGAATAATTTACTTGAAATTTCCAGAGACAAGACTACGATTATTGTGAGTCACAGAGTATCATCAGCCAAAAATGCCGATACCATCATTATTTTGGAAGAAGGAAGAATACTACAACAAGGCTCTCATAATCAATTAGTAAACCAAGAAGGCTATTATAAAGAATTATATTATAAACAACTTTCTGAAAAAGAAGTGCAATAATTCTTGTTTGGTAATGTTTTTTTTATCATTTTCGTAAAAGAAAACTACTAATTGATAGAACGAATATGAGAGAAAATGACATGTTAGAAAAAGACGAAATTTTTTCTAAAGTATTAAGAGCAGGAAGAAGAACTTATTTCTTTGATGTAAGAGCTACCAAAGCTGAAGATTACTACATAACCATTACAGAAAGTAAAAAATTTACCGAAGAAGATGGTTCTTTTCATTTCAAAAAGCATAAAATTTATTTGTACAAAGAAGATTTCGCTGCATTTAGAGAAATTTTAGACGAAATGACATCCTTTGTGTTAAACAATAAAGGAGAAGAAGTGATTTCAGAAAGACATCAAAAAGATTTCAAAAAAGAATACCATTCAGACGAAACGGAACACACACCAAAAATTGATAAAAGCTTTACAGATATTGATTTTGATGACATTTAATTAAAATCAATTCTATGAATTTTTTCATTAAATATAAAATCCATTTCAACATCGTTTTCATATTATTTTGGGCTTATGTAATCTATGATGTATTGAGTTCAGAAGGATTTATTATAAAAAAACTCATTGTACCTATTCTCTTTATAATTTTAGGTGTATTTAATATTTTTGAAGCTTTAAAAAACAATAAACCAAAATCCGGAGACTAATTCTTCGGATTTTTTTATGCAATTCTCAAGCCATTTGCTACTTTTAAATCGGAAGATAGCAATACAACATCGTCTTCATTTACCGCTCCTAAAACCAAACATTCGCTCCAAAATTTTCCAATTTGTTTCTTTGGAAAATTTACAACTGCAATAATTTGTTTTCCTATTAAAGCTTCTTTTGAATAGCGCTTTGTAATTTGAGCAGACGATTTTTTAATTCCAATTTCAGTTCCAAAATCGATGGTAAGTTGATAAGCAGGTTTTTTCGCTTCAGGGAAATCATCCACTTGTAAAATGGTTCCAACACGCATTTCTATTTTTTCAAAATCGTTCCAATCGATTGTATCCATATTCTTTAATTTACAACAAAAATACAAATTGCAAAATATTATATCTATCAGAAAATCAATTCAATTATTTTTTTTATTACATTTAAGTTTTTGAAGAAACCCGTAGATTATCACAATGAAAATAGCACTCTTTTCGAATGAATTTCCTCCCAACATTTATGGCGGAGCTGGCGTACACATCGATTTCTTAAGCCAAGAATTGGCTAAATTAGCTCCAGTAGAAGTACGCTGTTTTGGCAACCAAAATGAACAACTCAACCAAATGAATGTCATCGGAATTCAATCTTCTTTAACTAAAATGGAAGATCCTGAAAATCCACACATCAAAATGTTTCATAATCTAAGCCGAAATGTCGAGATGTCGCAACATACTTTAGATGCCGACATTATACATTGCCACACTTGGTATACGCATTTGGCTGGAATATTTTCAAGAGAATTACTCCAAGTGCCGCTGATTCTAACAACACACAGTTTGGAAACGCATCGCCCATGGAAAGTAGAACAACTGGGTAATGGTTATTTTTTGTCGCGCTGGATCGAACAACACGCCTACAACACTGCTGATGGCGTAATAGCCGTTAGCGAACAAATGAAATCGGATGTAGTTGAAGCGTATGGCATAGCGCCAGAGAAAGTCACAGTCATCCATAACGGTATCGATCCAGAATATTACCAACCGACTTTTGACACCAATTTACTTAAGGAATACGGAATCAATCCAGAAGTGCCTTTTGTGCTTTTTGTAGGACGAATTACGCGTCAAAAAGGAATTTCTCAATTGATTTCGGCAGCCCAGTATTTTGATAAAAATTGCCAAGTGGTGCTTTGTGCTGGTGCGCCCGACACGCCTGAAATTGCCGCTGAAACAGAACAACTTATTGCCAAACTAAAATCGGAACGCGATGGAGTTATTCTAATTTCAGAAATGCTTCCAAGAGAAAAAATTAAAGTATTGTACAGTCATGCTCGTGTTTTTGCTTGTCCATCTTTGTATGAACCTTTCGGAATCATCAACTTAGAAGCGATGTCGTGTGAAACCCCAGTAGTAGGAAGTGAAGTTGGTGGTATTCCTGAAATTATTGTAGCAGGTGAAACGGGTTATCTCATTCCGCTTGAAAGCGTTTCCCGAACCGATTTTAATCCTAAAAACCCAGACGCTTTTCAAAAAGATTTTGCCACTAAAATCAATATTTTGTTACGCGATGAAAATTTAGCAACTGCTATGGGAAAAAAAGGCAGAAAACGTGTTTTAGAAAAATTCAGCTGGGAATCAATCGCCAAAACAACCTACAATTATTACAGTGACGTGATTTCAAAATTTGAAAAAGAAAAGGCATAACCAACTAAATCAATCCTGAATTCGACATTATGAAAAAAAGTACATTAGCCATTATCTTAGGTGGCGGACAAGGTTCAAGATTATCGCCCTTAACTGAAAGTCGATCCAAACCAGCAGTTCCTATTGCAGGTAAATACCGATTGGTCGACATTCCGATTTCCAATTGTATCAATTCAGACATTAAAAGAATGTTTGTTTTGACCCAATTCAACTCGGCATCACTGAACCAACACATCAAAAACACCTATCATTTCAGTCATTTTAGCACGGCATTCGTCGATATTTTAGCTGCCGAACAAACGCCCGATAATCCGACTTGGTTTCAAGGAACAGCCGATGCAGTGCGTCAATGTATGAACCATTTTCTAAATCATGAATTTGATTATGCTTTGATTTTATCAGGTGATCAGTTGTATCAAATGAATTTCAATGAAATGATTGAGGCTCATCAAAAAAGTGGTGCTGCCATTTCTATTGCTACTTTGCCTGTAACAGCTAAAGAAGCTCCGGAGTTTGGCATTTTAAAAACCGATTCTGAAAATTACATCACCTCTTTTATTGAAAAACCAAATGCCAGTTTGTTACCCGAATGGACTTCAGAAGTCAGCGAGGAATCAAAAGCAGAAGGAAAACTTTATTTGGCTTCTATGGGAATTTATATTTTCAATAGAAATTTGTTAATCGAATTAATGTCTAATCCAGACACCAAAGATTTTGGAAAAGAAATTATCCCACAAGCCATTGGAAAACAAAAGATATTGAGTTACCAATACGAAGGATATTGGACCGATATTGGAAACATCGATTCGTTTTTTGAAGCCAATTTAGGATTGACTGATGATATCCCGAAATTCAATCTTTTTGATAATTCAAGTAAAATTTATACCCGTGCTAGGGTGTTACCGCCATCCAAAATAACCGGAGCAACAACGATAGATAAATCGGTTGTAGCAGAAGGTTGTATCATTAATGGCGCAAGTATTGAACATTCTGTAGTTGGAATTAGAAGCCGAATTGGGTTTGGTTCCGTAATATCAAATTCCTATTTAATGGGAAATGATTACTATCAGAATTTAGAGGAAATCAGACATAACTCAGAACACAACATCATCAATATCGGTATTGGAGAACGCTGTTCGATAAACAACACTATTGTAGATAAGAACTGTAAAATTGGAAATGATGTGATTCTCAATGGAGGTACACATTTGGAAGATGCCAATACCAACTTATACACTATTAAAGACGGAATTATTGTAGTCAAAAAAGGAGCTACATTACCCGATGGTTTTACTTTATAAACATAAAAAAAGGCTGTACAAAATACAGCCTTTTTTTTATTTGTTCATAACAAGATAATTGTAAATACTGGTTCGTTGCTCGTCAGTAATTTTAGCTTTGGGTTGCATCCATTTCAAAATTCCTGTCCATTTTTCGGCAGTGTAATCGGCAGGATCATATAGTTTGTGGCATTTTGCACAATTATTTTCGTACAATCCTTTTCCTTCAGCTAAAGCTGGAGTAAGTTCTACTTTTTTTACAGTTTCTACTGCTGCAGCTGTTGATTTTGAACCTCCACATGAGTATAGGAAGATTGCCAATAGAGCAACAGAAGTAATCATTTTTGTTTTCATCTTTATTTGGTTTTGGTGTAGTAAAAATAACAAAAAAAGCCATCCGAAGACAGCTTTTAAAGTATTTAACAAAAATTTATATGTTACTTCACATCCATTAATTCAACATCAAAAACCAATGTTGCATTTGGAGGAATAACGCCTCCAGCACCGCTAGAACCGTAACCTAAATAAGACGGAATTACAAAACGAGCTTTATCACCTACTTGCAAAAGCGCAATTCCTTCATCCCAACCTTCAATAACATGCCCTTTTCCTAATGGAAATTCGATTGGTTTTTTTCTTGGATAAGAAGAATCAAATGTTTTTCCATTTTCTAATTGTCCTGTATAATGAACCGAAACTGTTTTTCCAGCTTCTGCTTGTTTCCCATTCCCTTTTTGGATGAATTTATAACGCAAACCGCTTGCTGTTTTTTCAAAACCAGCAGCCAATTTTTCCATAGCTTCTTCAGCTTGCTTTTTAGCCTCTTCAATTCGTTTTAATCGCGAGCCCTCAAAAGTTCTGAAAGCTTCAATAGCATTCCATTTTTGTGCTTCTTCACCTACTCTAACTATTTCGATAGAATCAATAAAATCGCCTTGCGCAACCGCATCAACTATTTCTTGTCCTTCTACAACATGACCAAAAACAGTATGCTTTCCGTCCAACCAAGTAGTTGGCACATGCGTGATAAAAAATTGAGAACCATTACTTCCTGGTCCTGAATTTGCCATGGACAAAACACCTGGTTTATCGTGCTTTAATGAAGGATGAAACTCATCGTCAAAACTATACCCTGGGCCACCCGAACCAATTCCTTGTGGACAACCACCTTGAATCATAAAATCTGGAATAACTCTGTGAAATTTCAATCCGTCATAATACGGTTTTCCCATTGGTTTAGCACTGTTTTCTAATTGACCTTCTGCTAATCCCACAAAATTTCCTACGGTTCCTGGAGTTAAATCGTGTGTTAATTTCACTAAAATCGCGCCTTTAGTGGTGTTGAATTTAGCATATATACCATTTTCCATTTTCTAAATTTTTAAATTGTGGTGCAAATTTAATATAATATTGGTGATAAACCTTAAAATTGTACCTTTGAATAGCATTTTAAACAAAACTTATGAACTCAATTTACGACAAAGCATCTAACGATGTGATGATTGCAAGAATAAACAGCCTTACCGAACAAAGTCAACCTTTATGGGGAAAAATGTCGGCAGCCCAAATGCTTAAACATTGTAAACTGGCTACTGATGTTGCTTTTGGAAAAATGGATTTGAAAATCAATTTTCTAATGAAATTATTGGGAAGATTGTTAAAGAAAAAAGTATTCTATGGTGGTGATATGGGAAAAAATTCGCCTACAGCCAAAGAATTTATCATTACCGAAAATCTTGATTTGGAAACTACTAAAAAAGAATTAATAGCAAATATTAGTCGGTTTTCAAGTGAAGGCAAAGCGTCAATTCAATTAACAGACCATCCATTTTGGGGAAAAATGACCTCTGAAGACTGGGATGCTTTGATGTGGAAACATTTAGACCATCATTTGAGACAGTTTGGTGTTTAAATCCAAAAATATCTTATTTCACTGAAGCCCTAGCCCAGATTGAAACGGCATCCTTTTCTTGTTTTTCTTTAAAACAAGAAAAGATATAGTGGAAAGCTGGAAATGGCTCCTGAAAAATCTTTGTACCTTTGTGCCCTTGATTATAAAATATGCGAATAGACATTATTACCATTTTACCCGAATTGTTGCGAAGTCCGTTTGAGGCATCCATTATGAAACGTGCTATCGATAAAGGTTTGGTTGAAGTACATTTTCACAACCTGCGCGATTATACCACCAACAAGCAAAAAAGTGTAGATGATTACCCTTTTGGTGGTGGCGCCGGAATGGTGATGATGGTGCAACCCATTGATGCTTGTATCACCAAATTAAAAAGTGAACGCGAGTACGACGAAATTATTTATATGACGCCAGATGGAGAAACGTTGAATCAGAAAATGGCGAATACGATGTCGATGTATGAAAACATCATTATTTTGTGTGGCCATTATAAAGGTGTCGATCAACGTGTTCGCGATCATTTTATTACCAAAGAAATTTCGATTGGCGATTACGTTTTATCAGGTGGCGAGTTGGGTGCATTGGTGTTGTCTGACGCCTTGATTCGTTTGATTCCAGGGGTATTAAGTGATGAAACTTCGGCATTAACGGATAGCTTTCAAGATGGGTTGCTTTCAGGCCCCATATATACACGACCTGCCGATTATAACGGATGGAAAGTTCCCGAAATTTTAACCAGTGGTCATTTTGCCAAAATTGATAAATGGCGCGAAGACATGGCGTATGAACACACCAAAAACAGGCGTCCCGATTTATTAGAAGACTAATTATGAAACCCATTGTTACTGCATTATTGGCCTATGGGATGTCGGGGAAAGTGTTTCATGCACCGTTTTTGGCTACCAACAAAGGTTTTGATTTTTATGCCGTTTTAGAACGAAATGAACTCAAAGCACATGTAGATTATCCGAATGTAAAAAGTTTTGCAACACTTGATTCATTACTTTCAGATGATACTATCGAATTAGTAGTGATAAATACGCCCAATAATACCCATTTTGAATTGGCACAGCGCGTTTTAGAATCGGGTAAACACGTTTTAATTGAAAAACCGGCCACTACTACTGTAGAAGAATTTAATAGCCTTTTAGAATTAGCAACGAAAGTAAACCGCAACGTATTTATATACCATAACCGCCGTTGGAGTAGCGACATCATGGCTGCCAAAAACGTGATTGAAAGCGGAAAATTGGGAGAGATTATTGAAATGCATTTGCGATTTGACCGTTACCGACCTACTATTGGGCCAAAAGCCTTTAAAGAAACGCCCTTGCCAAGTAGTGGTATTTGGTACGACTTGGGTTCGCATTTAATTGACCAAGCCATTTCAATTTTTGGGAAACCTGTTGCACATTATGGGTATAAAAACAGGTATCGTGAACATTCGCAAGTAGTTGATTTTGCCTTTATGCACATTCAATTTGCGAATAAAGTAAATGTATTTATTACTACGAGTATGTTGGTTACCGATGCTCAAGCCGGAATTGTAATTCACGGAACCAAAGGCAGTTTTGTTAAAGAATTTTGCGACGAACAAGAAAACCAACTCGTTGCAGGGATGTCGCCTTTGGATGCTACTTTTGGAAAAGAAAAACTCAATAAAGAAGGAAAGCTGACCTATTATAATGACCAAAATGAATGCATTATAGAAAAAATTCCATCTTTAAAAGGAAACTTTAATGGATTATTTGATGAACTGTATGAAGCCATTCGAAATAACAAACCGTTTCCTATTGATAATGAACAGATTAAAGAACAATTGAAATTATTGGTTTAACTCAAAATAATTGAAAATTTATCATTCAAAATTAAAAATAATTTTTACATTTGCACCCACATTTGACCAACCTCTGGCGAGAACCGTGAATGTTGTTCAGATTTTAAACCATAATTAGCATTAAAAATGGCAAATTTAGTAGATTTCGTAAATAACGAATTATCAACAAAAAAAGATTTCCCTGCATTCGGAGCTGGTGATACTATCACAGTTTACTACGAAATTAAAGAGGGTGAAAAAACAAGAACTCAGTTTTTCAAAGGAGTTGTTATTCAAAGAAAAGGTTCTGGAATTACAGAAACTTTTACAATTCGTAAAATGTCTGGATCAGTTGGTGTAGAGCGTATCTTCCCAGTTAACATGCCAGCTTTACAAAAAATTGAATTGAACCAAAGAGGTAAAGTTAGAAGAGCTCGTATCTACTACTTTAGAGAACTTACTGGTAAAAAAGCAAAAATCAAAGAAAGAAGATACAAAAACTAATGCTTCTTTTCAAAGTAATAAAAATCCTTTCCCAAAACGAAAGGATTTTTTTTATGCAAAAAAACACCTCAAAATTACGAATATCATAATTTAAATTCGTTTAAATATGAAATTCATAATTCAATCGATTTCGTTAGAAATCATAATCTATTTTATCGCATTTTCATATATTTGTTGTCCGCGAAATTTAATAATATCATAACACACTATTACAAACGAGACGTATCGTTTGGCATAAAAACAAACAACAAATGTCAAAGTCTAAAATTATTTACACGATTACAGATGAAGCCCCTATGTTGGCTACATTTTCATTATTACCCATAATTAAATCATTTGCAGCGACTGCAGCTATTGATGTAGAAAGCAGAGATATTTCTCTAGCCGGAAGAATCATCGCCAACTTTCCAGAATATTTAAAAGAAGATCAAAAAATTGGAGATGCGTTAACCGAACTTGGTCAATTGGCGAATACTCCAGAAGCCAACATTATAAAATTACCTAACATCTCAGCTTCTGTTCCACAATTGAAAGGCGCCATTAAAGAACTACAAGCTAAAGGGTATGCCCTACCCGACTTTCCTGAAGATGCTCAAACAGACGAAGAGAAAGCCGTTAAAGCTAAATATGCTAAAGTGTTAGGATCAGCCGTGAATCCGGTGCTACGTGAAGGAAACTCCGATCGTAGAGCGCCGAAAGCCGTGAAAAATTACGCCAAAAAACATCCGCATTCTATGGGTGCTTGGTCAGCAGATTCTAAAACTCATGTGGCCAGTATGGACCATGGTGATTTTTACGGAAGTGAAACCTCAGTTACGGTTAAAGAAGCTACCGACGTTAAAATCGAATTCTTTGATAACAATGGAAATGCTACCATTTTAAAAGCAAGTACACCTTTAAAAGCAGGTGAAATTATTGATAGCTCGGCTTTGAGTTTAAATAAATTTAAAGAATTCATTGCTAAAGAAATTGAAGATGCCAAAGCCAAAGGTGTTTTATTTTCAATTCACATGAAAGCAACGATGATGAAAGTTTCGGATCCCATTATTTTTGGTGCTGCCGTTGCTGTTTTCTACAAAGATGTTTTCACAAAATATGCTGACTTATTCAAAGAGTTAGGTGTTGATACGAAAAATGGTTTGGGTGATGTGTATGCAAAAATTGCAGGTCGTCCGGAACAAGCTGAAGTAGAAGCTGCGATTAACAAGGTATATGAAACTAGTCCTGCTTTAGCCATGGTCAATTCTGATAAAGGGATTACCAACTTACACGTCCCATCGGATGTAATTATTGATGCATCTATGCCCGCAATGATTAGAACTTCTGGACAAATGTGGAATGCTGAAGGAAAAGGTCAAGATACCAAAGCTGTAATTCCAGATCGTGCTTATGCAGGTGTCTATGTAGCCACTATAGATTTTTGCAAAAAGCACGGTGCTTTCGACCCTAAAACTATGGGAAGCGTTCCAAATGTTGGTTTGATGGCTCAAAAAGCAGAAGAATACGGTTCTCACGATAAAACATTTCAAATGAGTGCTGCTGGTGTTGTAAAAGTTACCGATACCAACGGAACGGTTTTAATGGAACAGTCGGTTGAAGCTGGAGACATTTTTAGAATGTGCCAAGTCAAAGACGCTCCTATTCAAGACTGGGTTAAATTGGCGGTAAATCGTGCCAGATTATCCAATACTCCAGCTGTTTTTTGGTTGGATGAAAATCGTGCACACGACCGACAATTGATTGAAAAAGTAAACTTATATTTAAAAGATCACGATACTACTGGGTTAGACATCAGAATTCTAAATCCTATCGAAGCCACTAATTTTACTTTAGAAAGAATCATAAAAGGCTTGGACACGATTTCGGTAACTGGAAATGTGCTTCGTGATTATTTAACCGATTTATTTCCAATTTTAGAAGTGGGAACTTCGGCCAAAATGCTTTCGATAGTTCCGTTAATGAATGGCGGTGGATTGTTTGAAACTGGTGCTGGTGGTTCGGCTCCAAAACACATCGAACAATTTATTGAAGAAGGTTATTTACGCTGGGATTCGTTAGGTGAATTTTTAGCGCTTGGTGTTTCATTAGAACATTTAGGCCAAGTATTCAATAATTCTAAAGCCTTAGTATTATCGGAAACTTTGGATGCCGCTACCGAAAAATTCTTAGATACCGACAAATCTCCATCTCGTAAAGTAGGTGAAATTGACAATAGAGGTTCACATTTTTATCTTACCTTATATTGGGCTCAAGCGTTGGCAACACAAACCAAAGATGCCGAATTAAAAGCTAAATTCGAACCTATTGCAAAAGAATTGACTGAGAATGAAGCTAAAATTAATGCCGAATTAATTGGTGCACAAGGAACTCATCAAGAAATTGGCGGTTATTACAAACCCAATCCAGAATTGATGTTTAAAGCCATGCGCCCGAGTGCCACCTTCAATGCCATTTTGAGTGAATTAAAATAGTTTCACTTCTTATAATATCAAAGACGACTTAACCAGTCGTCTTTTTTATTTTGAATTATTGAACTTCGTTCCCAACCTTTTCTTCATTTTGTCCCTCTATATAATTAACACAAAAAATCATCGTTATACTTTGAGAACAAAACTATCATGAGAAAACTACTTTTTATTGCTTGTCTGATTATATTTACCAATATAACGGCTCAAAACATCAAAGAATTTCAAATAAAATTCGAAACTGCTTCTTATTCTATTTCTTCTAACGACACTCAAAAAATTTTAGCTAAAATTGCTTCTTTAAAAAAATCAAAAGACAATTATTATGTACAAATAATCGGTCATACAGACAACATAGGTGATATTAATTACAACTATACTTTATCCAATAATCGCGCTAAAACTGTGTCTGATTTTTTTAAAAATAATGGCTTTTTAGAACAAAATATCTACATCAGTGGTAAATCATTTCTGAATCCAATTGCTGATAACAAAACGGAAAAAGGAAAGGCTCAAAACAGACGTGTTACGGTAATCCTATCACAAAAAAAAGAGGCTACCATTAATTTTGCTGGAGTAAAACTAAAAGAAACTGCTTATACGATTAATACTGACAAATCGGAAACATTAGCCTACCCATCGGGTACTAAAATCAACATTCCAGAAAATGCCTTTGTAGATAAAAATGGAAATGCAGTAACTGGAACCATTGCTCTTAAGTACATTGAATACAGAGAACCTGTAGATTATATTTTATCCAATATTCCGATGGATTTTCACGATGGAACCGAAAATTTTCATTTCAATTCGGCTGGAATGTTCAAAATTAATGCTTCTCAAAATGGTGAAGAAGTATTCTTGAAAAATGGTAAAAATATCACCCTTGATTTCAAGATTACAAACGAACTTCCCAATCTGAATTTCTATCAATTAAACGCAACCAACCAATGGCAAGAATTGTCTAAATTAAGTTCAAACGGATCTAATTTTGGTGGTGATGATGTCATCGATAGTAATAATTTAGAAGATATCAGATACTACAATTTATGCAATAATGTTGCTTGCGATGGATTTGAAGACACAAAAAAGCTAGGAATCAAACTCGCATCAGGCACCAATTCTATGAAAGAATTTTATACTTTTTCTTTTGAAAAGACTAAAAATAAGGATAAAGACTCTTTGCCAATAAAGGAAAAATCGAGATTTTCAAGAAACGATGAAACCATCGAATCCTACAAAAGAGCTATTGCCAATAATGTGGCTCGAATAAATGGATTCAAAACCAGAATTACCAACGAAACACCTTCTTATAGTTTAAAAAAGATTTCGGATAACAACTCCGAGTTAGTCTTCAATATTAATTTTAAAGTTCGTAGTAATGTTCAAAATCTGAACTTCAAAAAAATCAATTGGACCACCAATACCACAACAGCAATATCCGAAAGAGAATGGAACAAAAACTGGAATTCTTGCGTCATTTCACCCAATGATAATGATACTTACACCATTGTTTTAAAAGATTCTACCGGTGAATTTTCCATCAACGATGCTAAAATGATTTCTGATAATTTAAAAATAAACCCTTCTTCAGATCTGTATGCTAAAATGAATAAAGCGTATGAAATTCAACAAAAAAAGATTAAAAAGTTTGATAAATACTGCCAAAAATTCGCCAAAAGAAATTCGGAACTAGAAAAAACCTTGGCAACCTTAACTGGCGGAATCAATACTATTAAAAAAACGGATTCTATAAAAATATTTACCAACCGTGATTATGTAAACTGTTTCTGGGAAAAAAGCAAATCGTATATGTCGTCTGAAGAACAAAATTTAAGTCTGTTAGATTGGATTACCTATTTTGATAGTCATAAAACAGAAATGTATACAAGGTATACCAACCTTCAAAACTCAGCTGACTGTATTGCCTTAATTGAAAAAAGAAAAGAAGCTATAAAAATGGCTAATGAAAACATAAAACAAACCGCAGTAGCCAACACTCAAGCCAATCAATTAACGCGTTCATTATCCATTTCTAATTTAGGAATTTACAATTGCGACCAAATTCAAAGACTTCAAAATCCAGTAGAAATTTTTGCAGCATATAAAAATGAAAACGGAAAAGAGATCAAACCCTTATTCATTTACCTACTTGACAATAAATTCAACGGTATCTTAAAGTATGATGGGTATAACAATTACAGTCCGTATCGATTTGCCTTTAGTCCGAGTTCTAAAAACACACTTTTGGCGTTTGATGGCAATGGCGATTCGTATATTTTTGAATCCGATAAATTCAAATTAATCAATACTTCAGGAACAGTACTACAACATGTATTTGTAATGCGAAAAATAGAAAATTTACAAAACGTTTCGGAGTTGAAAAGTTTATTATAATACCATTAGAAGTTGCTTACATCATTAGGCAACTTCTATTATTTTTCATCGAGTTTCTTTAAAATCTTATCTTCATAGTTAATGGTAATTCTAGCTCGGTAACCAATGCCTAAATTCCAATATTGCACCGTTATAAGTTCTTTATTTTCATCAAAAAAATTAAATTGCCCTGTATTAGGTGATAGTTCGCCATAATTGAGTGCCTCAATCTCAAGTAAGTTATTACCTTTTTTGAGTTGTAAAATAATACTCTTGAAATCAGACTCCAAATAAACTTCGCGTGTCACCAACTCGCCATTAAGCCAGATCCTTACCAAATCGCCATCAATTACACCATAATCACGCGCACCAATGGTAATTTGAGGTGCATAAACCGTAAAATCTCCCAAATTCATGTCGCGATTAAACAACTCCGGGCTAATTCCATCTTCTTTGAGTTGTTCGTTGAACTTTTGAGTAAAATCATCCGAAGGTTTTTTTAAATCGTAGGTTTTAGGCTGGATGTCGCCTACTTTGGGAAGTTCGGGCAATCCTTGCAAAAATTTATCATCGGGATTTTTAAAAAATTTACTTTCAAATTTAATCGCTGGTGGAACCGATGCTTGCGGATTTTGAGGCAGAATTGCTTTTTTCTTTGGTGCTTTATCTGGCCTGGCACTAATATTTACTTTCTTTTTTGAGGATTCAAATTGAGCTTGACCTTCAAAAGAAAAACTAATCAAAAAAATAAGTAAAAAAGCAACTCTCATTTCTATAAAATCAATGCGTAAATGTATTCAAAAAACAAATATAACGCTTTAATTATTAACCATACATTAACATTCGTTATGTAACAATAAACGGTAATATTCGCCAAATTTGCAGTTCAAAATAATACCTTATGCCAATCTCAAAATTTCTGACTTGTTTTCTTTTGTTACTGATAACTACCATCGGATTTTCTCAAGAAAAATATACTATAAGCGGAACCATTTCCGACCAAAAAAATAACGAAACTCTTATTGGTGTTAACGTGGTTGTAAAAGGAACTAAAATTTTCACCATTACCAATGAGTACGGCTTTTATTCACTAACGCTTCCAAAAGGCGATTACGAATTGAGCATCAGCTATGTAAGCTACGAAACGATTGATGAAAAAATTTCATTGACCGAAAATATCAAAAAGAACTATGGTCTTATCGAAACAGGTGAAGTACTTCAAGAAGTGATCATTACTGAAAAAACTAAAACCAACACGAGAAAACCCGAAATGAGTGTCAATAAAATGTCGATTGCTACCATCAAGCAAATGCCTGTCGTGTTGGGCGAAGTCGACATTATTAAGTCGATTTTATTTTTGCCTGGTGTTACCAATGCTGGCGAAGGCCAATCGGGTTTCAACGTTCGTGGTGGCGGTGCCGATCAGAATTTAATTTTATTAGATGAAGCTACCATTTTCAATTCGTCACACCTTTTCGGATTCTTCTCCGTATTCAATCCAGACGCTATTAAGGATTTAAAATTGTACAAAGGCGGCATTCCATCTCGATTTGGTGGTCGTGCCTCTTCGGTTTTAGACATCTATCAAAAAGATGGAAACAGTAAAGATTTTCACATCAATGGTGGTATCGGACTAATTTCCAGCCGATTGTTAGCCGAGGGTCCAATTGTAAAAGACAAAGGTTCGTTTCTTATCGGAGGTCGTGCTTCGTATGCCCATTTGTTTTTGAAATTATCCAACAATAAAAATTCGGCTTATTTTTATGATTTGAATACCAAATTAAACTACAAACTCAACAAAAACAACAACTTATACCTATCGGGATATTTTGGACGTGATGTGTTTGCCATCAATCAAAGTTTTACCAATACCTATGGAAATTCTACTTTAAACCTACGTTGGAATCATTTGTTTTCCGACAAATTATTTTCCAATTTGTCAATGATTTATAGCGATTATTACTACGGATTAAACCTTGATTTTGTAGGCTTTAATTGGAATTCGGGCATTAGAAACTACAATCTTAAATACGATTTCAAATATTATTTATCGGATAAAATCAAGTTGAATTATGGTGCAAATGCTATTTATTACAATTTCAATCCAGGCACTATCGAGCCTAGTCGTGATGATTCTGGAATCAATTACAGACAATTGGAAAAAAAATATGCTTTTGAACCCGCTTTGTATGTCGATGCCGAACAAAAAGTAAGTGATAAAATCAATGTAGAATACGGTTTGCGTTACAGTATGTTTTACCGATTAGGAAATTCAACGGTAAATTTATATGCCAACAACCAACCGGTGACTTTCGATTCTGATTTAAAAATATATGAAAAAGCAACTCCAATAAGCACCGAATATTTTGGCAAAAACAAAACCATTGCAAGTTTTAACAACTTCGAACCACGTTTTTCTGTCGCTTATGAACTGAATGAAAATCGCTCTTTAAAAGCCAGTTACAACCGAATGGTTCAATATCTACAATTGGTTTCCAACACGGCTTCGCCTACTCCGCTAGACGTATGGACTCCAAGTGACAACTATATCAAACCTCAAATTGCCGATCAGTTTGCCGTAGGTTATTTTGCCAATTTTAAAGACGATAAATATTCGTTGGAAGTAGAAAGTTTTTACAAAAAAATCAAAAACCGAATGGATTATATTGATGGTGCCGATTTGATTGCCAATGAAGCCATCGAGCAAGTGATTCTGAATGGCGAAATGCGATCGTATGGTTTGGAAGTAATGTTCCGAAAAAATACGGGAAAATTGAGTGGTTGGATTGCTTACACCCTTTCACGTTCTGAACAAAGAACTCCTGGAAGAACTGCTATTGAAACCGGAATCAACAATGGAAATTGGTACCGATCGGCTTACGATAAAATGCACAATTTAGCCATTACCAGTTCGTATAAATTCAATAAAAAATGGAATTTCGGTGCAAATTTCGTACTTCAAACAGGCCAACCGGTTACGTATCCTAATGGGCAATATACCTATCAAGGAATTACGGTTCCGAGTTATGGATTGCGCAATGAAAACAACTTGCCGTTGTACCATCACTTGGATGTTTCTGCGACCTTAACTCCAAAACAAAAGGCCAACAAAAAATGGAAAGGCGAATGGGTTTTCAGTATTTACAACCTTTACGGACGAAAAAATGCCGCTTCGATAAGCTTTCGTCAAAATCAAGATTCAGGCAACAACGAAGCCATTCGATTGTCTATTTTTGGGATTGTTCCTGCCGTTTCTTATAATTTTAAATTCTAATCAAATGAAAAAAATAATAGCGCTTTTTGCAATAATTCTTTTAATGAGTTGTGAAGATAAAGTCAATGTTGCTTTGGATACGGCCAATCCTAAATTAGTGATTGATGCCAACATTTTATGGCAAAAAGGAACCGATGGAAGCACTCAAAAAATCAAACTTACCACTACAACCGATTATTACAGCAATGTCATTCCGACTGTTTCTGGTGCCGTAGTATATGTTACAAATAGTGCCAACACGGTTTTCACGTTTACCGAAACTCCAAATACTGGCGAATATGTTTGCACCAATTTTGTCCCTGTAATTAATGAAAATTATACGCTAATGGTTCAATATGCAGGACAAACGTATACTGCAACAGAAAAACTATTGGCAACACCTACCATTGACAATATCCAACAAAACACCGTTCAAGGTTTTGGTGGTGATGAAATTCAGGTGAAATTTTTCTATCAAGACAATGGTTTAGAAGACAATAATTATTTGATTGGTGCGAAAAATTCGACCAAAGCCATTCCTGAATTTGGAGTACTTAAAGATGAGTTCTTTCAAGGCAATCAAATGTTCGGGTTTTACACAGACGACAAGCTCAAAGCTGGCGATCAATTACTTTTTAGTTTAGAAGGCATTTCAGTTCGCTATTTCAATTATATGAATAAATTACTAAACATTGCTGGAAGCGCTGGCGGCAGTCCATTTGCTACACCTCCAGCAACCTTAAGAGGAAATATCGTAAACCAAACAAATGAAAGTGAATATCCTTTAGGTTATTTTCATTTATCTGAAATTGATACAAGAAACTACACAGTTCAATAATTAATTAGGAATTAAAAATTACGAATTTTTAAAATAATTTTTTTAGCTACTTTTACATCATTCGTACCTTTAACTTCGTACTTCTAAAATGTCTTCACACCATATCGTTCGCGACGACCAAGAACCTGCACTAATTATTGCTAATGGTGCTTCATGCAGTTTTGAGTTATTAGGCCAGCTGCTCGAATGGTCACCTGTTGTCGTGGTACTTGACAATGCGATTGATCGTGTATTGCAATTGGATATTAAAGTTGATGTACTTTTAGGCGATTTTGACGACAATTTCAACCCTGAAGTTTATAAAGAAAAACAGTTTCCACTTGAAATTGTATACACACCCAACCAAGACAAAACCGATTTAGAAAAAGCTTTCGACTATTTGATTGAAAAAGGGCATCAAGCCGTAAATGTAGTTTGGGCCACCGGAAAACGCGCCGATCATACCATTACTAACATTACCAATATTGTGAGTTACCGTCACAAATTAAAAATTGTAATTCTAGACGATCACTCTAAAATATTTTTGTTGCCTACTAAATTTGAAAAGTGGTATACTAAAGCCACTCCTATTTCGTTAATCCCTATCGGAACTGTTTCCGGAATAACCACTAAAAACCTCAAATATTCATTACAAAACGAAGCACTAACGATGGGTTACCGCACCGGAAGCAGCAATGAAGTGCTAGAAGATGGATTGGTAACCATCCAACATGAAGAAGGCGATTTATTGCTAATGGAATGTTTCGACTAAAAATTGTTTACTATGTCAAATCAAAATATTAAGATTACAAAAACCGAAGTGCTCTCTAACAACTGGTATGTGTTACGTAAAATCACCTACGACTATTTAAAAAAAGATGGCACCTGGGAAACCCAAGCGAGAGAAGCCTACGATAGAGGAAATGGCGCGACTATTTTACTCTACAATAAAGAAAATAAAACGGTAATTTTAACGCAACAATTTAGAATGCCTACTTACTTAAACGGTAACGAAACCGGTATGATGATTGAGGCTTGCGCCGGACTTTTAGACAAAGACAACGCTGAAGAATGCATCAAACGTGAAACTGAAGAAGAAACGGGATATAAGATTTCGAGTGTACAAAAAGTATTTGAAGTATATATGTCACCGGGTTCTGTAACCGAAATTGTTCATTTTTTTGTAGCGGAATATTCTAAAGACATGAAAGTCAACGATGGTGGCGGATTGGCGGATGAGCAAGAAAATATCGAAGTGCTTGAAATTGATTTTCTTAAAGCATTAGAAATGATTAAAAATGGTCGTATTAAGGATGCTAAAACAATCATGCTTTTGCAATACGCACAAATCAATAATCTTCTTAATCTATAAGTTATTTCTAAAGTTATTTCTAAAATTATTTCTTATATTTGATATAGAGAAATGACTACATGAAGAACAAAAAAAATCCCGAAAAAACCACTTTACATCCTAGAAATCCAAATAGATTTAGATACGATTTTGAGAAGTTATCCCTTAGTTTTCCGGAATTAAAATCCTTTGTTTTCAACAACGAACACGAAGTTGAAACCTTAGATTTTGCGAATCCAGAAGCAGTTAAAGCCTTAAATAAAGCCCTTTTAATTTCCGATTATGAGATTCAAAATTGGGATATTCCCCAAGGCTACCTTTGTCCGCCAATTCCGGGAAGAGCCGATTACATTCATTACATAGCCGATTTGTTGGCAAATTCTAACAACGGTATGCTACCTGAAGGCGAACAAATTGTAGGCTTGGATATTGGTATTGGTGCGAACTGCATTTATCTCATTATTGGAAACCACAACTATAAATGGTCGTTTGTTGGTACTGACATTGATGAAAATGCGATTCAAAATTGCAAGAAAATCATCTCTGAAAATCCAAAATTGATTGACGCCATCAGTTTGCAGCTGCAAGTAGAACCGCGGTATATTTTCAAAAATATTATTTTGCCCGAAGATAAATTCGCATTTACTATATGCAATCCACCGTTTCATGCTTCACAAGAGGAAGCGACCAAAGCTAGCATTAGGAAAGTCAATAATCTTGAAAATACCAGAACTAAAAATCCGACCTTAAATTTTGGTGGTCAAAATGCCGAATTATGGTGCGAAGGTGGTGAATTTGCTTTCATCACTCAAATGATTTACGAAAGTGTCAAATATCCATTACAGGTTTTTTGGTTTACTACTTTGGTGTCTAAAAAAGACAATTTAAGAAGCTTATACAAAACCCTAAACAAAGTCGGAGCCGTCGAAATAAAAACCATCGAAATGGCACAAGGTCAAAAAATAAGCCGCTTTATAGCTTGGACTTTTTTAAGTGAAAAACAACAAAAGGATTGGAAGTTTTCGATTTGATACAACCATAACTTTGTAACTTTGTAACTCAGAACTTTTGAAACTTAATTAATGAAATTCCAAGTCATCTCCGATTACAAGCCTACTGGCGATCAGCCGCAAGCGATTGAAAAACTTTCAAACGGTATTCTCAATGGTGATAAATACCAAACGTTATTAGGCGTTACAGGTTCTGGAAAGACTTTTACAGTCGCTAATGTTATTCAAAATGTTGATAAACCAACGCTAGTATTGGCACACAACAAAACCTTAGCGGCACAGTTGTACTCCGAATTCAAGCAGTTTTTCCCTAATAATTCGGTACAATATTTTGTTTCGTATTACGATTATTATCAACCCGAAGCCTTTATACCTGTTACTGGAACGTACATTGAAAAAGATTTATCCATCAACGAAGAATTAGAAAAGTTACGTTTGAGTACCACTTCTGCCCTACTTTCAGGCCGCAGAGACATTATCGTGATTTCTTCGGTCTCGTGTTTGTATGGTATTGGAAACCCTGTGGAATTTCAAAAAAACGTAGTCTCTGTTGAAAAAGACCAAGTCATTTCTCGCACTAAATTATTACATCGTTTAGTACAAAGTTTGTATTCCCGAACCGAAGCAGAATTTACTCCAGGAACCTTCCGAATTAAAGGTGATACGGTTGAAATTTTTCCAAGTTATGCTGACGAACCTTTCAGAATTCACTTTTTTGGTGATGAAATTGAAGAGATTGAAGCTTTTGATGCCCGAAGTGCACAAGTTTTAGAAAAATATGAAAAGCTGAATATTTATCCAGCCAATATGTTTGTGACCTCACCAGATGTATTGCAAGCTGCTATTTGGGATATCCAACAAGATTTAGTAAAACAAGTCGATTATTTTAAAGAAATCGGCAAGCATTTAGAAGCCAAACGATTGGAAGAGCGCACCAATTTCGATTTGGAGATGATTCGTGAATTAGGCTATTGCTCTGGAATTGAGAACTATTCTCGGTATTTAGACAGACGTTTGCCGGGTACGCGTCCCTTCTGTTTGTTGGATTATTTTCCAGATGATTTTTTAATGGTAGTCGATGAAAGTCACGTAACCATTTCGCAAGTGCATGCCATGTATGGCGGTGACCGAAGTCGTAAGGAAAATTTAGTAGAATACGGATTTCGTTTGCCTGCAGCCATGGACAACCGTCCGTTGAAGTTTGAAGAATTTGAAAGCATGCAAAACCAAGTCATCTATGTTTCGGCAACGCCAGCCGATTACGAACTTCAAAAATCAGAAGGTGTTTATGTAGAACAAGTGATTCGCCCTACTGGATTATTAGATCCCATAATTGAAGTACGTCCAAGTTTGAATCAAATTGACGATTTAATTGAAGAAATTCAACAGCGTTGTGAACTCGATGAGCGTGTTTTAGTTACAACATTAACCAAACGAATGGCGGAAGAATTAACCAAATACTTAACCAAAGTTGCCATTCGATGCCGTTACATTCATTCCGATGTAGATACGTTGGAGCGTGTTGAAATCATGCAAGATTTACGAAAAGGGTTGTTTGATGTATTGATTGGCGTTAACTTATTGCGAGAAGGATTGGATTTACCTGAAGTGTCGTTGGTGGCTATTTTGGATGCTGACAAAGAAGGTTTTTTGAGAAGTCATCGATCACTTACGCAAACTGTTGGTCGTGCCGCACGTAACGTGAATGGAAAAGCGATTATGTATGCCGATAAAATTACGGCTTCCATGCAAAAAACCATTGACGAAACCAACTACCGTAGAGGAAAACAAATGACTTACAACACTAAACACGGATTGGAACCTAAAGCTTTAAATAAGAGTTTAGGAAGTGCTCTTGGAAACAACTCGGTTTCGACACAATATTACGAAAATCAGGCCTTAAAGGCAGCCGAGCCGGAGAGTTTGTACTTATCTAAATCGGAGATAGAAAAGAAAATTCGTGAGGCCAAAAAAGCTATGGAAAAAGCGGCAAAAGAATTGGATTTCATGCAAGCTGCTAAATACCGTGATGAAATTAAAGCATTACAGGAAAAATTATAAATAAAAAACGCAACTGAAACAGTTGCGTTTTTGAAATACCTAATGGAAATTAGGCAATTTCGATTAATCGTTTAGGCTTTGGTAAAGCTTCTTCTCGCTTTGGAAGTGAAACTTGTAAAACCCCATTTTCATAAGTAGCATTGATGCTTTCTGTATTCACTGTTTCTGGTAATGTGAACGCTCTTCTGAAAGAAGAATAACTAAATTCTTTACGAGTATATTTTCCTTCTTTTTCTTCTTTCTCCGCTTTTTCTTCTGAAGATATTGTAAGAACATTGTGGTCGATTTCAATATTAAAATCTTCTTTTTTCTTTCCAGGAGCAGCCAATTCTATACCAAAATTAGTATCCGTTTCTTTAATATTTACGGCAGGAATTGTGGCATTAAAACCCTGCATTCCACCCAACCAATCTGGTTTAAATAATTCATCAATAATAGATGGAAAGGGTACTGTGTTTCTTTTCATTAAGTTCATAGTTGTATTTTTTAAATTAAACAATTTTTAGTGTACAACCACTACAAAACAAATTACATACCACCAGAATTTTTGAGTCAATTTGACATTTTTTATAAAAAATTCATGTTATAAAAATGAAAAAATGACCAGTTTAACAATTTGTTAACTGACTAATTTTCAGTTATGTTGCTCTTGAAACACTTCTAATAAATAATCGGGAGAAATCATTCGAGTTGGCGATTGCTCCATGGCTTTCAAAACGCGTTTCATAGCAAACGGATTCAATCCCATATTCACACCTATTTCGTGAATTTTGATCTGCTCACGTTCATGCAACACGCCATCACAATGCATCAACAAAGCCAAGCGGTAAAATTGCTGAATGCGTTCAAATTCCGATTTGATGATTTCACTTCTGTTTTCTTCATGAAACAATTGCTTGAATTCATCTTTTTCAATACCTAATTCTAAAGCAATTAGGGATAAAAATAGGTATTCTCTTTCATGCAATTTGCCATCAACAATTGCAAAAGCAATCATGTCGGATAACAAACTTATTTTTTGCTCTTTAGTGTTCATCAAATTCGTTATTTTTAGCTAAAATATTCTTTTTTTATTATATTTTAAAATATTTTTACGACCATTAAAAATCAAGAAACATGCAACAAGCGGAAAAATTATCACAACTCAAAAATTTTCTAGATAATTTAAAAATCAATGATAAAGATTTTCATTTGAGATTAGGTGCAAATTTCCCAATTATTAGTGATTTGTTTCAACAACTTTATACGAATCATCCACTGCAAGAAGATGCATTTGATTCGTTGATGCATTTGTTGGTTCGAAATTTTGAAAATCGCACCAGTAGCCAGAAACAGCGCGATTTAAATCGGGTTTCCAATCCCAATTGGTATTCAAGTGAAAAAATTGTGGGAATGATGTTGTATGTAGACCTTTTCAACACCAATTTTAAAGGATTGAAAGAAAAGATACCCTACTTCAAAGATTTGGGGATCAATACCATTCACTTGATGCCGTTTCTTGATGTGCCCGAATTTGAAAACGATGGTGGCTACGCGGTACGAAATTACCGTGATGTCAATGCTAAATATGGAACTTTGACCGATTTTGAAGATGTCGTTGCTGAGTTTCAAAAAAATGACATGAATCTGATAATGGATTTTGTATTAAATCATTGTGCCTCCGAACACGAATGGGCTGTAAAAGCCCAACAAGGCGATGAAAAATACAAAGATTTTTTCTACTTTTTCCCAGACCGAACTGTACCGGATGCGTATGAAAAAACAATGACTGAAATTTTTCCTAATACTGCTCCGGGTAACTTTACTTTTTTACCTGAAAGTAACCAATGGGTAATGACTTTATTCTACAATTATCAATGGGATCTGAATTATAAAAATCCGATGGTATTGATTGAAATGATTGATATCATGCTCTATTGGTCTAATAAAGGTATCGATATTTTTCGCTTTGATGCTGTAGCTTTTATGTGGAAAGAAATTGGAAAATTCAACCAAAACTTACCCGAAGTTCACCTACTCTTGCAATTGTTCAAATTGTGCGGTCAAATTGTGGCACCTGGTGTAGCCTATATTGCTGAAGCTATTGTAGAACCTGCTGAAATCATCAAATACTTCGGTCAAGGATTGGCACAAGGCGATGAATGTGATATTGCTTATAATGCTAATTTTATGGCCCTAACTTGGGAATCATTAGCAACAAGAAATACAAGCTTACTAAAGAAATCGATGCTTGCTGTTCCTAAAAAGCCAAGAAATACAACTTGGATTAATTATGCCCGATGCCACGACGATATCGGTTTAGGATTTGATGATGATTTGGTTACCGAATTAGGTTTTGACAGTTTACAACACCGATTGTATATTTTAAAGCATTATTGCGATGGTTTCAATGGAAGTTTTGCCCAAGGACAACGCTTTATGATAGAACCAGAAACTGGAAAAGCCCGTGTGTCGGGCTCAATGGCTGCTTTGTGCGGACTTGAGAGGGCCTTGAAAGAAAACAACACCAAAGAAATTGATTTGGCGGTAAAACGCATCAATTTACAACATGCCATAATTCTGTCTTTAGGTGGTTTACCCATGATCTATAGTGGTGATGAAATTGCACTTCCTAACAATTACAATTATCTTTTAGACGACAGCAAAAAAATGGACAATCGCTGGTTACACCGCTCAAAAATGAATTGGGAGATGGCGAATTCGATTCATGAATCTGCCTCTGCAGAAAGTCAAGTCTATCATAAATTACAACGCTTAATCGCTGTTAGAAAAGAAACTACTGCCTTTGCCGACAATAATGATTTAGAGCATTATGACTATGAAAACACCCATTTGTTAGTGTTTAAAAAAACTGCTGTAGACGGCAGTGAAGTACTTATAATTGCCAACTTTTCTGAATTTGACACCTTTTTTGGCAACAGTGTTTTTAGAGATTCAAAACCATCTCAAGTGCTAAATTTAATTACAAATGAAACCATTTCTATACAAGAAAAAAACTTCATCAGCGCCTACGATGTTTTGTGGCTAAAATTGAAGTAAATTGACTAATTTTATAAAAAAACAAATTGAAAAATTTCCTCCCATTTTTGCTTTTCCTGATTATATCAATCAGTAATGCACAAGAAAACACAGCGAGTAAACAAGTTTCTAGTTTCACTATTGAAGCACCACAACTGAATACTTCGAAAAAAATTTGGGTGTATCTTCCTAAAAACTACGCTACTTCTACCAAGAAATTTCCAGTCATTTACATGCACGATGGTCAAAATCTATTTGATGCTAAAACTTCTTATGTAGGCGAATGGAATGTGGATGAAACATTAGATAGTATTTCGGCCCAAGTCATAGTTATCGGAATTGAACACGGCGGTGAAAAACGTATGGAAGAATTAACGCCTTATAAAAATGCTAAATACGGTGGCGGAAATGCCGATAGCTACCTTGATTTTATTGTGCAAACGCTAAAACCCTATGTAGACAAAACATATCGTACCAAAACCAACGCTTCGAACACCTGTCTTTGGGGAAGCTCTTTAGGCGGATTGGTTTCTTTTTATGGTGCTTTAAAATATCCCAACGTATTCGGAAAAGTAGGATGCTTCTCGCCTTCCTTTTGGTTCAACCGAAAAGAAATGTTTGAGTTGATGGAGCAAACCAAAAATTTCAAAACCAAAGTGTATTTTCTTTGTGGTGATAACGAAGGTGACGACGATATGGTAAAAGATTTGAATGCTATGGAATACCAAGTCAACACCAAACGTTGTGAATGCAAAATGTTGAATAAAAAAATCATCGTGAAAGGCGGACAACACAATGAAAAATTATGGCGTGAAGGTTTCAAAAAAGCGTACCTTTGGCTTTTTTAAATTTCATAATTCAAAATTCCTTGTTGAATATTCAACATGCTATCTTGAAACAAATACTCTAAAACATGAATAACAACGATATATTCAAAAAACTACGAGTTGCTTTAATGCTTCGCGACGACCAAATAGAACAAATTTTAATGTTGGTTGACTTCAGAATGTCGAAAGGTGAAATCGGAAATTTTTTCAGAAATGCCGATCATCCAAAATATGTAGAATGTGGCGATCAAGTGTTGCGCAATTTCTTAAACGGATTGGTAATTCATTTACGAGGTACGAAAGAAAATCCGAAAAATCCTATGGATGTAATTGCCATCCATAAATCGGAAGCCAAACCCAAAGACTATGTGAAATCAGAAAATAGTCCTAAAAAAGACTTCAAACCCAAAACTTCTGAGGCTCCCAAAAAGAAATTTGCTCCTAAAAAAGCAGTCAAAAAAGAACCTATTGTAGAAAAAGTACAATACAAAAATGGTAAAAACAAGAAGTCCTAGTTCGCTAGGATTTTTTGTTTCCAAAAATTAAGAATTCATTAATTTTTACATGTCCCATCTAGTACAATAGTATTTTTTTGTAGGTTTATAAGATTTTTAATTCAAACAAAATGAGTAAACTAAACAAGTTAATTATTTTAGGAATGGCCGCTTTTGCTATTTCATGCAATGATGACAATACTGTTACAGAAACATCATCAAACAATACTACCAATAGAACGACTACCACTGCTATTGTAGCAGCGAATCCAAAGAAATTTTTATTTGATGCAACCAAAGCCGAAACGGCTGGAAATGCGGATTGGGTTTTAGATGCTGATACGTCACCACAACGTTTTCCTACACCAGCACAATCTACAGTGACCGCTACAACTCCAGAAAGTTATTGGCGTGGCGGATTGTCATCGTGGGGAATCGCTTTAGCAAAATTAGGCCATACGGTTGAAACCTTGCCTTCTGGAACCGGAATCACTTATGGTGGAACTGGCGCACAAGATTTAAAAAACTACGATGTTTTTGTCATTGACGAACCGAACATCCGTTTTACTGCTGCCGAAAAAACTGCAATTATCAATTTTGTAAAAAATGGTGGTGGATTATTTATGATTTCCGATCATACGGTTTCTGATAGAAATAACGACGGTTGGGATTCTCCAGCTATTTGGAATGACTTAATGACTACTAATAGCGTTAAAGCCAATCCATTCGGAATCAGCATTACGTTGAACAACATTTCTGAAACTACTTCTAACAGATTAAGCACTACAACCAATCCAATTTTAAATGGATCACAAGGTGTTGTTTCACAATTAAAATATTCAAACGGTGCAACTATGACTATCAATACAACGGCTAACGCAACTGCTCAAGGATTGATTTGGAGAGGCACTTCAGCACAAGGCACTTCTAATATCATGTGTGCTTCCGCAACTTATGGAACAGGACGTGTCGTTGTTATTGGAGATAGTTCTCCTGCCGACGATGGAACTGGAGCTTCTGGAGACACTTTATATCCAGGTTGGACCGAGTTAGCTTCGCATGCACGCTTGCACATGAATGCTTCACTATGGCTAGCTAAATTGTAACGAAACGATCCCAACAAATACTAATATCCTGAGTGAAAACTCGGGATATTTTTTTTATAAAATAATAGAAACGATGAAAAACATCATAAAACTAGAAGAAGTAGGCTTGTTCCTATTGTTTGCAATACTCTATTTCAATTTTTATAACGGCACTTGGGGTCTCTTTTTGGCATTATTCTTTGTCCCAGATGTATCTTTTGCCAGTTATTTAATTCATAAAAAGGCAGGAACTATCGCTTACAATTGCTTTCACCATAAAGGCATTATGGCTGTTATAATGCTAATTGGATGGTACTTCCACAACGACTTTATTTCTAAAATCGGACTCATTTTTATGGCACACAGTTGCTTTGACCGCGCCTTAGGCTATGGCTTAAAATATTCCGATAGTTTTGACCATACGCATTTGGGTTGGATTGGAAAAAGTAAACACTTGAACGCATAAAAAAATCCCGAGCCTAAACTCTGGATTTTATATATTTTGTACTTCGTACTTCGTTTTACGAAAGCGCAACTTTAACTTGATCCGCCGCTTCTTGAAATTGTACCGCAGATAAAATTGGCATACCTGAATTGTCAATCAATTCTTTAGCAATTTCAGCATTAGTTCCTTGTAATCTCACGATGATTGGCACTTTAATAGCATCACCCATATTTTTGTAAGCATCAACCACACCTTGAGCGACACGGTCACAACGAACGATTCCTCCAAAGATGTTAATCAAAATAGCTTTTACGTTAGGATCTTTTAAGATAATTCTAAACGCCAATTCCACACGTTTTGCATCAGCCGTTCCACCTACGTCTAAGAAGTTAGCTGGCTCAAAACCGGCATATTTAATCAAATCCATAGTTGCCATTGCCAAACCAGCACCGTTTACCATACACCCAACCGTTCCGTCAAGGTCCACATAGTTCAATCCTGCTTCTTTAGCTTCTACTTCAATTGGATTTTCTTCTCTAATATCGCGCATTTCAGCATATTTTGGCTGACGGTATAACGCATTATCATCAATATTTACTTTAGCGTCAACCGCTAATATTTTGTTATCGGATGTTTTTAAAACCGGATTGATTTCAAACATTGAAGAATCAGAACCAATGTACGCATTGTACAACGCATCTACAAATTTCACCATTTCTTTGAACGCATTTCCAGAAAGACCTAAGTTGAAAGCCACTCGTCTTGCTTGAAAACCTTGTAATCCTAATTGAGGATCAATTTCTTCTGTGAAAATTAAATGAGGCGTATGTTCTGCCACTTCTTCAATATCCATTCCACCTTCAGTAGAATACATAATCATGTTTCTACCTGTTGCTCTGTTCAATAAAATGGACATATAAAACTCAGACGTTTCACTTTCTCCAGGATAATATACATCTTCTGCAATCAACACCTTGTGCACTTTTTTACCTTCAGGTGGTGTTTGTGGTGTAATCAATTGCATCCCAATAATTTGTTCCGAAATCTCTGTAACTTGATCTAAATTTTTAGCCAATTTCACGCCACCACCTTTACCTCTTCCACCTGCGTGAATTTGAGCTTTAATAACGTACCAGCTAGTGCCAGTTTCAGCAGTCAATTGTTTTGCAGCAGCCACAGCTTCTACAGGATTATTAGCAACGATACCACGTTGTACGCGCACACCATATTTTGCTAAAATTTCTTTTCCTTGATATTCGTGTATGTTCATAATTATGAGTTTGTCTTTAAAAAGTGTCACAAAAGTAATTAAATAGAATGAAACCTAAAAGAAATGTATATCAATTTAGTAACTTTATTTTGAGTTTTTTTGAAGCGATTGGTTTGGGAACTCTTGCCATCTATTTTCCTGCTCTCGTCAGTCGCTTTACCATGTAAAAACATGGCAAGAGCTCCAACAATGACGAAATCAGGGCTAGATTGTTATAGTATTGAAAAAAAATCACGTTAAAAAATAACAAATTCATAGAAATGTTAAAGCCGTTTGCATTCCATTTTTCATAAAGTATCTTTGCAATTTATAAACAGTGTCAACCGTCATCAGACTACCGACAACAAAATACTTAAATCATGCAACCAAAAGAGTTACTAGCACTTGCCCAAGAATTTGGCAATCCGTTGTACGTTTATGACGCTACAACCATCGAGCAACAGTATAACCGTTTGACAGCAGCTTTTTCTAAGGTAGAAAACCTTCGCATCAATTACGCCATGAAAGCCTTGTCAAACCTCACGATTTTGAAGTTGTTAAAGAAGTGTGGCTCGGGTTTAGACACCGTTTCCATTCAAGAAGTACAATTGGGGTTACATGCTGGATTTTCTCCAGATAAAATCATCTTCACTCCTAATGGCGTTTCGTTTGAAGAAATTGAAGAAGTAGCCAAACTGGGTGTACAAATCAACATCGACAATCTTTCGGTTTTAGAACATTTCGGAGCCAAATACCCAAAAGTTCCAGTGTGTATTCGCATCAATCCGCACGTAATGGCTGGTGGAAATCAAAATATATCGGTAGGACATATTGATAGTAAATTCGGAATTTCCATCTATCAAATTCCGCATATTCTGCGCATTGTAGAAAACACTTGCATGCACATCAACGGCATTCACATGCACACAGGTTCGGACATTTTAGACATTGAAGTGTTCTTGTATGCTGCCGAAATCCTTTTTGATGCCGCTAAACAATTTAAAGAACTCGATTTTCTTGACTTCGGTTCGGGATTCAAAGTGCCTTACAAAAAAGGCGATATCGAAACCAACATTGAAGAATTGGGTAAAAAACTCACCAAACGCTTTTTAGCTTTCGAAAAAGAATACGGTCGCACTTTAACCCTTGCTTTTGAGCCTGGTAAATTCTTGGTAAGCGAAGCTGGCTTTTTCTTAGCCAAAGTGAATGTAGTAAAACAAACGACCTCAACCGTATTTGCTGGAATTGACAGTGGTTTCAATCACTTAATTCGTCCGATGTTCTACGGTTCGCAACACACCATCGAAAACATTTCTAACCCAAAAGGAAAAGAACGTTTTTATACCATTGTAGGCTATATTTGTGAAACCGACACCTTTGCCAACAACCGACGCATTGCCGAAATCAACGAAGGCGACATCTTGTGTTTTAAAAATGCAGGCGCCTATTGCTATTCGATGTCCTCCAACTACAACTCGCGCTTTAAACCCGCAGAAGTACTATGGAAAGACGGCAAAGGACACTTGATTAGCAAACGAGAAACCTTTGACGATTTAATTCGAAACCAAATTGTGGTGGAAGTATAAAATCTATACATTATATAAATTAAAAAAGACCGTCAATGATTGACGGTCTTTTTTTGGTACTCATCTAACCTGTGAAACAAAACTCTGACTTAGTTAGGCAGGTGTCAAATCATTAATCATAGATTTAACTTTGTCATGATCGGCTACCAATAAGACGTGCTGCTCTCTAATCATGGATTGTTGCTCTTCGTTTAAGTATTCTGAATCATTTTCCAAGGCTTTTTTATAGGTGTCTTTGGCAACGTCTTCGCCATATTCGCAAGAATCCAAAATAACTTTGCGGTCTTTTCCACTGAGCGCTGCTTTTACGTCCATCCACACACGAAAAAATTTTCCAGAAACTAATGTTCCTTCAGCAACCGTTCCACGAAGTCTGTTGACTTCACTTACTAAATCGTTTTTGCATTTTTGACTTGTAGCAGAAAAGTGTGCAAACAAGGTTTTCAACTCTTGCTCTTCTGTTTCTTTACTTGCCGTTTCGTATCCTTCTATTCTATCGTTGTTGATGGTGATGAGTGTATTTAGCACTTCAATTGTTTTTGAACTTTGCATTTTTTTTATTTATTAAGATTACTTGATTTCTTTTAGCGAATCAATAAACTGCTTAAGTTTTGATACACTTTTAAGTAATCCAAAATTGACATTATTAGTGGTTACAATTCTTATACATTTAAAATAAATAGTTACATCATTCACACAATCAAAGTTTTAAAAAGCATAATAAAACTCCTTTACCCGAAAACTGTAACTTAAAGCAGAAAATCTATAACAATTGATTCCACTACTTTTCTAATATTTGTAAAGCTTCTATTGATTTTTAAAGTAGCAATTTGATAGATTAGCCTAATGGCATTTAAAACATAGAAGTTTTCTAATCTTCCGTCTATGACCAACGAAAAGGTACACGAGTTGAATACCCATTAGTTGTTACTGCTAAAATCAGTTGGAGTATAAAACAAAACCTCACTTGGTATAGCGAGGTTTTTTGTTGTGCTTTTTTTTTAGGATTATTAGTACCTCAAAATGACAATATATATATTAGAACTTATTTGTCCAAAACCTCCAACAAAACCTTTGCTTCGGTTCCGTTTGGAAACGTAATCTTTAGTTTTTGTGCCAAGGTTGGCGCTATTTGAGTAATTTCTTTTCGGTCGTGGGTTTCGCCTTTTTTGATGTTCCAACCATAAAATAATAACGGAACATGGGTATCATAGGTATAGGTAGTTCCGTGGGAAGTTCCTGTAGAGCCGTATTCAATATAACCCGGTTTGTCGAGTACCACCAAATCGCCATTTTGAATCGGGTCATAACCTTTGGTAATAAAATTCAAGTAAAAATCGTTGCCGGTCGAACCTAAAATTTCTTCTTCAGTATACACTCGTTTGACTTGATCTTGAGTCATTAAAAACTCTTTGAACGCTTGTTTCACTTTTTGCAAGTCAAACCCTTTGGTCTTGATGATTTCTCTGTTGAAAAATAAATTGAAATTGGAATAATTCAACAATAAATCTTCGCCATAGGTGTCGGTAGAAAATTTCTTCAAAGCCGTTTTAATGCTTTTAGGCTCTACATTGGTCACATTGTATTTGTTGTCGTTTAAAAACTTAGCATTTTCTGCACCAGCGTGATCGGCGGTTAGAAAAATAAGGTAATTGCCCTTACCTACCGTTTTATCTAAATAGTTTAAAAAATCGGCTATGGTTAAATCCAAACGCAAATAGGTGTCTTGCAACTCCACAGAACGTGGTCCTAAAATGTGCCCAACATAATCGGTAGACGAAAAACTCACGGTTAAAAAATCGGTAATATCATCTTTTCCTAGATCTTCTTTTTCAATCGCTTTTTTGGCAAACTCTTCTAATAAATCATTTCCAAAAGGCGTCGAACGGATGATTCCTGCGTCATTCTTCTCAAACATTTCCTTTAAGTTGTACGGAAAAACCGCTTTAGAACCATTCAATTTGCCTTCATATACATTATCGTCTGCCAAACTTTCGTTGTAGGTTGCCGCTGGATATAATAAATCCCAACCTTTATTGATGTAGGGCATGTAGTGTTTTTCGTTATTGAATTCGGTTACCCAAGTAGGTAAAGCAGCTCCATAGAAAGTACTCGAAATGAAAGCTCCAGTTTTGCTGTACCAAAATGCCCAATTGGCAAAATGACCCGCTGGTAAAATGGCACCTCTATCTTTCAAACTCATGCCTATCACTTTTCCTTTGAAATTGGTTGATAGACGCAATTCGTCTGTAATAGTAGTTGATAACAAATTTTTAGGTGACATTTCTCCTTCTTCTTTAGTTCCGTCACCCAAAGTTTTTACGGTAGCATCGTCGGTGCAATAGGTATCCTTACCTGTTTTTCTACTGAACCATTCGTTACCTACGATACCGTGTGTAGCTGGAGTAGTTCCGGTGTAAATAGAAGCATGACCTGGTGCTGTATAGGTTGGCATGTAATTGTAGTGCATGTTTTGAAAAACATAACCGTTGTTGATCAATCGCTTGAAACCGTTCTCTGAAAAATCATTTGAAAAACGGTACAAATACTCCATTTTCATTTGATCAACCACAATTCCGACAACCAATTTCGGACGCTCTTGTGCGTGTAAAAAAGATACCAACATCAAAGCAATTCCAACTATTATTTTTTTCATAATGTAACTAATTTGCACAAAAATACAGATTTGACCCTAAAAAGATGTGAAGTAAATCTTAAGATTCTATCAACTAAAAAGAGACGCTGTAAAATAGCATCTCTGTTAGTGTTTTATAGTTCCATTGCTTCTTTTTTGGCGGTTTCAAATTCGGATAACACGTCTTTAAAAATGGCTTCAACTGGTTTGATGTCATGAATTAATCCCGCAATCTGTCCAATTTCCAGTTCTCCTTCAACCAAATCACCCTCAAACATACCACGTTTGGCTCGGCGTTTTCCTAAAAGGTTTTCCAAATCTTCTTTAGAAGGGCATTGAGTGTACAACTCTTGTACGTCATTGAAGAATTTATTTTTAATCAAACGTACTGGTGCCAATTCTTTCAATGTCAATTGGGTTTCGCCTTCGCCAGTTTCGAGTACCGTTTTCTTAAAATTATCGTGTGCCGAGCTTTCGGTTGAGGCTACAAATCGGCTTCCCATTTGAACTCCATCAGCACCTAAAATCATGGCAGCCAACATGCCACGACCGGTTGCAATTCCGCCAGCAGCAATCAGTGGAATAGCAATATTTTCTCTCACCATCGGAATCAACGTTAATGTAGTCGTTTCTTCTCTACCGTTGTGTCCGCCGGCTTCAAAACCTTCGGCTACAACAGCATCTACACCAGCTTCTTGAGCTTTGAGTGCAAATTTAGAACTGCTCACTACATGCACTACTGTAATCCCTTTTTCTTTTAAAAAAGACGTCCATGTTTTGGGATTTCCAGCAGAAGTAAAAACAATCTTTACCCCTTCTTCTATAATAATGTTGATGATTTTCTCTACATTAGGATACAACATCGGAATGTTTACCCCAAAAGGTTTATCGGTTGCTTTTTTACATTTTTGAATGTGCTCACGCAGTACATCGGGATACATCGACCCTGCTCCTATCAAGCCTAATCCTCCGGCATTGCTCACCGCACTGGCTAATTTGTAACCACTATTCCAAATCATTCCGCCTTGAACGATTGGATATTGAATGTTAAAAAGTTGTGTAATTCTATTCATTTATGCTGCATTAATATCCAATTAATTTTTGATTATTTTACCCGATTGTGATAACGAATTGCTTTCAATTTTGTAATAATACACTCCCGAATTCAGAGCGCTTAATGAAATTGTAGCATGCGATGTGGTTACTTTTTGTTCCAAAACTAGTTGCCCTAACGTGTTGTAGAAAGAAATCGAAGCTTGATCAAATTCGTTGGGAAACGATAGAGAAACCGAATCATAAACCGGATTTGGTGCCACAACAAAATACGCTTTTGTATTTTCATCAACCGATAATAGAGCATTGGTTAACGCCAATTGAAAATCGGGAATTCCATAACCGTATTGAACATCGGGATTAGAAAATCGATCGGCTGATTGTTTCACAAAATCAACTACTTGTTGGTTGGTCATGTTCGGAACGGCTTGCCAAAAACTAGCGATCATTCCTGCCATCACCGGACATGAAAAGGAGGTTCCACTAGCGGTTACTATAATGCCACTTGTATTAGAAAGTGTTGTTCCTTGACCTTTTGCCATAACATCGGGTTTGATTCTTCCATCAAAACTGGGCCCTACAGAACTGAACGCGGCATAATTTTCGGTAGCATCAACGGCTCCAACGGCCAAAACATGAGTAGCTTCAGCTGGAACGCCTACATGTGGCTCAGTCGAACCACCACTGTTTCCAGCACTTGCCACTACAATCATTCCTTTACTAAAAGCAATATTGGCGCCTTGCGAGGCAAAAGCACTATTTCCTGTCATATCAGAATAGGTGTGACTATAGTTGGGATTGTCGTATTCAAAATACCCCAAAGATGTAGAAATAATATCGACACCCAATCGGTCGGCTTCTTCTGCCGCTTGTACCCAAAAACTTTCTTCCACTGGATTTTCACCAGCAACATCTTCGGTAATAAACAGATAATATCCTGCGTCTGGTGCTGTGCCTACCAACTGTCCGTCAACATAACCTACCATACACGACAGCGTCATGGTTCCGTGATTGTGTGTAGAAAAAACATCAGTACTACCTGCTACAAAATTATAACCTCCAAGATACAATCCGTTACTGAACATTCTGTTGAACGGAATTATCGTATTCACACCTGTAAATCCAGAATCTAAAACTGCTATGATTTTACCAGTACCCGTATAATTAGCTTGATGTAATAGATGGCCGTTGAGCATTTGTATTTGATTGGCTGAAGTTCCATAGGCAAATGACGTTTGCACATTCATTTGTTTATTGACCGGATTAAGAACTTTGGGAATAGCCGTTTTTAAATTGAGCGCATTATCCGCAAAATGAATGCGATTGACAAAAGATAAACTAGATAATGCCTGAATATCTGCTACACTACCACGAATGTGTAAACAATTGAGCCATTTGGATTGGGCTTTAACGGTAATTCCAGTAGCGGATGCAATTTGATTGATATACGATTGTTCTATGGGCGCATCGTTGATACTCAAGGTTATTCCCTGAGTAGTACGTCGGTCTAAAGCACGTTGGGATAATTCACTTAATGGATTGTCAAAAAAAGCTTGAGCGTTGGGTTTGTCGTTAAAATAAACCAAAGCATCTTCTTGAGAAAATCCGCAAAAAGAGATTAATACTAATGAGATTACCAGAAACTTTCGCATACCATTCGATTTAGGAATGTGCTAATTTAAGAAATTACTCCCGAACCAACTAATTCGTGTCCCACATTCCACGCTACAAATTGTCCTTCGGTTATAGCCGATTGGGGTTGTTCAAATTGTACATACAAGCCACTTTCAAATTGGTATAAAGTTGCTTTTTGTAATTCTTGGCGGTAGCGAATGCGTGCCATAACTTCCATGGTTTCTCCATTTTGAAGTCTTAAATCCTCACGAATCCAATGCGTTTCTGATGGTTGTACTCGAAGAGTTCTACGAGATAATCCAGGATGGTGATGCCCTTGACCCGTATAAATAGTATTGGTAGCAACATTGGTAGCAATGATAAACAAGGCTTCTTTGGTGCCACCAACGTTCAACCCTTTTCGTTGTCCGATAGTGAAATAATGTGCACCTTGATGCTTACCCACTACTTTACCAGCTTCTGGAGTATACTGTATTGGAGTTGACTCAAAACGAAGTTCGTCTTCTTTCGATTCAAAATTTGGTTGTTCTTGCTGATAAATTGCATTATCGGCAGCCACTTCAAAAATCAAACCTTCTTTGGGTTGTAATTGTTGTTGCAAGAATTCAGGTAAGCGCACTTTACCAATGAAGCACAATCCTTGTGAATCTTTTTTCTCAGCCGTTACCAATTCCATTTTAGTAGCGATTTCGCGCACTTGTGGTTTGGTTAATTCACCTATTGGAAACAAGGATTTGGCCAATTGTTCTTGCGATAATTGGCATAGAAAATACGATTGATCTTTGTTGCCATCTACGCCAGCTAACAATTGATAAACTGGATTTCCATCAACATCAATTTCACCTTTTCTGCAATAATGACCTGTAGCTACAAAATCGGCGCCTAAACTCAATGCAATTTTCATGAAGACGTCAAATTTTATTTCACGATTGCACAATACATCCGGATTTGGCGTACGTCCTTTTTCGTATTCGTTGAACATATAATCAACGATTTTCTCTTTGTATTGTTCGCTTAAATCGACGGTTTGAAACGGTATTCCGAGTTTTTCTGCCACTAAAAGCGCATCGTTGCTGTCTTCTAGCCACGGACATTCGTTAGAAATTGTCACCGAGTCATCGTGCCAATTCTTCATAAAAAGTCCAATTACTTCGTAACCTTGTTCTTTTAAAAGATAAGCCGCAACACTCGAATCAACACCACCAGAAAGTCCTACTACAACACGTTTCATTTCTTATTTATTTTGAACTGCAAATTTACATTAAATAATAAAAAAAAGTATATGCTTTAATTGGTAAAACATATACTTTAGTAACTAATATCTATATTGAACTATCGTTCTTCTTCTCGGGTCATTGGTTTCTTCACAAATTTTCTAACTTTTTGTTTGGACATATTGGTAGATACCATTTTGCCTTTATCATTTAGCATTTCCCAAACGCCTTCTTTTTTTCCTTTAACAAACATTCCTTTGGCCACAATAACATTTTTAGGATTTCTAAAAATAGCCAAACCGTCAAATTCACCATTTTTGTATTGTGTTTCTTCCAATACGATTCCTTTTTCATCATACTTTTTATAGGAACCGTCTTTTTTACCGTCTTTGTAATTGGCTTCTTCAGCAATAGCGCCACTTGGATAATACACTTTTCGGATGCCATTTAACTTACCGTTTACGTAATTTTCGGTAGTCATTATCACTTTAGAATCTTCGTGATAGTACTTCCATTCGCCTTCATAGAGCTTATTCACAAGTTTGCCTTCACTGACTTTATTGCCTTTTTGATTGTACACAATAGAATAACACGAATTGTCTTTAGGATTGAATTCACGAGTAGCTATAACAGTTCCCACAGCCGTATCATCAAAAAACTTGAACGTTCCTATTTCTTTACCATGTTCAAAAGTTCCTTCATATCGTGGTCGTTTTGATTCTTCATAAATACCTTTCCACAAGCCGTGTTTTTTTCCGTTGGCATCCAATTTATTAATGTCTTGGGCAAAAATTGAACTTGAAAATAGTATCAGAACAATTAAATATCTCATTGTATTTTTTTATAAGTATAACTATTAATTACCGTTTTTATTGCTACAAAAATAATTCCCAAAAAGATAAAAGCCATCATTTCTGACAGCTTTTATTGTTTTTATTTTTTATTTTTTTGAGCTTCGGCTTGCTCCATAGCTTCACGAAGTTTTCTCTGGAACTTACCTTCTTTTACAGGCTTGGTTTTATTTTCCTGAATTTGAGCGTGAATTTTGTCACTATCAATAAAGTATTTCTTGATTACTAACATGATTCCGATAGTGATTAAGTTCGACATAAAGTTGTACAAACTCAAACCAGAACCGTAGTTATTGAAGAAAATCAACATCATTAATGGCGAAACATAAATCATGATTTTCATCATTTTGGTCATGTCTGGCATACCTTCTTGTTGTGGTTGTGCCATTTGATTGTCACCAGAAGTCATTTTCATGTAGAAGAAAATTGCAATCGCCGCCAATATAGGGAACAAACTCACGTGGTCACCATACATTGGAATGTTGAACGGCAACTTGAATACTTGGTCAAATGACGATAAGTCATCTGCCCACAAAAACGGTTGTTGTCTCAATTCGAATGCCGATGGGAAGAATCGGAACGACGCCATCAAAAACGGCATTTGAATCAACGCTGGAATACATCCAGCCATTGGGTTTACACCCGCTTTGTTGTACAACTTCATGGTTTCTTGTTGCTTCTTCACTGGATCTTTGAACTTGTCACCTAATTCAGCTATCTCTGGTCGCAACACTTTCATCTTTGCCTGCGACAAGAACGATTTGAACGTAATAGGCGACATCGCAATTTTGATTAAAATGGTAAAAATTATGATTGCCAAACCATACGACATGAATCCGCCTAAAAACCCAAATAAAGGAATGAAAATTAAACGATTAATCCATCCAAAAATTCCCCAACCTAACGGAATGATTTTGTCAAGGTGTTTCCCATCATATTTTCCTAATGTTTTGTAATCTGTTGGACCGTAATACCAATTCATTTTATAATCCAGTTCACCATTTCTGAATGCCAATGGCATGGTAGATTTGAATTGTTTTGTGAAAACAGTATCTTTTTTCACATCGTCTACTAAAGAAGCCGAATGAATTTTAGTCGTTTCAAATGGCGTACTGGTCATCAAAATTGACGAAAAGAAATGCTGCTTGTAAGCAATAAACGTTGTCTTTTTTGGGTTTTCTTCTTTATCTTTTCCTTGGCCTACATAATCTATTTTGCCGTCTTCGTATTCAAAATATACTTCCGCATTTTGGTTTTCGTAAACCACACTTTTTTCATTGCGATAGGTTTTTAAATTCCATTCAAATCCAGCAGGTTTCGACGTATTTAACACCTTATTTAACCCTTGAGAACGTACGTCAAAATCCAACATATAATCGTTAGGTTTCAACACATATTTGTATTCTAAATACTCATTAGCTCCGGCTTTCAATTTCATCGACAACACTTGGTTTTCACCCACTTTGGTTAGTGTTGGCTCAAAAAACAAGTCTTTAGTATTTAGAACGCGATTGTCGTTTGTTTGCAATGCAATATTCAAATCGGCATTGTTGTTTTTAATCAACTCTACCAATTGTCCAGAGCCTTTTTTAAATTTTTCGTATTTCTTTAAAATAGCTTCTGAAATATAACCTCCTTTATTAGCAATAGTTAATTTGACTAAGTCATTTTCAAGTACCGAATAGCCTTCTTTGGCTGTTGGTAAGGTCGCCGAATAAGCAAAACTTCCTAAGGCGCCTTGCAACTTTTGAAGTTTAACCGTATCACTAACTGTAGAATCTACCGTTACTGAAGCTACTTCTTTTGTTTTTAATTCTGTAGCCTTTTTAGCTTTATCAATTTTTTCTTGTTTCGCTTTTAACTGCTTTTCTTTTTCGGCCTCTTTTTGACTGTTAATTGTCATCCAAACGAAAATCAAAACAATCAATGTTATTCCGATAATTGAATTCTTGTCAAATTTCTTATGTTCCATTACTATTTATAATTTATACATCAGTCGTATTTAAGACTGTTTTGTTTCTTAGTTTCAGATTATTCTGAAAACTTACTTTTTATTTTTTACCATTGCGGCCACAAAGCTAACAAAAATTGGCTGTGGATTGGCAACTGTACTTTTATATTCTGGATGGTATTGTACTCCGATAAAAAATGGGTGATTTTTTATTTCTACAATTTCAACCAAACCCGTATCAGGATTGATTCCTGAACTGATTAATCCGGCTTGTTCTAAAGCTGCTGAATACGTATTATTGTATTCATATCGATGACGATGGCGCTCTGAAATTTGTGATTTACCATAAATTTGCTGTGCCAACGAACCTTCTTTTAAATCACATTTCCACGAACCCAAACGCATGGTTCCGCCTTTATCGGTAATGGTTTTCTGATCTTCCATTAAATCGATGACAGGATTGGTCGTATTCGGATTCATTTCGGTTGAATTAGCATCTGCTAATCCCAAAATAGTTCTTGAATATTCAATCACCGCCATTTGCATCCCTAAACAAATTCCGAAAAACGGAATGTTATGTTCACGAGCATAACGAACTGTTTCTATTTTTCCCTCTATGCCGCGTTCGCCAAATCCAGGAGCAACTAGTATGCCATCTAAATTCTTCAATTGCTTTTCTGCCGTTTTGGCATCAATGGATTCTGAGTGAATACTGATTACATTCACTTTAGTTTCATTGGCGGCACCGGCATGAATAAACGCTTCCAGTATTGATTTATACGAATCTTGCAATTCAACATATTTTCCTACCAAACCGATATTTACCGTATGTTTTGGATTTTTTAGTCTATGAAGAAAATCATTCCATTGTGATAAATCGGGTGACGCTTTTTCGGGTAATGCCAACTTTTTCAAAGCTACTACATCCAAGCCCTCTTCCAACATTAAATTCGGAACCTCATAAATGGTTTTAGCATCAATAGATTGAATTACCGCTTCGCGCTTGACATTACAAAATAAAGCTAACTTCTGACGCAATTCATCTGACAATTCATGTTCGGTTCGACAGACTAGAATATCGGCTTTGATTCCGCTTTCCATCAAGGTTTTCACCGAGTGTTGTGTAGGTTTTGTTTTCAATTCGCCAGCCGCAGCCAAATAAGGAACCAACGTTAAATGAATTACAATTCCGTTGTTATCTCCTAATTCCCATACCAATTGACGCACCGATTCGATGTAAGGAAGTGACTCAATGTCTCCAACTGTTCCACCAATTTCAGTAATAACAATATCAAAATCACCCGATTTCCCGAGCAATTGCATGCGTTCTTTAATTTCGTTAGTGATATGAGGAACCACTTGAACCGTTTTTCCTAGAAATTCGCCACGACGTTCTTTTTCAATAACCGAAAGATAGACTCTTCCAGTAGTCACGTTATTAGCTTGTGAAGTGGGTACGTTTAAAAAACGCTCGTAATGACCTAGATCCAAATCGGTTTCTGCTCCATCGTCAGTGACAAAACATTCTCCGTGTTCATACGGATTTAACGTTCCGGGATCAACATTAATGTAAGGATCAAATTTCTGAATAGTAGTTCGGTAACCTCGAGCTTGTAATAATTTTGCTAAAGATGCTGCTATAATCCCTTTTCCTAAGGAAGAAGTCACACCGCCAGTAACAAAAATGTATTTCGTTTGATTCATTGTAATGGTTTGTTGTTGTGTTGTTGTTTGTTGTTCTGTTTTCTTGTAAAAAACGATGCAAAAGTACAATTATTAATTGATAACTGACAATGGATAATTGACAATTATGAGAAATAATTAATGGAAAATTATGGTTTTGGATATTGCCTTTTGATGTTGCGAATAAGTTCTTCCAACCCATTTAATTTGAGTTCATACACCAATTTGAGTTGTTCGCCAAGCTGCCCATTAGGCAAGCGATTGTTATGAATCCAAACCAAATAATACTCGGGTAAATCAATAAGGTATTTGCCTTCGTATTTCCCGAAAGGCATTTTGGTGTGAGCTAGTTTGATAAGTGATTTCTGTTGATCATCCATTTTTTAAAGAGAATAGAAAAAAGAGAAAAGATAATAGACTCTTTCCGGTATCTATGTTCTTTATTCTATTTTCTTTATTCTGATCTATTTCCAATTAAAAACAATTTCTTTTTTTATATCTGGATGCAAACTATAATGCACCGGACAAGTCATACCCGTTCGTTCTAAAATGATTTTGGTTTTATCATCGGCAACCAAATTCATGTGAAAAGTAATGTGAATTTCGGAAATTCGTCTAGGCTCGGCAGCCATCACTTTGGTAACTTCGGCTGTAGAACCTGAAAAATCAACACCCAAATCGCGTGCTTTGATTCCCATAACAGTTAACATGCAAGTCGCGAGAGAATTGGCCACCATATCGGTTGGCGAAAAGGCTTCACCTTTGCCGTTATTATCAATTGGTGCGTCGGAAATTATTTCGCTACCCGATTGCAAATGAATGGATGACGTTCGTAATTCTCCTAAATAAGTTACTTTGGAAGTTGCCATTATTCTGCTTGTTTTATAGTTAAATCTTCGTCGTAATACAAAATGTAAATACCGTTATTGGCATATCCGCCAGACAGTTTTTTAGCATAATCAAATTTACTTTCTACTTGCTCTGAAGCCTCATTATCTAACGATTCAGATAATGATTTTTCTTGAGACAAACGCAACAAGGTATCAAAAGTCACATCAAACCCACGAACGGCATATTGATTCGGGAAAATTCTGTTTTTCTTTTTGTAAGCCATTTCAAATTGTTGTGCTTCTGCCGTATCGTTATCTTTTGTTGCCGATGGATAAAGCATTTTCAATTTGGTTAACCGTTTCAAATCGATTTCTTCAAAGTCGAGCGTTTCGTTATTTTCCAAAATTACCAATTGCACTTGATAGTCTTTCATAGCCGCTTGCATTGCATTGGTAACTGTAAAAATGGTTCCTGTCTTTTCAGATTCCAATACGACATAATTTAGCTTGTCTTTTACAAAATATTTTTTAATACTGTCGGCCACAAATCCACCTTTATCAGAAACACCTACAATTTTTACATCTTTTTGAAAATCCTGAATGTATTGTTTTACCGCTAATTTCTTAGGGTCAATCACGCCAATAATGTTGCCGTTTTTAGCATGCATATAATCAAACATCGCTTTTCTTATGTCTTCATTTTGTGGCATCGATTGGTATAAATTCTTGTAGGACCTACCATCATCTTTAGATAATGGAGAAATCACAGGAATGTTTTTATCTTCTAAAGCAGCTGCTACTCGTTCAACATTTACTTGATAAAAAGGTCCGATAACCGCATCGGTATTGGTAAAATTTTCGTTAGAAATTACCGATAAAGCTGTAGTTGCATTTTTAGTTTCTTCCGAATCAAAGATCTTAATATCAACATTCATTCCTAATGCTTTGGCCGAATCAATCGCCATTAAAGCACCTGAATAAAAATCGAGTGTCAGGTTTAAAAATTTGTCTTTTTTCAACCTTTCTGAAACCGAAGTAAGCGAGTCGCTTTGAATTTTCGAAGCATTGAATGGTAAAAACAACACCAATTGTTTTTTCTTTTGAGCCGAAATGGTTTTTGTCAAATCTTTTAGACTATTCTTAGTTTCTTTAGCAAACGATAAGTTGGCTGGGACTTTTAATACCATTCCTTCTTTAACGCCTTCTTTTAAACTCGGATTCAAACCTATTAAAGATGCTTCTGATAAATTAAAAAGATGTGTTAAACTGTATAAGGTTTCACCCGATTTTACAGTATATTCTAATAAATCGATTGGTTTAGCATGTGATTTTACTTCTTCTACAGCAGTAGTATTTGAGTTAGATTTGCTAATTTTCAATTGAAATCCCAAAGGAAGACCTTCTTTAATTTCAGGATTTTGTTTGTCTAAATCTTCAATTGAAACTCCATATTTTTTGGCAATACTGTACTTGGTGTCGCCAGCAACCACTTCGTGAGTAATAACAGAAGCATTAGTAACTTTAGGCTTGTTAGCTACCACTGGTGCTGTTGGTTTTGGTGCATTTGCATTGAGTCGTACTTTAAAACCTAAAGGCAAACTGACTTTTATTTCTGGATTCCATTTCTCTAAATCTTCTACAGATATACCGTATTTTTTAGAGATGCTGTATTTGGTGTCACCAGCAACCACTTCGTGAAGTTTCTCTTTTGTCGCAGCAACATTACTTGGTTTTGGCGCTACAGCAACCATTTTAGGAATCAATAAAACGGAATTGGGTTGAATGCCATTTTTAGAATCTGGATTTAACTTATATATATCATACGGAGTTACCTTGTATTTCTGTGCAATCGACTGAATAGTTTCACCTTTCACAACCGTATGCTTGGTATAACTCTGTGCAAAAACAGAAGTTGTAAAAACGAATACAATAAGATAAATAACTCTTTTAAACATATCTTTTTAAATTAAATTTTAACTTCAAAAATCAATTTCAAAAACCGATCTTTTTAAATTTTGACATTGCTATTGATAACTATTCCCACTCAATAGTTGCTGGTGGCTTGGAACTGATGTCATATACTACTCGATTAACACCTTTCACTTTATTGATAATCTCGTTAGAAATTTTCATTAAAAACTCATACGGTAAATGTACCCAATCGGCAGTCATTCCGTCGGTAGATTCAACCGCTCGAAGTGCCACTACTTTTTCGTACGTACGTTCATCACCCATCACACCTACACTATTTACGGGTAGCAAAATCGCTCCAGCTTGCCATACTTTATCGTACAATCCGTGTTCTTTTAATCCGTTAATGAAAATGGCATCAACTTCTTGCAAGATACGCACTTTTTCTGGTGTTATATCACCTAATATTCGAATCGACAATCCCGGACCAGGAAACGGATGGCGCCCTAATAATTCGGGATCAATTCCTAAAGTAGCGCCTACTCTTCGCACTTCATCTTTAAACAACATGCGAAGTGGTTCTACAATTTTCAATTTCATAAAATCGGGTAAACCGCCCACATTGTGATGCGATTTGATGGTTGCACTTGGTCCTTTTACCGAAACCGATTCGATTACATCGGGATAAATGGTTCCTTGAGCCAACCAAGTCACATCTTCAATAATTTTAGACTCATCATCAAAAACTTCTATAAAAACCCTTCCGATAATTTTACGTTTGGTTTCTGGATCATCAACACCAGCCAGCTCCGACAAAAAACGTGCCGAAGCATCGACGCCTTTTACGTTCAAGCCCATGTCTTTATATTGGTGGAGCACGTTTTCAAATTCATTTTTACGCAATAATCCGTTGTTTACAAAGATGCAGTATAAGTTTTTACCAATAGCTTTGTGTAATAAAACTGCCGCTACGGTAGAATCAACACCACCAGAAAGTCCGAGTACCACTTTGTCATCACCTACTTTTTCTTGCAACTCTTTCACGCAATCGTCTACAAAAGCATTCGGAGTAAAGTTTTGTGGCACTTCAGCAATTTTAACTAAAAAGTTCTCTAACATTTGCTTTCCGTCCGTAGAATGATACACTTCGGGATGGAACTGTATGGCATACGTAATTTCGCCTTCAATTTTGTAAGCGGCATTTTCAACGTCATTGGTACTTGCCAGTTTGACACCGTTAGTAGGCAAATGTTTGATGGTATCACTATGACTCATCCACACTTGTGAATTGAGGTTGACATTTTCAAAGAAAACTTCGTCTTCTTTAATGTAGGACAAATTCGCTCTTCCGTATTCTCTGATGTTGGAAGCAGCTACCTCACCGCCCGAAAAATGAGCCAAATATTGCGCACCGTAACATACAGCAAGCAATGGCAATTTGCCTCTAATTTCCGATAAATCGATTTGCAAAGCATCTTCAGCGCGCACCGAGTAAGGGCTTCCGCCAAGAATCACCGCTTTGTAAGACGATAAATCAGTGGGATAATGATTGTAAGGAAAAATTTCGCAGAATATGTTTAATTCGCGAACGCGGCGAGCAATTAGTTGTGTGTATTGCGAGCCGAAATCTAAAATAAGTACGTTGTGTTGCATGTGCAAAAGTACTATTCTTGAGGGAAAATAAAAAAGAGAATTCGTAAATTATTTTATTTTTTTTGAAGCGAATGGCTTGGGCTTTCTACCAACCTTATTCCCGCTTTTCGCACCGCACGGCGGATTGCTGCAATCGGGGCTATTTAGATTTTGTCTTACATTAAATTCATTCAAAAAAAACAACAATTATATATTCGTCTAAAATTACTATTTTTGAAATCTTCCAAAAAATAAACTATGAAATGGTATTTACACGCTTTACGGAATTTTAACAACTTTGATGGCCGTTCGAGTCGAACAGAATATTGGATGTTTGGTTTGTTCAACACCATGTTTGCTATACTGTTCTTCTGCATTGATGTATCCTTTAAAATTAATTTTGAAGGACATTTATTTGGCCCTTTTTACATTGTATATGGATTGTTTTGTTTTTTACCAGGTCTTGCTTTGGCGGTGAGACGTTTGCATGACGTTGGAAAAAGCGGTAGCTACTTATTTTTAGCCCTAATTCCTTTGGTTGGACTATACCTACTAGTCTTGTTTTGTACTGAAAGTGAAGATGATGAAAACGTTTATGGTGAAAAACCTGTAAATACTGACATTGCTGATTTTATTCTAGATGACAAAACATCAACAACTATTATTGTATCCTATTTATTATGGATATTTTTAAGTAAAATTATTTGGACATTCATTGTAAATTCTTCAGAAAAATTTTATGAAAATCCTATTTATAAATATTTTAATATGTTCAGTAATTGTATTTGGATGTTTTTGCCCATAATTGTTTCCTTAACTGTCAAAAATTACAAATGGAAAATTATACTGCTCATCTGTTCAGTTCTTTACATGGTTTATGGTTTTTACGAATTCATTAAAGCCTTCCTTTTAACTTCAGATAGATTTCAATTTTAATGCTAAAAACAATATTATATATAGCCATCGGTGGCGCTATTGGAAGCGTACTGCGTTATCTAACTTCGGTTTTGGTAAATAAATATTGGAGTAACCAATTTCCATTAGCTACTTTTATCACAAATGTTGTGGGTTGCTTTATTATTGGTCTTTTCATTGGAATTTTAGAAAAAAACAATCTAGCCAGTAGCAATTTAAAGTGGTTTTTAGTCACTGGTTTCTGTGGTGGATATACTACTTTTTCAACCTTTGGATTTGAAAATTATACCCTTTTTCAATCCAACCATTCCTTACTCGCTTTTGGCTACATTGCTTTGAGTGTTGTACTCGGAATTTTTGCTGTTTGGCTCGGTCTTTTTGTTTCTAAATAACGTTTTTTTAACACAAAAAAATGTAATTTCGCACCCATGAACGAAAAAGACATTCAGGCCATTATAGAATTATTGGCAACACCAAAAAAAATTGCCATCATTCCACATCGCAGTCCCGATGGTGACGCTATGGGATCAACACTTGGATTGTATCATTTTTTATTAAAAATGAATCATCAACCAGTCGTAATTGCTCCTAATGATTTTCCTGAATTCTTGGCATGGTTGCCTGCTTCTGAAACTGTTTTAGTTTATGAAAATGATCGTGCACACTGCACCAAAGTATTACAAGAAGTGGCATTGGTTTTTACCTTAGACTTTAATGCGCTACACCGCACTGGAGAAATGGAACACGTGTTGGGCAAACTTTCGGTTCCTATGATTATGATTGATCACCACCAATTGCCTGATACGTATGCAACTTATACCTATTCGGATACAGCATTTGGTTCAACTTGTGAAATGATTTACAATTTTATAGGATTTCTAAATCAAAAATCACTTATCGATAAAACCATTGCTACCTGTTTATATACCGGAATTCTAACAGATTCTGGTGGATTTCGTTTTCCAAAAACAACAGGAACCACACATCGAATTGCTGCTGAATTTATAGATTTAGGTGTTGAAAATTCAGAAATTCCAAACCTACTTTTCGACAATAATTCCTATGAAAGGCTTCAACTTTTGGGAAGAGCTTTGCAAAATATGAAAGTGCTTTTTGATAAAAAAACTTCTTATATTACGCTTTCGCAAAAAGAGCTAGACGAGTTTCACTATGTCAAAGGCGACACCGAAGGCATTGTGAACTATGGTTTAACCATTAAAGGCATTGTTTTTGCGGCTATTTTCATCGAACATCGAGAAGAAAATATCATCAAAATATCCTTCCGTTCCCAAGGTGATTTTGATGTCAATCAATTTGCACGTGAACACTTCAATGGTGGTGGTCACATCAATGCGGCTGGTGGAAAATCGAATGATTCTTTGGAAAATACTATTAAAAAATTTGAACAAATTGTTTCAAACCTCAATATCTAAATATGAAAAACTTAAAAAGCTACTTTTTGTTAACTATTGCCATTTTAGCACTCGTAAGCTGTAAACAGCAACAAGCTAGAATGCCGGTTTCACGTTCTTCTGGCGAGTTTTTAAATGCTTCCGTTGAACGCAATAAAAAACTCATTAAAGGTGAAGAAGGTAAAATAGATTCGATTATAAAAAGTAATCCGAATGTAAAATACCTAACTTCTCAAAAAGGATATTGGTATTATTATGAAACCAAAAATGAAACGGACACCTTGCGTCCGAAAAAAGGTGATGTCGCTAATTTCGACTATGAAATAAAAGATTTGGATGGCAATGTTATTTATTCACAATTGGAATTGAAGCCACAAACCTATGTGGTTGACAAACAAAACATCATGATGGGATTGCGTCATGGGATTAAATTAATGCACAAAAATGAAACGGTAACGTTCTTATTTCCTTCCCACATGGCTTTTGGATATCATGGTGACAACAGACGAATTGGAACTAATGAACCACTTATTTGTACTGTAACTTTAAACGATTTTAAACCACAAAATAAAATAACTCAAGAATAATAATTAAACCATGAAAAGAATTTTAAGTATAGCCTTAATAATAGCTGCGGTAGTATTTGTTGGTTGTAAAGGCAATGATTATTCAAATTTAGCAGACGGATTATATGCCGAGATTGCAACGTCTAAAGGATCTATTTTAGTTCAGTTAGAATATGTAAAAACTCCTGTAACCGTTGCCAATTTTGTTACATTAGCTGAAGGAAAAAATCCGTTTGTAGCTGAAGGATATAAAAACAAACCCTTGTATGACGGCTTAGTTTTTCACCGAGTAATTTCAAAAAATAACGGTGACCCTGAAGATTTTATGATTCAAGGAGGCGACCCACTTGGAAATGGTACTGGAGATGCAGGCTATAAATTTAAAGATGAAATTACGGATTTAAAATTTGATAAAGGAGGCTATTTAGCCATGGCAAATTCAGGCCCAGGTACTAATGGAAGTCAGTTTTTTATCACCATTAAAGATACACCTTGGTTGAATGGCATGCATACTATTTTTGGTCATGTTGTTGATAAAGGTATGGATGTAGCCAATACAATTGTGCAAGGTGATGCTATCAATTCGATAAAAATAATTCGAAAAGGCGAAGCGGCCAAAAAGTTTGATGCTGTAAAAGTTTTTACAGATTACTACAAAATAGAAGCAGAAAACATTAAGAAACAAGCGGCTATCGATGCGGCTGCTTTGAAACAAACAATCAATTCAAAAGTGGCTTATTTTGCAAAACTTAAAAAATCAGCGACCAAACTACCTTCTGGTTTATCTTATGCAATCAATCAAAAAGGAAGCACCAAAAAGCCTGTTAAAGGTGTTTTTGCTTATGTAGCTTATGCTGGTTATTTAGAAAATGGAACGCTTTTTGACACGAGTGACCCTGAATTGGCTAAATCCTTAGGGCAATTAAATCAACAAAAAGCAGCTCAAAATGGCTACAAGAAACTACCATTTGATATCGGTGCAAAAGGTGCAATGATAAAGGGGTTTGAAGAAGGATTATCTAAATTAAATTATGGTGATAAAGCCGTTCTTTTCATTCCTTCTAACTTAGCCTTTGGTGAAAATGGAGCTGGAGACATGATTCCACCTAATGCTAATCTGATATTTGAAGTTCAACTATTAGAAAACAATTAATTTAAAAATCTATAAAAAACAGTATACCATGAAAATGAATTTAAAACTTATAGTAGTATTCCTTTTAGGATTATCATTGGCTAATGCACAAACAAAGACAAAAAGTACTGCTAAAAAAACCACAACTACTACAGCACCAAAAACGCAGTATACCACTACAGTTACAGCCACACCAGCGCTAGATACTAAAGAAGGTATTTTTGCCGAAATAGAAACTTCTAAAGGTAAAATTTTCTTAAAATTAGAATACCAAAAAACGCCTATTACTGTTGCGAATTTTGTTTCATTAGCAGAAGGAACAAATACTCAAGTAAATGAAAAATTTAAAGGAAAACATTATTTTGATGGATTGAAATTCCACAGAGTAATTGCTAACTTCATGATTCAAGGTGGTGATCCCGATGGTAATGGTTCTGGCGGACCGGGTTATGCCTTTAAAGACGAATTCACGGATGCTAAATTTGACCGACCTGGAATTTTAGCTATGGCAAATGCTGGCCCTAAAACCAATGGTTCTCAATTTTTTATTACACATGTTCCTACACAGCACCTAAATGGTAAACATACTATTTTTGGTTATGTCATTACAGGTCAAGATGTGGTTAATGCCATTGCTCAAAATGATGTTATTACCAAAATAACGATTACTAGAAAAGGTGCAGCGGCAAAGAAATTTGATGCCGCTAAAGTATTTGCTACCTATTTTGCCAATAAAGATGCTGAAGAAAAAATACAAGCTGAAAAAGAAGCTAAAGAACGTGCTATTGCTAACGAAGCCGCTTTGAAAGAATTTGCTAACGGTAAAACAACTGCAAGCGGATTAAAATACATCGTTTTACAAGAAGGAACTGGCGCCACTCCAACTGCTACTAGCAACGTAAAAGTACATTACACAGGAACTTTTATTGACGGAAAAGTATTTGACAGTAGTGTACAACGTGGTCAACCAATTGATTTTGGATTGAACCAAGTTATCAAAGGTTGGACAGAAGGATTACAATTGATGAAAGAAGGCTCTAAATACAAATTCTTTATTCCATACAATTTAGCCTATGGAGAACAAGGATATCCTGGTGCAATTCCTCCAAAAAGTGATTTGATTTTTGAAGTTGAATTAATCAAAATAAATAATTAGAAAATAAAAAACCCTCAATAACTTGAGGGTTTTTTATTGCATTCTATTTTTTAAACTTCCAATCGAATTCGTCGTTATCGTTAATGATGGCACCAAGTTCTATTCGAATTACTTCACCATATTCTGATTGTAAGGTAAGCCAATTGCTTTCGTTAAAATGATTTTCGGTGGAATCAAAATCTTCTTGCTCCCACGACTTAAAAGGCAATTCCCTTTTTATATTTTCGACGTTACATCCTAGTATTTTTTTATCCAACAAAGTAGCTTCTGCATTGGACGTAATAATATATCCCAATCGAAAATCTTCATCTTCATAAAACGTCAAACGCAGTTTCTGTTGATTGTACAAAAAAATCATATTGCTGTCGTCGTCTTCAAATTGTTTGTCTGGCGTTCCATAAAGTGCAATTACATCCTTCTGTTTCATTCCGAAAAGCAGTTGATCGATGCCGTTTTTGGGATTTAATTTCATAAATTTTATTTTTTTTCAAATTTCGGAAAGATTTAAAACAAAGCAACCTATTTTTCTATATTTTTATACTTAAAATAAGTAACTATGAAAAAAATTACCTTCCTATTCTTTTTAACCATTGGTATACATTCCATAAGTACTGCCCAAAGCAAGACTACCAATCAAATCACTATTGATGAAAATACAGTTTGCAATAAATGGGTGTTTTCAGATGTTATCAATCCAAAATTTTCTAAAAAAGAATTAGAAGAAACAAAATCACTTCTCGAAGGTATTTATATCGAAATTCGAAAAGACAAAACATGCATGACCAGTTTTGTTCTTGATTTAGAAGGCACTTGGACTCTGGATTTGGAAGAAAAAAATATTGTCATCAAAGACGAAAGAGGCATTGTAAAATGGAAAATCCACTCGTTGACCAAAAATGAAATTCAGCTTTCCAGAAATGACGCCAAACAAATTATTGTTTTTAAAGCATCTAATTAAAGAGCTAATTCCATAATATAATCTTCCATTAAATAGCCATTTCCAATCTCAATATCAATCGTTTCAATATTTTTAAAACCAAGTTTTTCATAAAACGACAAGGCTTTATTAAACCGATTGACATTTAAGAAAACAGCTTCGTTTTGGTGTTGTTTTGCAATATTTTTAATAAATTCAACTAATTGTTTTCCTAACCCTTTTCCTTGGGTTTCTGGCAAAACGTATAGTTTATGAATCTTAGTTTTGTTAGTTGCATCACAATTCAACTCATACGAAGCAAATCCGTAAGGAGTTCCGTTTTCCTCAGCCAATAAAAACACCTGTCCATTATCAATCTGACTTTCTAAATAAGAAGTTTCATAGAATTTATGCAACATATACTCCAATTGCTCTTTAGAGAGAATTTCTCCATAAGCAATGGGCCAAATTTGATACGTCAATCCTTGAATAATGGGCAATTGGCTTTTAGTAGCAACCGAAATCGTCATGTTATTTTTTCATTCTTTTTTGTTCTCGTGCCAAAAGCGTATTTTTTAGCAACATGGCAATCGTCATAGGGCCTACTCCACCTGGAACTGGCGTAATAAAAGAAGCTTTTTTAGAAACATTTTCAAAATCAACATCACCCACAATTTTATAGCCTTTTTCAGAAGTTTCATCGGCTACACGAGTAATACCCACATCAATAACCACTACATCGTCTTTTACCATCTCGGCTTTCAAATAATTAGGAACGCCAAGAGCTGTAATAATAATATCGGCTTGTGTCGTTATTTGGTTGATGTTTTTAGTATGACTGTGGGTTAAGGTAACTGTGGAATTTCCTGGAAAATGATTTCTTCCCATCAAGATACTCATCGGACGTCCAACAATGTGGCTTCTTCCAATAACAACCGTATGCTTTCCATTGGTTTGTACGTTATAACGTTCTAATAATTCTAAAATTCCGAAGGGTGTAGCCGGAATAAACGTGCTCATGTCCAAGGCCATTTTACCAAAATTCTCGGGATGGAAACCGTCTACATCCTTACTTGGATCGATGGCATTAATGATTTGTTGGGTATCGATTTGTTTGGGTAACGGAAGTTGTACAATAAAACCATCGATGTCATCATTCTCGTTCAACTCTTTTATTTTCTTAAGTAGTTCGGTTTCCGAGGTAGTGCTAGGCATTTTGACCAAAGTCGATTCAAAACCTACTCTTTCGCAGGCTTTTACTTTGCTACCTACGTAGGTCAAACTAGCACCATCGTTACCCACAATTACTGCGGCAAGATGAGGCACTTTTTCGCCGTTATCTTTCATTTTTTGGACTTCGGCTGCGATTTCATTTTTAATATCTTCCGATACTTTTTTTCCGTCTAAAATTTGCATAGTGTAGTTATTTTGTGTGTTGTGTGTTGTCTTGCAAAACTATAAAATCAAAATTGATAGTATAAAAAAAGACGCGATTAATCGCGCCTTTACGGTCTTATTTCATGCCTTTCATTCCGCCCATCATGCGCATCATGTTCTTGCCTCCTGGGCCTTGCATCATCTTCATCATTTTGCTCATTTGGTCGAACTGTTTCATCAGCTGATTTACTTCTTCTATCTTTCTACCCGAACCTTTGGCGATTCTGGTTTTACGTTTCATATCAATTAACGATGGTTTGCTTCGTTCTTTCGGTGTCATCGAATAAATAATCGCTTCAATGTGTTTGAAAGCATCGTCTTCAATTTCAACATCTTTCATGGCTTTTCCAGCACCTGGGATCATTCCGACTAAGTCTTTCATGCTACCCATCTTTTTAATTTGCTGAATTTGCGCTAAGAAATCGTCAAAACCAAACTCGTTTTTAGCAATTTTCTTTTGTAGTTTACGTGCTTCTTCTTCGTCATATTGTTCTTGAGCACGTTCTACCAGGGAAACTACGTCACCCATACCCAATATTCTATCGGCCATACGAGAAGGATAGAATACATCAATAGCATCCATTTTTTCACCAGTACCTACAAATTTAATTGGCTTGTTTACTACCGATTTAATGGTGATGGCAGCTCCTCCACGAGTATCACCATCTAATTTAGTTAAAATAACTCCATCAAAATTCAATCGGTCGTTGAAGGCTTTTGCCGTATTTACAGCATCTTGACCTGTCATCGCATCCACAACGAATAAGGTTTCTTGCGGTTTAATGGCTTGATGCACATTAGCAATTTCGGTCATCATTTCTTCATCAACAGCCAAACGACCAGCGGTATCGACAATAACTACATTAAAACCGTTAGCTTTTGCATAAGCGATTGCTTTTAATGAAATATCAACTGGGTTTTTATTTTCTGGTTCGGAGTATACCTCAACACCAATTTGATCACCTACCACATGCAACTGATTAATCGCTGCAGGACGGTAAATATCACAGGCAACCAAAAGAGGTTTTTTATTCTTTTTAGTTTTAAGATAATTGGCTAATTTACCCGAGAAAGTAGTTTTACCCGAACCTTGTAAACCCGACATTAAAATCACAGTTGGGTTACCCGAAAGATTAATACCTGTAGCATCACCACCCATCAATTCGGTCAACTCGTCTTTCACCAATTTCACCATTAATTGTCCTGGTTCTAAAGTGGTTAAAACGTTTTGCCCCATTGCTTTTTCTTTTACAGAAGTTGTAAAATCTTTAGCAATTTTAAAGTTCACATCGGCATCAAGTAAGGCGCGACGCACTTCTTTTAGCGTTTCTGCAACGTTAACTTCGGTGATTTTTCCGTGTCCTTTTAGGATATGAAAGGCTTTATCTAGTTTTTCGCTTAAATTATTAAACATAATTATTGAAGTTTTCTAAAAATGAAGTGCAAATTTAAGCATTTGAAATTGAAGTATGAAAGTATTATAAACAAAAAAACCATTCCTTTTACGAATGGTTTTGTGTTATAAATGCAATTGAATTTAATTTTTTTCAAAAGTAAGGTAATCAGTACCTCCATTTCCTCCACTTACATCATTCAGTTGAATTTTGGTATCCGTTCTTGATACAATATGCCAATCATTTGTCAAGTCAGCAAAATTAGTTGGCAAATTAAATAATACATTAAAATGTAAATCGTCAAGGGTATCGTCATTACTATTGGAATCTGTAACAGACCATGTGCCAGTGTAAGTATTGCTTCCGTTAGTTGATGTAAGAAGATTATTAGAACCAAAGGCAAAATTATACCCAGTAAAATTAGACGTCTTAATAGTACCTGAATCATCATACAATGTAACTCTCCATGTTCCAGAAGAGGCTGTACTTACCACTTGTGTTTGCGCTACATTGGTAGTCGGATTATCGTCTTTGCTGCACATTGATGCCACATTTAGCATAAAAATGCAACATAAAATCGGTATTAATTTTAATGTTTTCATCATTTCAAAGTTTACTTGGTTTTGATAAATTTAACAACAAAAAACATTTTTTAGTATAACCGTTAAGACAATCTTAAGTTTACATTCGTTCAGGAACTTCAATTCCTAGAAGTTGAAAGGCCGATTTGATGGTATCGGCTACTTTTTTAGACAACTGTACTCTAAAGGTTTTAATCTCAGAATTTTCTTCGCCCAAGATGGATACATTTTGATAAAACGAATTGAATTCTTTTACCAAATCATAGGTGTAATTAGCAATCAAAGCCGGGCTGTGGTTTTTAGCCGCATCCTGAATGACTTCGGGATACAATTCGATTTGTTTGATTAATTCTTTTTCCTTGGCATGAAGCACATTAACTTTACTAGACGCTGAATAATCAAAATCGGCTTTGCGCAAAATCGACTGAATACGCGCATAGGTATATTGAATGAAAGGTCCTGTATTTCCTGCAAAATCAACCGATTCTTCTGGATTGAACATCATCGCTTTTTTAGGATCGACTTTCAACATATAATATTTTAAAGCTCCTAAGCCGATGGTGGTATACAATTTGGATTTTTCTTCATCCGAATAACCGTCTAATTTTCCTAATTCTTCCGAAATAGCTTTTGCCGTTGTTGTCATTTCTGCCATTAAATCATCGGCATCCACTACGGTTCCTTCACGCGATTTCATTTTTCCTGAAGGCAATTCGACCATTCCGTAAGATAAATGATATAGATTTTCGGCCCATTCGAACCCTAATTTCTTTAAAATTAAAAACAATACTTTAAAATGATAATCTTGCTCGTTACCAACAGTATAGACCATTCCGCCAACATCAGGAAAATCCTTCACACGTTGAATGGCCGTTCCGATATCTTGCGTCATGTAAACCGCAGTTCCGTCTGAGCGAAGTACGATTTTTCGATCCAATCCGTCTGGGGTCAAATCAATCCAAACCGAACCATCAGGATCTTTCTCAAAAATCCCTTTTTCTAATCCAAATTGTACGACTTCTTTCCCTAACAAATAGGTATTCGACTCATAATAATAGGAATCAAAATCGACTCCTAAACTTGTATAGGTTTGTGCAAAACCGTCATACACCCATTGGTTCATGGTTTTCCAAAGTGCAATAACTTCGGGTTTTCCGGCTTCCCAATCGAGCAGCATTTGTTGGGCTTCTAAAATAATCGGAGCTTGTTTTTTGGCTTCCTCTTCGGATTTGCCTTGAGCCATTAAATCGGTAATTTGAGATTTGTATTCTTTATCAAAAGCGACATAAAAATTCCCAACCAATTTATCCCCTTTCAACCCTGAGTTTTCTGGTGTAGCACCATTACCATATTTTTTCCAAGCCAACATCGATTTACAAATGTGAATTCCGCGATCGTTGATGATTTGGGTTTTGTATACTTTTTTACCCGATGCTTTGATGATTTCGGCCACCGAATAGCCTAATAAATTGTTTCGAACGTGACCTAAATGCAACGGTTTGTTGGTGTTTGGAGACGAATATTCTACCATAACGGCCTTTTCATTGGCAGCAACGGTTACAAATCCAAAACTTTCATTAGCTTTAATTTGATTGAAAAAAGTAAGGTAATATTCATCCGAAATCACAATATTCAAAAAACCCGCAACGACATTGAATTTAGCAACTTGTGAAAGGTTTTCTACTAAATGAGTTCCAATTTTGGTTCCAATTTCCACTGGATTACCTTTGATTACTTTCAATAATGGAAAAATAACCACAGTAATATCACCTTCAAAATCTTTCCTTGTAGCCTGAAATTCAATTTTATCGATAGTTACATCGTATTGATTTTGAATAGCTTCAATTATGGCTGGAGTTAAGATTTGTTGTAATGTCATTTTTTTATTGATTTTTTGAGATTGCAAAGATATAGTATAATTGGAAATTAAGGAATCAAAAAAAGGCCAACACGGCTAATTAATAGTAAAATTAATTTTTGCTTAATTATTTTTGTAAGAAATTTATTGTATTATAAATAAATTAAATGTATTTCATCGATTTTATTTGTATTTAAACGATTTTATTTACAATATTTGTGTTGTCAAAATCAAATGCCCTATGAAAAAATCATTACTCCTACTATTTGCACTTATCACAGCAAATGTTTTTTCGCAATCTATAACTGTAGATTCGAATACGTATACAGTTCCTCAGTTAGTTAACAATGTACTGATTAATTCGCCTTGTATCAATGCAACCAATATTACATGGAGAACCGGTACAAACTTTGGTTCAACCAATGGAATTGGATATTTTCAGAATACAAATCCGAATTTCCCGATGCAAAGTGGCGTTATACTGAGTACTGGTAATATTGCCAATGCAGTAGGACCAAATGCTACAATGCAATCATCGGGTTCAAATGCTTGGACTGGAGATGCCTCATTAGAAGCGACTTTAGCTAGTTACGGAGTTACAATGACTTCAGCTAATGCAACGGTTTTGGAATTTGACTTTGTACCAATGTCACCAAATTTTAGTTTTAATTTCTTATTTGCTTCAGAAGAATATGGTAATTTTCAATGTCAGTTTTCTGATGCTTTTGCATTTTTACTTACTAATATGACGACTGGTGTAACGACTAATTTAGCCGTTGTACCAGGAACTAATACTCCTATTTCGGTTGTAACCATCAGAGATTTTTTATACAACTCGACTTGTCCTTCTGTGAATCCTCAATATTTTGGTTCTTTTAATGGAGGAACAAATACCGCTTCCTCAGCAACGAATTTCAATGGTCAAACCAAAGTGATGAATGCAGCTGCTACATTAACACCGAATACACCTTACAGAATCAAATTAGTAATTGCTGATAGAGGTGATTATCAATCCGATTCAGCTATATTTATTTCATCAAATAGTTTTAATATTGGTCAAGACGTTTTAGGAAGTGATTATTTATTATCTGACAATACAGCCATTTGTAATGGTCAAAATCATTTAATTGATTCTGGATTAAACCCTGCTGTTTACTCATTTGTATGGAAAAAAGATGGCGTAGTAATGTCGGGTGAAACAGGGCCATCTATTACGGTCAATCAACCAGGAACTTATCAATTGACATATACCAATATTGCGTTTCCTTGTCAAACGGTGACAAATGATGTCGTTATTGAATATTTTTCAGCCTTTACTACACCTAATCCTGTTGATTTACACAAATGTAATACCGGTGCTGCAAATTATACATATGATTTTTCATTGAATACTTCTAAAGTTACATTTGGATTAGGACCTAATTATACTGTTAATTATTTTGCGTCTTTATCAGATGCAAACAACAATACCAATATATTACCTACCATTTATACAAGTTCAGGAAACCAAACTATTTATGTAAAAATAAATAATACCGCTTCGGGTTGTTACATAATAAAATCATTTCAATTATTGGTATCACCTCCTCCAGTTGCTAATCATCCTGCCGATATAATAAATTGTAAACCAATAACGGGTTCAACATCGTTCAATTTGAGTTCTGTAATTCCTTCTATTTTAGGAAGCCAATCTTCATTTGTTTACAAAGCTATATTTTTCAATACATTAGCAGATGCTAACAACGGAACTAATCCTTTAGGCAATACATTTACTACAAATACCTCAACAACACTTTATGTAAGAGTTCAATTAATTACAGATTCTGGATGTTATGCAACAACTACTGTAAATTTAGTAGTTATGCCATTACCATTAGTGGATACCATGAACGATGTAGTTACTTGCTCTGATTATATTTTGCCTCCGTTAACAAATGGGAATTACTTTACAGCATCAGGTGGTGGTGGAACACCTTTATTTGCTGGTGACGTTATCACACAATCGCGAACTATTTACATCTATAACGCTACTTCTACAACGCCAAGTTGTCCAAATGAAACTAATTTTAAAGTGACCATTATAAAACCAGATAGTTTAGCAATTTCATCTAATACTTATTGTGGGAGTTATACTTTACCTCCATTAACAGATGGTTCGTATCACACAGCACCAAATGGCGGTGGTATGAATTTACCTGGCGGAACAGTTTTAACTACCTCACAAACAATATACTTTAATTATGTTTCTCAAACACCACCAATTTGTACTATTGATGCGCCATTCAACATCGATATTATAGCAGCGCAAACAGTTCAAACATTACCAAATGCATTTGATTGTACTTCTTATGTACTTCAACCCTTATCTTTTGGAAACTATTATGATGGCCCAAATGGAACTGGAAATCAGATTCCTGCTGGAACCGCAATTAACACTTCGCAAACCATTTACATTCATGGAGAAAATGGAACTTGTAAAAGTGATTCTAGTTTTGAAGTCGTAATTGGACTTAATTTCCCAACATCGGTAACCGAATGTGCTGGGTATACATTGCCACAGTTAGTGGTAGGTAATTACTACACTGGTCCTGTTGGTACAGGAACACTAATTCCTGCAGGCACACTAATTAATACCACACAAACAATCTATGTGTACGCAGTATCGCAATCGCTACCAAATTGCACCGACAATTATAATTTTACAGTGACAATTACTTTACCTGTAATTTCAGCACCAGCCGTTACTGTTGGATGTGATAATTTCACATTACCGGCATTGACTATTGGAGATTACTACACCGGTACTGGTGCCTCTGGAACCTTGCTTCATGCTGGAGATGTGCTGACTACTTCGCAAACTTTATTTGTGTATTTAAATGATGGTATGGGCTGTCAAAATGAAATTAGTTTTGATGTTACCATAAATCAAACGCCTGTTATTGACTCGCGTGCTACTATAGATGCTTGCCAATCGTATACCTTAACAAATCTTGCTCAAGGAAACTATTACACTGGTCCAAACGGAACAGGAACCATGTTAACAGGTGGTACAACATTAACCGATTCTCAATTGGTTTATATCTATGCAAATAACAATGGGTGTTCTGCAGAAACAAGTTTTCAAATTAACATCTTTCAAATAAGTGCTTATCAAACTCCAAATGTAACTGCATGTGATACATATGTATTACCAGCCTTACCAGGAAATAACAAATATTACACGCAAACTGGAGGTCAATACGGCACAGGAGTTGAACTTCCAGCTGGAACTGTACTTACAACTTCTCAAACAGTCTATATTTTTGTAGAATCAGGAGGTAGAATAAATTGTACAAACGAAAGTAGTTTTACAGTAACTTTAATTCCTACTCCGGTTATTGCGCCAATAGCAAATGTTACAACTTGTAATTCGTATACACTTCCTGTTTTGACTGTTGGAAATTATTACACTCAACCAAACAAAGGAGGAACCCTATTGCATGCTGGTGATGTAATTACTACTAATCAAACCTTGTATGTATATGCTGAAACAGGTGGCACAACAAACTGTTTCGCTGAAAGAAGTTTTACAATTTCAATTTTCAATGTGGATACTTTACAAAATGTAACAATGTGTAGTGGTTATACTTTACCATTATTGGCTGTAGGTAATTATTACAATGGTCCGAATGGAACTGGTGGACTTATTCCTGTTGGAACAACAATTACTACTACGAAAACACTATACATTTTCGGGAATTCTGGATATTCACCTAACTGTACAGATGAAAGTGTATTTACTGTGACTATCGTTCCTACGCCAACCGCTAATCCAATACCTCTTGCAATGAGAACAACTTGTGATAGTGACGGAACAAATGATGGAATTTATAATTTCGATTTAACAACGTTCACTTCAACGGTATTGGGTACGCAAACTGGGCCTGAATATTCTGCAGTTTATTATACTAGTTTAGCTGATGCTACTACAAATACAAATCCGGTTACAAACTCAACACTTACAACAGTTTATGTTAGAGTAAACAATGCCCTAGCACCTAATTGTTTTGACGTTAAACCAATTGCATTAGTAGTAAATAAAATCCCAGAACCAAATCCACAAGACGGTGTCATTTGTTATGTAACGGCTACGGGCCATTTAATAAATCCGTACACATTTCATAGTGGATTGTCTTCTGCCACACATACTTTTAAATGGTATAATGCACAAGGACAATTGGTAGGAACTGGTTCCAATTATACTGCAACAGTACCTGGAACCTACAGCGTTGTGGCAACCTCAATTGCAACTGGATGTTCTTCAGCTCCAGCATTTGCAACTGCAAATTCGTCTGAACCGGCTGTAGTTAGCTATGCTGTAAACGAAGATTTTGCCGATAGTCAAACCGTTACTATAGCTACGGAAGGCACAGGTGATTACGAATACCAATTAGACAATGGTGTTTTCCAAGATAGTCCAGTTTTTGAAAATGTAATGTCGGGTTTCCACACGATAACGGTTAGAGACAAAAATGGTTGTGGATTAACAACAACAGATGCTATTGTGGTTAATTATCCGCATTATTTCACTCCGAATGGTGATGGAATTCACGACACTTGGAACATCAAAGATTTAAGTGACGATACCGTCTCTATGATTTACATATTCGATCGATATGGAAAATTAGTTAAAAAAGTTAAACCGTCTGGACAAGGTTGGGACGGAACCTATAACAATACTTTAATGCCTGCTGATGATTATTGGTTTACTATTAGTTATCAAAAAGACGGAGAAGAAAAAGAATTCAAAGCCCACTTTGCTTTAAAAAGATAAGCGCCTTTTTTGCCCCAATAAAAAACAAGCTTTAGATTACAGATTAAAATCCATTTGAACTAAAAACCCCGAAGTGCAATTCGGGGTTTTATTTTAATACTTTTCAAATCACAAATAATTGTTATTTTTTATAATGTCTTGTAACAAATATTGTCTTCAATAGTCTATTGTCGTATTCAAATAGAATCTCAATAAAATTATGAAATTAAAATTACTATGTACACTGTTTCTATACAGTTTTTTATCGTTAGCTCAGAACCCCTCAGACAACGGAACCCTCTCAGGAAAAGTTGTCGACAGTCAAACTAAAAAACCTATTCCATACACCAACATTACATTAAAAAAGGAAGGCAAAACTATCACTGGTGGTATCACTCAGGAAAATGGAAATTTTGTTATAAAAAACATCCCATTAGACACTTATACTGTTGAAATTCGTTTTATCGGTTATACCGGTCAAAACAAAAATGTTACGTTTTCAGCTACAGAAAAAAATATCAACCTCAACACCCTATCATTAGTAGAAGAAGCTACCATGATGCAAGAAGTTGAAATTGTCAAAGAAAAATCAACTTACGAACAAAAAATCGACCGAAAAGTTGTGAATGTAGGTAAAGATTTAATTTCTGCTGGTGCCACTGCTGGTGAAATCATGAATAATATTCCGTCGGTAAGTGTCGATCCGCAAACCAATGCTATCAGTTTACGAGGTAATGAAAACGTTCGTGTGTTAATTGACGGCAAACCCTCCAACATCGATACCGCTCAATTGTTAAAACAAATTCCATCGTCGTCCATCAAACAAGTAGAATTAATCACTAATCCTTCTGCAAAATACAATCCAGAAGGAATGAGCGGAATCATCAACATCGTTTTACATAAAAATGCCAATAATGGTTTTAATGGAAGCGTTAACAGTGGAGTTACTTTTGGTAAAACACCCAAAGTAAATTCGTCTTTAGATTTGAACTACAGAGTTGGAAAAATAAATGTATACGGTAGTTATGGCTTCAATCATGGATTTCAGACCAACTACGGAAACATCAACAGTTACCAACCTAATGCTGAAAAAGTAGTTAGTTTTGATTTCAGAAATAAAAACACCTCGCATTTGTACAAAATTGGTGCCGATTACTACATCAATGATTTTAATACCGTATCGATTTACACCAATCAAAACCGCTTTATAGCATCTGGAAACAGCATCACCACAGTTAATTATTTTTCTAATGCTATTGATGATATTACCCAGTTTAATTCGAGTAAAAACAACAATCCGTCCGAAACCTATAACTTAGATTACAAACACAAGTTTAAAAAAGAAGGCGAAAACATTGAGTTTGAATACAACTACAACAAGAATAAAGGAAACGAAAATTCATTTTTCAACACGGTTACCAATTCTTTTAATTTAGGTGAAAAAAACGATATTACTACCGACAATAACAACACCAAAATCAATTTAGATTATACCAATCCGTTGGCTAAAAATGCTAGATTAGAACTTGGATTGGAAACACGAATTGAAAACACCAACAATAATTTTGACAAAAATGTAGCGTTCTATTCGGATTTTAATTACGAAAGAAAAATCAATTCTGCTTATGCTACCTATGGTAAACAATGGGACAAATGGGGATTTCAAGTGGGAGCTCGGTTTGAAAACTATACAGCCAATGCCCTTTTTCATGCGTTAGATTCAAATGATGAAAACGGAAACGGAAATACGACAGAAACCCTAACCAAAACATTTAACGACCAAATTAATACATTATATCCAAGTGGGTATGTTTCGTATAAATTATCGGATAAAAACTCATTCAATTTTAATTACTCACGTCGTGTTGACCGACCAAGCATCGGACAAGTAAATCCAATTAGAGAATGGAGTACACCTACGGTTATTTCGGTTGGAAATCCGTACTTAAAACCACAATTCACAAATTCATTCGAACTAAATTACACGCGTAAAACAAAAATTGGTTCGATTACAACGGTAGTTTTTTACCGTATGATTCAAGACGAAATTACCCGTTTTGTACAAATCAATCCAGCCAACGACGCCCAAAACATTATGTCGTACACCAATTTTAAAAACAACAATTCATTTGGTGCTGAGATTTCAGGAAATTTAGATTTCACAAAATGGTGGAGTGCCAATATTGGCACCGATATTTATTTTAAAACCATTAGAGGAACCGTTTCATCAGAATTTGTAGAACGTAAAGCAAACATCTTTAACGCTCGTATCAACAACACTTTCAAGGCAAATAAAAACTTACGTTTCCAACTTTTCGGAATGTTCCGTGGTCAAGAACAAAGTTTGCAGTTTTTGAGAAAAAACATGTTTAGAACAGATATTGGTTCGAGTTACAATATTTTAAAAGGAAAAGGAACGGTAAGTGCTCGCGTTAGTGATATTTTTAAAACGATGTATTTTAGTTTTGATGGCGATTTACCTTATGCCCAACAAGGTTCTTTTCACTGGGAAAGCAGAACCGTTTATTTAGGATTTAGCTACCGATTTGGTGGTGGTAAAAATGCCGCATTGCAACGCAAACAACGTGATAAAAACGAAACCCAAGGCAGTGGCGGAATGATGTAAAAAACAAAAGCCGAAGTAAAAATACTTCGGCTTTTTTATAGTTATAAATTTTAAAATTACCATTTTAGTATAGCGCTTGCCCATGTAAATCCACTACCAAAAGCCGCTAAAACAACCGTGTCACCTTCTTTAATTTGACCTAATTCCCATGCCTCAGTTAACGCAATTGGAATAGAAGCGGCTGTAGTATTGCCGTATTTTTGAATGTTATTAAACACTTGATCGTCTGCTAGTTTAAACTTTTGTTGAATAAATTGTGAGATTCTCAAATTGGCTTGATGCGGAATCAACATATCAATATCGGACACTTCTAAATTATTAGCTTTTAACCCTTCATTAATCACTTCGCTAAAACGAACTACTGCATTTTTAAACACAAATTGTCCGTTCATGTGTGGAAAATAACTCTCATCTTCAGGGTTATTATCTGCCAAGATATCCGTAATCCATCTTCCTCCCATTCCGGGTGCTAAAACGGCCAATTCTTTCGCATGCTCGCCTTCCGAATGCAAGTGTGTAGATAAAATTCCTTTGGTAGAATCGGTTTCTCTGCTTAGCATAGCTGCTCCTGCTCCATCGCCAAAAATCACCGAAACACCACGACCACGATTGGTCATGTCCAATCCCAACGATTGCACTTCAGAAGCTACAACCAAAATGTTTTTGTACATTCCAGTTTTAATGAATTGATCGGCAACCGATAAAGCATAAATGAATCCTGAACATTGATTTCTAATATCTAGAGCACCTACCGTTCGCAAACCTAATTCTTGTTGTAAGGCTACGCCTGGTCCAGGAAAATAATAATCGGGAGAAATCGTGGCAAACACAATAAAATCAATGTCTTCATTAGCAACACCCGAACGTTCAATGGCAATTTTAGCTGCTTTCACACCCATAGAAGTAGTGGTATCTTGGCCACGAATGATGTGACGTCTTTCTTTAATACCCGTACGCTCCTGAATCCACTCGTCTGAAGTGTCCATGATTTTAGACAAATCATCATTGGTAACCACATTTTCAGGAACATAATAACCTAAACCACTTATTTTCGAATTGTACATATTTTATACTTTTAACAAAATTGATTGCACAAATTTAACAATCTTTTAAAAACAGCTAACAGCATTTGTCTTAATTTTTGGAATTATCAAAACAAATGGGATGCCAACAAAAAAACCAGTCCGAAAACTGGTTGCATTTTATTTATTGATAGAGAAATTTATTTGGTAATCTTAACCGATTGTCTTCCAGTATTGGTGTGCAAATTAAGGAAGTAAACACCATTTGGATACGGAAAATCAAAGGTGTACCTTTTGGTGGAAGCAGCTTCAATTTCATCCAATTTTAATTGCTTGATGAATTGACCCGTAGCAGAATACAAACCCAACATTAAATGGTCATTACCCCTAAAATCGATTTCTAAATTTAATTTATCTTTAATAGGATTGGGAGCTACTCTAACCGTTAAAGGAATTCTTGCTTGCTCCTGAAACTGATTGACCGCTAAATTATTAGTCATTTTATAGATTGTAGTACCACAAGCATAGGCTACATCATTGTTTACAAAGAAAATTCGGTTTAAATTACTGCCCACAGCAGTGTTGGTCCACGTATCTCCAGCATCTGTTGTTTCATAAAAACCTGTCGCATGACCTCCCATCCAACCGTGATTTTCATCTACAAACCCGACCGCTTGAATTTCAGATTCGGGTGCATCTTTTGAAACCCAATTCTGCCCACCATCTGTTGATTTTAATAACTTACCTGGATTAGGAGCTACGGCTTCGATTGATCCAAACATCACATTAGGATTACTCGCTAAAATTTGCAGTTTCCAAACGTATTCTCCAGCAATTGTGCCGTTATAAATGGTGGACCAAGTTGTTCCACCATCAGTTGTTTTTAAAATTACAGCACCGGTAGCATTATTACCTGAAGCATATCCTACGTTTTCATCGGTAAATAAAACCTCAACCAAAGCATTGGCATAAGCACTCATATTGATGTATTGCCAAGTCACACCACTATCGGTAGATTTGATGATGTAGGCTGGTGAAAAATAAGCACCACAGCCATAAATTGTTGAAGTCCCAACACAATCCAAGCCACAAATAGCAGCTGGATTGGGTGAAATTGAGACCAAACTCCAATTGGTTCCACCGTCTATAGTTTTATAAAACTTGCCATTTAAAGTTCCTAAAAAACCAATGTTTTCGTCTAAAAATTCAATATTTCTAAAGTAATGATTACTTCCTAATGTATTATTATTGCTTTGCAAAGTCCAATTTGCACCGCCATCTGTAGTTTTGTATACCGCTGCATAATATCCATTGGCTGCCCAACCTAAATTTTCATTCAAAAAAAACACATCATCAAAACGTTGTCCATTCAAATTGGAGGCAATATTAGGTAATGGAGACCAAGTTAATTGCGCCGATGCAAAAGTGGATACTAAGAGTAAAAAGTATAATTTTTTCATTATTTTTAATTTGTTATAAAATTATAAAAAAGCAGCTAACTAACGACTAATCATGAGAAAAAGTTCGGTTGCAATGGGAAATTCTTGTTGGCTATCAAAAAACAAAATTCCTTGATCATATTGGGCTTCTATTAGGTAAAGATTTCCTCTGAAATAGGAATTCAAAACCGTCACTTTTAAATCGGATTCGGCTACTATTTTTAATTGATGTGGAAAAACCAATTGCATTTTACCCTCTATTTCAAGTTCATTAACATCTCCAAATAATGAAGCAATATAGTTGTTTTTAGGGTGATGATATACCTCTTTTGGAGAACCTTGCTCGATAACCCTACCTTGTTGCATCACAATTACGTCATCTGCAAAAGAAAGCACATCGGTGCTGTCATGAGTAGCTACTATACAAGTAATTTTTTTTTCTTTGAGGTAAGCAAACAGTTTTCGTCGCAAACTATTTTTTCTAAAATTATCAATATGACTGAACGGTTCATCAAGTAATAAAACTTCGGGTTCTAACGCTAAAACACGAGCAATAGCAACACGTTGCATCTGACCACCACTCAAATTTTTAGCTTTAACATTAGCGAAATCGGACATTTCAACAATTTCTAATAATTCTGAAACGCGTTCCCATTTTTTTTCAGGAAACATGTTTGAAAGATATTTACCTACATTTTCGGCCACGGTGATGTATGGCATCAAGTCAAAATCTTGAGCGAGATATTTCATGAAATCCATTCCTGGAATCAAATTATATTTTGGACCTAAAACTTCTGTTTCGTTCCAAAAAATCTGACCCTCATTTAAATCGTATAGACCATAAATAAGTTTGAGTAACGTACTTTTACCACAACCACTTTCCCCAATTATTGCTACATTAGTTCCTTTTTCAACAGAAAAATTGGTCTTTTGAATTGTAACTTCCTTATGGTATGAAAATTCGATGTCTTTAACTCTAAGCATTCAACAAAAATAACAACTTATTTGGCAATTTTTGTTAGAAAAATCAACACATCGCTTTAATCTTTTGATAATTAAGCAAATAATTTCTTTTTATTTCAAAATTTGAAATAATTTAGTGAAATTTGCAAGTCGAAACCTAAACTAAAATAAGGTTTTTAAAATTGGAAATGAAAAAGATAGTTGTGTTGTACTTTCTATTGCTCAGCTTTTATTCGGAAGCCCAAGTTGGTATTGGTACCACAGCACCTAATGCTCAATTAGACATTACATCAAGCAATCAAGCAACTCCTGTTAATACTGATGGCGTTTTAATTCCGAAAATAGATGCATTTCCTGCCACAAACCCAACTGCTCTACAACAAGGAATGTTGGTGTATTTAACTACAACTACCACTTTTGCCAGTATTTCTAAATCGCCTGGCTTTTATTATTGGGATAATCCTACTAGCAATTGGATTGGTCTTCAAACCAACCCAACTTCCAATTGGAATTTAGTAGGAAATGCAGGCACCAACCCAGCGACAAATTTTTTAGGTTCTACAGACAATCAAGACATTGTTTTTAAAAGAAATAACATCAGAGCAGGTTATATCGGTGATCCGATTATTTCTGCGGGTAAATACCTTAATTCCAACACCGTTTTTGGTGCTAATTCATTAGTAAATCCCTCTATAAATGTGCCATCACAATTTGGTATACGCAACACAGCTTTTGGTTCTAATATAATGCCCACTGTTACTAGCGGAAATAACAATACCGCCATAGGTGACCGTGCCTTATTTACAGATTCTTCGGGATCAAATAATACTGCGATTGGTACTGGAGCATTGTTTACCAATGGTATTGGCGGATTTAATACTGCGGTCGGAAGAAATGCTTTAGTATCCAATTCGAGTGGTTCTAACAATACTAGTTTAGGGTATCAATCGGGTTTTTCGGCAACTGGAAGTGGTAATGTTTTTTTAGGATACAACGCCGGTTTTAATGAAACAGGGAGCAATAAATTGTACATCGACAATTCTAATGCCGATGCTAATAATGCCTTACTTTATGGAGATTTTGGTACTTCTCCTAAAATAATCAGAGCCAACGGACAAATTCAGATAGGAAATCCGGCAGTTGCTGGTTATGCCTTGCCAACCACTAGAGGAACTGCAGGTCAATTGCTTCAAACGGATGGTGCTGGTGGAACTTCGTGGGTGGATACTCAAAATAACATTTCAATTGTGCGAACTAATTTATCGGCCAATCAATCTTTAGGGACTAGTGGTTGGCAAAAATTAAGTTTTAATACTATTGTATTTGATACAAAAAGTGAATTCAACACCACTAACAATCGATTTGTTGCTTTAAAAGCTGGGTATTATGAAATCAATGCTGGTTATCATACCTTCAACCAAAGTGACACTAATTATTATGGCATTGCTGTATATAAAAATGGCGTTGAATATCAAGAAACTTCGGCTCATCATTATGGCATCAATCTAATTTCGAGAACCATCAACTGTGTGGTATTTCTCAATGCAACCGATTATATTGAAATTTATGCTCATAATGTAAATAGTGGTACTACAATAGACGCTTTTACCGGAAAGACTTACTTTGAAATAAAGCAAATCAGATAAAAAAATAAGAGTAACAACCTATAACGATTATTACTCTTACTACTAACCAAAAACCAAACAATTATATAAAGCTTTCAAAAGCTTTGGTGTGCACTCGAGCTTTTAAATCATGTAATAAATTATACAAACCAAAAAAGGTTCTATTGATATACAAAAAGTGCTTTGAGCCTCTATTTCCATTCATTTTTCGCAGTTGGGTGTCTTTGGCAAATTCTTCTCCCATGGTAGCAATTTGACCAAAGAAATCATCGTCTGAGAAGTCAAAAAAATCACCATGAAATGGTTTCGTGAACAAACTCAATAAATCGTGAAATAATTTGGTGAAATAAATTATTTCTTCTTTAGAATCATCTAATCTTAAAATCTCTAATTCATATAGTTTTTCATTGAACAACTTAGCATTTCCTATCACTTTTGGATCAGCCAATTCAAAATAAGGCGTGTAAAATTCTAACGGAACGTGTTTGATACACCCAAAATCAATGGCAATTAAGTTACTCTCTTTATCTATTAAAAAATTCCCAGGATGCGGATCGGCATGCACTTGCTTCAAATGATGCATTTGATACATATAAAAATCCCATAATGCTTGTCCAATTTTATCGCCTTTAGATCGATCTTGGTTGTGAGAAGCAAATTCTGATAAATGTTCACCATCAATCCATTCCATGGTCAAAATTTTCTCCGAAGACAATTCAGGATAGTATTTTGGGAAACGCAAATTCGTAATGTGTTTACACCAATTGGAAACTTCAATGCTTTGCTTTAGCTCTAAATTATAATCGGTTTCCTCTAACAATTTATCTTCAACTTCTTTAAAATATTTATCAGAATCTTTGCCTTTGATGTTGAACATTCTGATGGCAAATGGCTTTACTAAGGCCAAATCCGAACTTATACTGTCTGCTACACCCGGATATTGGATTTTCACAGCAAGATTTTTCCCATCTTTGGTTGCTTTGTGTACCTGACCGATACTCGCAGCATTCATAGCATCTGGTGTAAACGTGTCGTATAAGTTCTCTGGATATTGACCTAAATATTTTTTAAATGTTTTTCTAACCAACGGCGCTGATAAAGGCGGAACCGAAAACTGTGACAACGAGAATTTATCGACATACTGCTGCGGCATAATACTTTTGTCCATACTCAACATTTGAGCTACTTTCAAAGCACTTCCTTTCAAATTCTTCAATCCGTCATAAATATCTTCGGCGTTGCTTTCATTTAATTTATCACGATTCAAAGATGGATTTACTATTTTTTCGCCATAATAAGCAACATAGTTCCCTCCCACTTTGATTCCAGTTTTAACCAATTGACTGGCTCTTTCTATTTTTCCTGTTGGAATTTTGTCTAGTGTTTTCATAGTTATTTTGAACTGACCTCGATGTTAATTCATTTTTTCTTTCCAAAGGAATTTACCCAAATCGAATAAACTCTCTAAAGGTTTTGTATCTAACAAATCAACTACCGTATTGACAGATTTTTCAATTAAGACGTCTGTTTTTTCAAAGCCTTTTGAGGTATCATCCATCCAAAATTTCAATAAGAATAAGAACTGAATCCAAGCGCCTTCGGCATAAATTGGTTTGGTTACTTTAGCCAACTTCTCTTTCATTTCTGAATTTTCGGTCTCTATAATAGTTACGATAAAATCCTTGAAATGGTTTCGGAATTGTTTTAAATTCTTTAGGTTTTTCAAGCCCTCTTTATTTTCCTTTAAAGCAAACAAGGCATAACTTCTATTCAAAGTCAGAATTTCAAACAATGTAAAATACAACGTAAGTAATTTATTTTTATCTGAATAAGTAGAAAAAGCCTCTTCATTTTGAATGGTTGTTAAAGCATTTTCTAAAAATTTCACCCAAATTTCCTGCCTCAAAGCATCTAAAGATCCGAAGAACGTGTAAAAAGTGGCTTCTTCAATTTTATGTTCTTTACAAAATGAAAAAACATTCTTAGGCTCTTCGTTTCGTTCCAAAACAGCATCCATGTATTTGGAAATAATGAAGTTATCATCTATCAGTTTTTTCTTAGCGGTTGTTTTTTTAGCGGTATCCATTTGAAATAAATTTGATGTAAAGTTAATTATTGTTTAACAAATAACATTATTTTTTAAACAAAATATTTTGTTAAATGTCGTTCAAAATATTTGAAAATAAAAAAAGCGTCCATTTTTAATGAACGCTTACTTTATGAAATACATGCGAATTTTATCTTCCAGCTTCTTTAGCCGCTTCTTGTTTCATTTTCTCGTTGGCTACAATGGCAAACTCTACACGGCGGTTTTGTGTTCTTCCTTCTGGAGTATCATTGGTAGCAACCGGATCGGCAACTCCCATACCGGTTGTAGAAAAACGTGCTACACTTAATCCTCTTGATGCCAAATAGGTTTTAACCGAAGCAGCTCTTTGCTCAGACAAGGTTTGGTTGTATTCAACCGCACCAGTACTATCGGTATAACCGTAAATCACGATATCGGTATCGGCATAACTTTGAAAAACTGGAACCAATTTGTCTAGATTAGCTTTGGCTGTAGTCGTTAAAGTTGATTTGTTTGTATCGAAACGAACCGAATTTTCTCCTAACGTCAATTTAATTCCTTCACCTACTCGTTCTACTTGTGCACCAGGTAAAGCGGTTTGAATTTCACGTGCTTGTTTGTCCATTTTATTTCCAATCACACCACCAGCAACACCACCAATTACGCCACCAAGAACGGCACCTAATGCGCCATTTCCACCTTTACCTAAATTGTTTCCAATTACGGCTCCTAAAAGTCCGCCAGCTACGGTTCCAATGGCAGCACCGCGTTGTGTTTTATTGGTATTTTTCGCTGCTTCACAACTGGTTAAAACCGAACCTAAACTAAAAACACCAATCAATATGTATATAATTATTTTTTTCATTTTACTCTTTTTTATGGGTTAATTTCTTTGAAACTGATAAACTACATCCACCATTTTGCCGCCAACATTAACTTTATCAATCAATTGAAAAGAAGTTTCTGTTTGGTTTGCTACAGTTAAAATGTAACCATCAAGTACTTTTTTGGCTTTGGTATCGTTGACGATTTTCATTACAAAATTTCCGTCTTTATTAATATACCATGTAATCGGTGACGAAAAGGCGGTACATGCCGAATTGTTTAAAGCCATTTCGCCTTTATTATTATTGGAAACAAACTTCCAAGAACTTCCAACAAAACATTTAGAATCGGCTAAATCAAATGAAGTTACTTTGATGTAATCTGAGCCAGGATAAGTGACAGAACTAATCGTCCAATTTCCTTTAATTGCCACTTCCGATTTAGTATCTAATTTGGTGCTAGTTACTGTTTGTTTTGGCTTACAGCTTACAAAAACAATCGCTAATACGAAGAATAGTATGCTTTTTTTCATGGTTAAGTATTTTAGTTTATGATGTTACAAATATACAAACTATTGCGAAGGTACTTTTACACAATTCTTGAATAAATTTATAAAACTTTTTCTACGTCAATTTGTCAGATTGTGCGTTTTGGTACTGAATTTGAAATAAGCAAACACAAATTGTTTAACTTAAAAGTTCAAAATATGTCAACAGGAAAAATTAATGTTTCAGTAGAAAACATTTTCCCATTAATCAAGAAATTTTTATACAACGATCACGAGATTTTCCTACGTGAGTTGGTTTCCAATGCTACCGATGCGACTTTAAAATTAAAACATTTGACCAGTATTGGTGAAGCCAAAGTAGAATATGGCAACCCCATTATTGAAGTGAAAATTGACAAAGAAGGCAAAAAACTTCACATCATTGATCAAGGTCTTGGAATGACAGCTGATGAAGTTGAAAAATACATCAACCAAGTAGCTTTTTCTGGAGCTGAAGAGTTTTTAGAAAAATATAAAGATTCGGCCAAAGATGCTGGAATTATAGGTCATTTTGGTTTAGGATTTTATTCTGCTTTTATGGTTGCCGAAAAAGTAGAAATTATTACCAAATCCTATAAGGACGAACCTGCGGCTCATTGGACGTGTGATGGAAGTCCGGAGTTTACTTTGGAAGCTTCAGACAAAACGTCTCGTGGCACCGAAATTGTGCTTCACATTGCCGAAGATTCTTTAGAATTTTTGGAAGAATATAAAATACGTGAATTGTTGACCAAATACAATAAATTCATGCCTATTCCGATAAAATTTGGTACTAAAAAAGAAACATTACCAAAACCTGAAAATGCCCCAGAAGATTATGTAGCAGAAACGATTGAAGTAGATAACATCATCAACAATCCGAATCCGGCTTGGACCAAACTTCCGGTTGATTTAACGGATGAAGATTATAAAAATTTCTACCACGAATTGTATCCAATGCAATTTGAAGAGCCGTTATTCAACATTCATTTAAACGTAGATTATCCGTTTAATCTAACTGGAATCTTGTATTTTCCTAAAATGTCGAACGACATGCAAATGCAAAAAGACAAGATACAAATGTACCAAAATCAAGTTTTTGTAACGGATAATGTGGAAGGCATTGTACCGGAATTCTTAGGCATGTTGAAAGGTGTAATTGATTCACCAGATATCCCATTAAACGTGTCACGTTCTGGTTTGCAAGCGGATAGTAATGTAAAGAAAATTTCAAATTACATCACTCGTAAAGTGGCCGACAAATTGAAAGGGTTGTTCAACGAAAACCGTGAAGATTTTGAAGCTAAATGGAACGATATCAAAATCGTTTTAGAATACGGAATGTTATCCGAGCCAAAATTCTATGAAAAAGCAGGTGACTTTGTTTTATACCCATCGGTAGACAACAAATACTACACTTTAGCCGAATTGAAAGAAGCCATCACGGCGAATCAAACCGATAAAAATGGCAAATTAGTGGTGTTGTATGCGTCTAATAAAGAAGCGCAACACGGTTATGTAGAAATTGCTAAAGAAAAAGGGTATGAAGTGTTGTTATTGGATTCGCCAATCGTTTCGCATTTGATTCAGAAATTGGAAGGCGATAACGAAAACCTAACTTTTGTACGTGTCGATTCGGATCATATTGACAAGTTAATTCAGAAAGAAGACACGCAAATTTCAAAACTTTCGGAAGACGAATCCAATAAACTAAAAACAGTAGTAGAAGAAATTGTTCCGAAAGCCAATTATTCAGTTCAATTGGAACCAATGGACAGTAGTGCTGCACCGTTTATGATTACGCAACCCGAATTCATGCGTAGAATGAAAGAAATGAGTCAAACTGGCGGTGGCGGTATGTTTGGGATGGGTAATTTCCCAGAAATGTATAATTTGGTGGTAAATTCAAATTCAGATTTAGCCACTACAATTATAAATACTGAAGATAAAGCAGTACAAGAAAGTTTGGTAAAACAAGCATTAGATTTGGCTAAAATCTCTCAAGGATTATTGAAAGGTGAAGAATTAACCGCTTTTGTAAAAAGAAGTTTTGAGTTGATTAAGTAAAGAGAGAAAAGAATACAGACATAAGTGAAAAGACCTGTGAGTGCAAACTTGCAGGTTTTTTTTATTATATTTGAATCAAATTCAGCGTTTTTTATAGGTAGTTTAAAAGATACCCAAAATGAAATTCATATTTTTTTTCGGAATAATCGTTTTCTTTGGGTCATGTGCTAGTAAACCTAAGCTAACCAACCATCACATTTCTAAAAACCAACAAAATATTGCAGAAGTTATACAATTCATGAACGTAAATCACATCGATACGCTCGTGAAGAAACAATGCGATAGAAAGATCAAAAAGAAATTACGAAAATTAAAAACACCACTTGTAATTTGTTTTAAATCGTATTCCATCTATGATTATCCCAACACTATTAAAGAACAAGGCACTTTTTTCGAATTTACCCATGAAGGCCCCATTCTCGGTTACAGCGAGTTACTTTTGGTGATACCAAACAATACTAAAGATAGTTTAAAAAATGCCTTACTTAAAACTCATACCAAAATAAACGACACTATTTATCATAAAACTTGGCCAACCCTACCTTTAATGTGAAAAAAATTAACTTAAAATTACCAGCCATGAAACTACGTTTTGTATTGTATTTCTTTTTTTTGATTGGAACTTCATTTGCACAAAAACCACCAGAAGTTTCACTCATCATGATTGAAGGTGATAATATTGCCAGTGTCAATTCTGATGAAGATACCATGCTTAAAAGTTTGAGTGAAACCATTGATTTATTTAAAAAAGAATTTAAAGACATTCCTACTAACCAAAAAATTGGGTTACTCCTTACCTATCATAAAGAAGGTAAAACGACAATTGAATTGTATTCCAATCCGAAATTAAAAAAGGATATTGAAAAAGAGTTTTTAAATAAAATAACTGGTTTAAAACAGGTTAATACCAAAATTGTCGATTTCACCGTATTGCTTTTGGCTAATAGTAGTGATAAAAAAACTAGCGAAGATTTTCCAGACTTGCTTCATCCAAAAGAACGCATGAAGCAAACCTATGAAGCAGCCGATTTGAAAACCAAGTTGGAGTTGAATAAATCATGGGCCGTTACCGAAGTACTTCCGGTTTTAACTGCTTTTGAAACCACCGTTGACGATAAATATTCAGGGGTCAAAAACTTTGGCAAACTGGTAGCCAAAACCAATTTTAATACCACTCAAGACATTGGTATGCTGACCAGCAACAATTCGGATTATTGGCGAGCTGTCATGGAAATGGAAAAAGGAAATCAATTGATTCCTGTTACCAAAATTGCTATGTTGATGACACAAGGTGAATTGGATTATGCCTTTAAATACCTGGAATTACTCGGGGCTTTTTCCAATCCTGAAACCGTTTCTGATTCGTATTTGAAAGAAATGAGCTGGCGTTTAAGAACATTCAACAACCAATTGAACGAACAAATAAGTAAAGGAATTACCCAACACGATAGCGGAAACTACAAAAAAGCCATTGGTATTTATGATGGAATTTTAAAAGACTATCCAAACTCGGCTTGGACGCAATATGAAAAATACTATTCTCAAAATGCGATAGACCTTGCTAATGGACAAAGTAAAACCGAAGATCGAAAACTATGGGATGCTTCTAAAGTAAGTATTTACAAAAGCAATCCGTTGTACAATATGGATGTAAGAGCCAGCAATGGTGCCGAAGGATATTTACTGTATCGCCGTCAAGAAATAGGTACTTTATTTAAAACCAAGGGACAACTCATCAAAGACATTTATAAATATGCTGATATTGCCTTGGATTTAAAAGTCTATGATTTTGCCGCACAATATTTTTGGATGACGGCTAATTATGATAAAGACGAAACCAATTCGATTACATGCTATTTATATTGTTTGGAGAAATTGGGTGTAAAAGATTTGAAATCAAACTTTAAAGGCGACCACGAAAAGGAATTCCGCCAATTGGAAGCAACCAAAGAAAAAACTATGAAAGAAAGCAGTATTTATAACTCGTTTAAAAACTAAAACATCGAACTTTGTAATTTACAATTGATAATTAATAATTGATAATTTACAATTCTTAATTCCTAATTCTTAATTCCTAATTCTTAATTCCTAATTCTTAATTCCAATGACTTTACACATAGAAACTCCAGCCTTATTATTCTCGGCAACATCGTTAATATTATTGGCTTATACCAATCGGTTTTTAACCATTGCACAAATTGTTCGTGGATTGAAAAAAAACTACGACGAAGTGCAAACCAAGAGTATTTTATTAGAAATTCATAACCTGAACTTGCGTTTGACCTTAATTCGGTACATGCAATTGTTTGGTGTATTGTGTTTGTTTCTATCGGTTTTTGCTATGTTGCTCTTGTTTTTTGAAAACCCAACTGCAGGCATTTATTTGTTTGGTTTGAGTTTGCTTAGTCTTCTAATTTCACTAGGCATTTCCTTTTGGGAAATTAGTATCTCGGTCAATGCCTTACGCGTTCATTTGAGTGACATTTTGGAACAAGAAAACGAAAAAAAAGCCTAACGGTTTTTAAATAAAAGGTTCGGTAAGTCTGTATTTAAAAGAAAACAAGACCAACCCAATTTTAGATCGAATGTCAAACCGTTCAAAAAGTGTCGAGCGATAGAAATCGATAGATTTTAAGGACATCCCCATAATTTCGCTCATTTGCTCATAGGTCAGTTCTCTTTCATCACATACCAATTTAAGAAACTCCAATTCTTTATCACTCAATACGACATTGGCTTCTTTTCTTTCCAGTGTTATTTTTTCAAATTTTTTAACCCGTTTTAAAATATCAGTTACGTTGGTATACCCTGTAGTGACGATACTTTCAATGGCAAATTTCAATTCTTGAGCGGTACAGTTTTTATTTAAAAAACCTCTAGCACCATAGCCATAAGCGGCATCAATAATGTATTCGTCAAAATGCTGTGTGAGTAATAGTATTTTATAATCTTCATCAACTCTCCTTCTTTCCAATTCCATCAATACTTCAATACCCGTCATGTTGGGCATCGAATAATCTAAAATATAAATATCTGGCGGTGACGCTAAGGGTAGAGCCTCAATAAAGTCTTCTCCGTTATCAAACTCATAAACAACCTGATAATTATTGATTTTATGTAATAATTCTTTGAGTCCTTGACGTACTATTTGATGATCGTCTATAATACCAATTGTTATCGAGTCCATGGCCAAATTATTTAGTTTCAAACAAAAATAAGGAAGTTCCCTTACTTATTTCAGATTCTATTCGCACATTATAGTTTATTATTGATGCTCTATTAATCATATTTTGTATGCCCATAGTGCCTTTACTTTTTTCGATATCTGCATCAAACCCTTTTCCGTTGTCGGTAATGGTCATTTCAAAAAATGGCATCATCTCAATAATAATAGTTACTTGCTTGGCTTTGGCATGTTTTAAAATGTTATTGATTGACTCTTGAAAGATCCGGTAAATAATTATTTTCTCGTTATCACTAAATACTTTTTTACCACTTTTCTCAATACTCAAATTAAAATTTACTTTGGTATTTTTATTCAATCGTTGCACTTCAGTTTCTATAGCTTTTAAAATATCTTGTTGCAGCAGTAATTGATTGTTTAAAGAATGACTTATCCCTCTAATTGATTCCGACAATCTACTTACTGAGGCTGACAATGGATCTAAGAATTCGTTTAGTTCTGGCGAATCAAACTTTAAATTCTCTATTTGAAAATTAATATACGTTAGTTGTTGCCCAGCATCATCGTGCAAATCTTGTGAAATGTTATAAAGCACTTGCTCTTGTGTTTCAACAATAGTAGCGTTTAATGCTTTTTGAAAATCAATATCTTTTTGATAAATAACCTTGGTATAGTTTTTTATTTTACTAACATAAAGTTTGATAAGTATGGCGCAAAACAATACTATTAAAATTACAAAAATGAGAATAATGATGATTCCTAGGCTTATATTATACATAACTATTTCTATTTTCTCTAAACATATATAGGTTCATTAATGCATAGTAGATTATATTAATTGGATAATTAATTAATTGGTATACATTCAAATTAAAACACATTTTGGTAGTGTAAAGTGTTGGACTTTTAAACCCCAAAATAAAACTCAATCCCAGAAAAAACAATACTGGACAAAACAGTAGTAAGTAGGTATTGGACTGAAAGAAGGACAGATTTTCAATATTCAACTGATGAAAATTTTCCATAATAAACAAGACCAGATACAGTAAAGCACCTACTATAAACAAATTGAAATTTATTCCCGATTCAATAAATTCTAAATTGATAATGCATACTATTAAATAAAAAATTAGTGTTACTACAATCCTTTTTTTGTTATGCGATATCTCATAAAAAATTAAAAACCACAACAAATCAAGTAGTACAAAATACGTATTGATATTAACGTGCTTAATTTTAGGACTATTACTAAAAATTGATGTTACAATTTCGCAGCATAGACTCAACAAAAGAATGACCAATAAATACCTATTTCTTTTGTTGTCTACATAAAAAAATACACACCACAATAAACTGAATAGAATGTATATTTTAATATAATTAGCTGGATCGGATAGAAAATGATTCATTTAATAACTGTTCTTATAATCATAATACTATCAAAAATAGCTCAAAACCAAGTAACAAACTAAAAAGCAGACTTCTTTTTTTATCCATTAATAGTATTTATCACATCGGAACATTCGAAATATTATAGTAATGAGTAGTTGCATTATCATCAACTTTAAATACAATTCCAATTTCATTGTTAGCCATTTTGGCTTTGGTAAAATAAAAACTAGAATGATTATTTAATCCTAATTTGGCCGCAATACATTTTAAAAAAGAAGGCGAATAATAACGACAATCTGGGTCTGACTGAAAGGCTCCTAGATTAAATTCAATATCATCCACTTCTTTATCTTTAGTAAAACTTATACCTAAATAGTTTTGATACAAATCGGTTCCTATTTTTTGAGAAAGCTCTTGCCAGCTTACTTCTTTATACAACACCTCATCTGTATCCCAAAAATCTTCGGTTATTGTTGTAAAGTCAGTTTTGTCAATAACATGTTTACTTTCAATAGCTTCATACAATCCTAAATCATAAAAGGTACTTCCGTATTTGTACAGCCAATCTACTTGTTCCGATATTTTCACTTCTTCCAATAAAGAAAAAATCATTTTGCAAAAAAGGTCTTTGTCAATAGTAATAGTGCTCATAGTTAAGTTGGATTTAATAGTTTAAACAAAGATTATTAAAAAAAATAAAATAACCATTAGGAAAAACCCTAATCCTTTATTTACAAGGCTTCGTAGAGCAAAAACACTGTTCAACCCCTATAAATACTCACTTTTTATTCATTAGGAAAAACCCTAATCCTTTATTTATGGGACTTCACAGAGAAAAATCGTTGTCAACCCCAATAAATACTCATTTTTCATCTCATTAGGAAAACTCCTAATGGATCTTAGGGTTTTTCCTAATGACTATGTAAAAAAAACAAAATAGATTTGAAATCATTCATTTACAAACATTTACAAACCAAAATTACTTTATAAATCATGTTCAAAATCATACTCGTAGCCTTATTGTTTTTACTAAGTCTAACCTTTATCAATGGATAAATGATTTTAGCATAATGATAAAAAACACCATAATAAAATAAGTAACTCTAAAAAAACACCTCTTATGGCATTAGAACAACACTACCAATGGTTATTGCAAGAGCCAGGACCATTAATGATTACGAAAGCATTAGAGCTTTTTGACACTAAAGAATTGAGTGGTACGCCCAACAATCCAGTGATTATGAAATGGGCTAAAGAAGTTGGCGACGATGTTGCCAAGGTATACAATGCCGATGAGATTCCATGGTGTGGCTTGTTTATGGCGGTGGTTGCCAAGAGGGCTAAAAAACAAATAGTCAAAGACCCATTGTGGGCCTTGAACTGGGGTACTTTCGGAAAATATACCAGCCAACCGATGCTAGGTGACGTACTGGTTTTTGTTAGAAAAGATGCCCAAGGACATAAAGCGGGTCATGTATCTCTTTATGTAGGCGAAGATCAAGAGTGTTATCATGTATTGGGTGGCAACCAATCGGATAAAGTGTGCATTACGCGCATTGTAAAAACCCGATTGTATGCCGCTAGACGCCCTAACTATAATGTACAACCCAAAAACGTTAGAGTCATTCAGCTTTCTAGTACGGGTGCTGTTTCTGTTAATGAAGGGTAAAAAGGAGAAATTATGGTATTAGAAAACATTAAAATTTTCAATCTATTATTTATAATACTTGCTTGTGGCATTATTGGAGGAATTGGTAATACCCTTAGAGAAAACTGCATCGAAAGAAAATTGTTGTTAAAAAATATTGTATTGGGAATAATAGCCTCATTAACAGTACCTCTTTTTCTTCAATTGGTTTCTAGTGAAATAATAAAAAAAATAGTTACTGAAAATGATAAATCACATTATTTGGTATTTGCTGGCTTTTGTGTAATCGCTTCTTTTTCTGCTATTTCATTTTTAACTTCTATTTCGGGAAGAGTGCTACAAACCATGAAAGAGGAAATTAAAAATTTGAAAAATGAAAATGAAACCATAAAAACCAATACCGAAAGAATAGACAATAATTTGAATGCCATAGCCATAAATGAAGGAAGCAAAAATATTGACCAAAGTGATTTAGATAAAATTGTTACTCCAGAGACTATTGAAATAATGAATTCAATACAAAATGCTGGAAAAAATTTTAGACCGTTGGAAATTATCAAAGAAGAAGTAAATCTTGACAATAAAGAAATAGAAAAAAAGGTCAATATTTTGGTTGAAAAAAATCTGGTCAAAGAAGTTACTTTAAACGATGGTTCTAAAGCGGTAGCACTCTCGGAAGGTGCTGAAGACATATTGAATAATACTAAAATATAATAATAAACTTAAATAATCATAATTATGAAAACAAAATTATTATTAGTGTTTCTATTCATAGGATTTTCTATGACAGCACAAAAAAAATCACAAACAAAAGAGAAAGAGTTAAACACAAACGTAATTACTATAAATCTTTCAACTCCTAGTCCAAAATCTGTTAAATCTACAGAAAAAGGCAAACGCCTCACAGTTAGAAGTAGAGATTTTTTGCAGTTGGAATTAGTAGGTGGTAATCCGTTTAAATACAATTACGTTATTGATAAAAAACTATTAAACTTTTTTGAAGACAAAAGCAATAATCCACTTGACAATATTCAAAAAATAATTAATCAAACTCCAGTTAAAGATACTAAATCATCTGAAGAAAATGATAAAATTGAAACCGACAATAAAAAATTAAAAGAAGAAGTATCTAAATTGATGGCCAAAAAAGAGGACAAATCAAATAAAGGAAAGCCTAAAAACATAGCTTTTATTGACACAAAAATTTCTGCAATTAATAGTGTCATAATCTCAAACGAATACAAAACTTTAGGAATAAAATCGTTAAAAATTATTAACAGCGAAGAACGTGGAACTAACAATGATTTAGAAAAACCAACTAATAAAGAAGAAGACAAAGATAATGTTATCAAAGCCTTAAGATTGATTCAGTCTGATTTAGAATCGTTCACAACAGATTTAACAAATTTTGTCATTGTGAATAAAGCTAATGACGAATTAATAATTAAAGAATTTGTTGAAGAAAGAGATTCCAAATACAAAAAATTTAGCAAAATAGTTAATAATTATTCTGATGTGAAACAAGATGCAGCTAAATTTAAAGATTTAGGAACCGATTATGAAGTTTTAAATACAACAGTTGCATCAACTTTAACCTCAATTCTCGCTAACTTTAGAGAAATGTATGCATTAAAAACTCAAAACTACATGTTACCCATAGAGTTTAATGGAAAAAACATAGATGTAGTAGCACTAAACTTGAAAAAATTTGAAAAGAACAATCCTGTTCCAATTGAAGAATGCAACTATAATGTTTGGTTGAAAGGTGGTTTTAAAATTGATGTTAGTGGTGGTGTATTTATAAGTTCTCTTATTAATAAAGAATTCTTTGCAGACAATGACCCAAACAATGCTGGAAAAAAAATAATAAAAGAAAAACAAAAAGGAAACTTTGATTTTGGATTTGGCTCAACCATAAATATAAGTCACAGAAGTGCTGGTTGGGTTAACCCAACTCTAAATGTAGGCGCAATGTTCAGTAATACTCAACAATTTCAATTATTAACTGGAATTGGAGCTATTTTAGGTAAAGAAGAGCGACTAATCTTTAGTAGTGGTCTTTCCATGGGACGAATTACAAAACTTCAAGGCGATTTAAATGTAGGAGATACAAATCAAGATTTTGGCACATCGGGTACTATACCTACTACGAATGTATTTTCTTTTGGCTATTATTTTGGAATAACTTACAATTTCACTTCAAAGACAAAACCACCAACAAAATAGAATAATTTAAACAAAGGACCCAGCCAAAAATCCTATAAAGAGTAGGCTAAAATTAAAAATTATGGAAACAATTAAATCAATTAAACCTGGGTCAAAACTGAAAAAAGAAGATGGTACAGATGATAGAAGACATAGAGTAGACCCTGTAACAAAACCAAAACATCCTACTCTAAAACCGCATGTGCACAAGCCGAAAGATTAATAAAAGCTTGAAATTTAACGATTTTGATCCCATAAATCTATATTTTCAGAATATTTTAATAAAACTGGAGTGCTAAAAAATGATTGAATTAATATAAACAAAAAAGTAGAAAATATGGAATCCATTTTAAAAGATTGGCCAAGTACAAAAAGATTTATTTTATTAATGTTAATAGCTTTTTTAGGTCTTTACATAGTAATTAGCAGATTTGCAACAAATAATGAATTCAACATTAATTTTCAAAATGATAAAACATTGGTAACAATGATTGACAAAAAAAATGTTATTGCCAATTCCGTTCTTTCAGCTAGTGACTCATGGATAAATACCGGAATTGAAATTCGTCCAGGTGAGGAATATCAAATAAAAGTAAGTGGTAAAATACATGCAACAGCAGATAAGTTATTAGAAGATGTGAAAAATAGAGTTATGCCCAGATTTAATTGGATTGGCCCTATGGGAAGTCCTTTTCACTATAAAGATAGTATTATATATAGAGAATCCGATTCTATAAGACAAAGCTTACTCTTAGATCCTAAACAAAATCTTGGTGCTGTTTTATTCTTTATTCAAAAAGGGAATTCAAAAGAACCAAATTGTAGTATTGGAAATGACCAATATATTCCAAAACCTAACTCTATATATGCAAGTTCAACAGGTTTAAGAGGAAAAAATGACACGGATGAAGTATGGTTTGTATGGGCTGCTGTAAATGATATGTTATTTAAGAATATGAGTTCTAACGAATCAAAAATTGCATTTATTGGAGGTAAAAAATCTGTCAAAAGAGAAAAAGCGTGGGAAGAATTAAAAAAACATAATTACAATAGATTATTTTTTGATGATAATTTCGGAAATTTTGTTATTAGTGCAATAATAACAAAGCCTAGAGGGATATTTGGATTTTAGATTTAAATAAAATGTCACATATACTCTTTGAATATAATAACCTTTTAAACAATTTAAAATAAAGAAGATAAAGAATAAATTTAGTTTTTATAAAACCTTTATCCGTTTATAAAATAACAGTAAATCAACCAACCATGAAACCAACCAACCACAACCCCAAAGTCAACCAAACCCAGCAAGACTACACCGCCTCCTACATTGTATTGCGGCAGCTTATAGGTATTTTGGGTATTTCGCTGCCTTTTGCTTTGATTATTGGCAACCGAGTATTGGGTAGCACCCATTGGGTGCAATCGTCTATCAGTCATTATTACTACAGTTATATGCACATCGCTTTTGTGGGCGTGTTGTGTGTGCTGGGCATTGTATTGATTACTTACCGCGAGGCTAATTATCCATTGGCCAATAGGGTTTCAACTTTGGCAGGTTTTTTTGCCATTGGTGTGGCTACTTTTCCAACTGAGTTTGACGGATTTTTAGGTCAAGAATACATTGGTACTACAGTTTGGAAAGATTGGTTTCGTATGATACATTTTGGTAGTGCTTTACTACTGTTTGGATGTTTTGCCTTTTTTTGTTTTGTAATCTTCCAAAAATCGGATGAAAAAATAGCACCCGAAGATTTTGATCAAAAGAAACGGTACCGCAATACAATATATAAAGTATGCGGTTGGGGCATCGTTATTAGTATTGCGTTGATTGGGTTAGGAATAGTCCTTGATACTGCGCCATTTTCTACCTATTCCACCTTTATTTTTGAAACCACAGCCTTATTGTTTTTTGGCAACAGTTGGCTCTTAAAAGGTTCTGTAAATTGGAAAAACGACTCCAACATCTTGTTGAAAAAAATTGTATCGCCAGTGCGATAAATGCCATTAAAACCATTAAAAAACAATTATACCCCAAACAGCCAGAGTATCCTACAAGTCCATAAATTGATTATACATTAAGTTGGGATCCTGAGACATCTTTTTACAGTCTAGCAATAGCATAAAAAGATGCTCCTCGGGACAACTACTTAAACCAAAATAGAAAATACCTTTTACACAAAAAACACGTAAAAATACGTATATACAGGTAAAATCTTTACGCTAGTTTTGTTGGGTATTATTAGTCGTTATTTGAAAAATGAATACTAACTCAAAACGGGCATTTGCTAGTTGAAATCAGCCATAGACACACTATACAAAGCCCATGATGATCAGTAATAGTATTTTTAAAAAAGATACTATAACAAAGCATCTAAATTAGAATTATAGATTATTTGGGTTACTATTTTTAAAGTTAAGTTGGGATCCTAGGGCATCTAAATAGCAGCAATGTTAGGCGGATGCCTCAAGGATAAAATTAATAAATATGAGAACGAATAGTACAGATTTAGAAAATGCCTTTGCAGACAGTATGTTTTGCAAAATCCTGGTAGGATTAGCCGTTACGCTTACCCTAATTATAATGACTGTTTTAATGATTCAGCTTTCGGGTATAAATTTTATTGACATTGAAAAACTTACCATTGCACTAGCCTCTGGAAGCATTGGAGTAGTAATTGGAATCAGCATTCCGAATCTTTTTAAAAATAAAAAATAAAAAACTAAATAAAAAAACAATGATTACCCTATCCAAACAAGACTTGTATTATAAGGATTATACTTGGTCTGATTATGCCCCAACTAGCCCAAAAGTTTCGGGTAAAATTGATGCTACTCGATTTAATAGAACCGAAGGAAATGAAGTGCTGTATCTTATTAATAAAATTACCGAAATGTGGGATTTTACCAAAATAGAAAGTTGCATCAAAATGGAACGCATCATTAGAGAAAAACTGCCTGTAACTGTACAAACGCAAGAAGATGTGACCACTTGGATACAAATTAATTGGAAAACGGTAACCTTCAAAGAATTAATATAATTAGAAAAAACCATAAAAAAAACCTCTGTCTCAGTAGCTGTGTCAGAGGTTTTTTTTCATGGTCTAAATGATGAACTAATGGTTATTTATCTAAATTTGTGATAACACACTTCAATTTTTATTCTATGAAAAACTGTATTGTAGCACTAATGGCAATGATGCTCTTAACCAATTGTCAAAATAACGCGAAAGCAACAACTTCAACCTCAATCAAAAAAGTAGGAAGTAAAAATGTAGTAGTTGCCAAAGTTGACAGCATTCCCATTCGAGAAATGATTCCCGATTATTTTGAGATTCCAAACCAGTTGTATGATAAATTTACTTCGGGAAAAAATGCTAAATGGTTTTTGAGTGCAGATGGAAAAATGAGGTTATACTTTGTTCCTTACACCGATGGTACTATCACGAATGCCATACTAACCGACAGTAAACTAATCGATCAAGAATACCGCAATGTACTCACTTCAGAAAACATTAAAATAGATGAAATTGAACATGCAATTCCTATCTCAAAAATAGAAACCGTACAACATCTTACTATTGGGTCTAGCCTTGAACAGGTAATTGCTGTTTTTGGAGAACCCAAGAAAGAGATTCAAACTAAATCATCCAAAACATTATTTTGGGATTTTAAAATGAAAGACAAACCTAACTATGATTTTGGGACTCTAAAACCTTTTATTGAAGAGGGATTTGAATACAATGTCAAAATTATTTTTCAAAACAATCAAGTAAAACAACTGTATTACAGCTATGAAATTCCGTAATATCTAAACAAAATATAACATATTAATAAAACTAATTTACTGCTATGAAATTCTCCATCAAATCCATTCGTCCCTTTATTGGCGCTAAAGACTTCTCTGTTTCTCGAAAATTTTATTCCGATTTGGGTTTCGAAGAAGTGGCGCTATCTACCACTATGTCTTATTTTAAAATAAATGAATTTGGTTTTTACCTGCAAGATGCTTTTGTAAAAGATTGGATTGACAACACGATGGTTTTTGTAGAATTAGAAGATGTTAATGACTTTTGGGAACAATTGGTAGCCCTAAACCTAACGGCAACTTATCCTACTTCCAAAATAGTTCCCATTCGACATTTAGATTGGGGCAAAGAGTGTTTTGTACACGACCCTAGTGGCATTTTATGGCATTTTGGATCTTTTAATTAAATTGGTTTTGCTACTCAGGCAAACAACAGTTTTGTTACTGCTACCTACTTCTGTAACCTATTCAACAGAAATTACATTTCGTATTCCAAATCTATTATATACGAAAAGTAGCATGCTATTTACCTGATGTAACAAAAACCCCTAATCTTTCTTTTATAGTTTATAGGTGATTCCGAATTTAGCACCATTGGTAGCATTACCACCGCCTAATTCAAAATTTACTCCAAATTTATTCGTGAAAAAATAGCGTGCTCCCAACTGTGCTCCTAGTCCGATAGAAGAATCATCATTGGATTTATAATTGCTATTTTCATAGCTCCAAGCAAAATAATTAAGTCCTAAACCGGCATATAAATTCCACTTTTTTGACATTTGCAAAATTCGGTTGAAATGGTAATTCCCATTCACGCCGATACCTACCACCGAAGAACGGTATTTGGTAGCACCATAATAATTACTATCCGATCGGTAAGACAACTCACCACCAACCGTAATATCTTTGCAGGCACCATAATCAAGACCAACATACACTGGGGTTCCCCAATTGGACGTTCCTACACCAGCATTCAACTGAAAACCACCTACCTCTAATGGACTCTGAGCAAAAGCTCCAACAGCTACCAAACAAAACATTGTTACAAAAACACATTTCTTCATACGACTTTTTATATTAAGATTAGAAAATTCTATTCAAATGGGGTTCTCTTTTGGGAATTCTTTTCTTTGCTTCTAGCGCTGCATCCAAAAAATGTTTAACCTCTTCTTTGCTTTTTGATTTTATTTTTAACTCCAATTGTTCACCCATTGAGAAAGAAAATATCAGAAAATAATCTTTTCTGTGATACAATGCCGATAAGGCTAAGGCTATCGAGCATAAAAACAAGAAAAAATAAAAAAACAATAGGTCTGTCATTCTCGTTTGTGCCAAAGCAAAAAAGAAAATTGAGGTCAATAAAAAAACCAAATTGATTTTATAATTTACCTGTTCTTCCATATTCATAGAGACAATTCTATCGTAAAAAAAACGATTATTATGAATAACCATTTTATCATCATAAAGCTTTCCAATACTACAATTCAATAATAACTTGCTCATCTCTTATAGTGTAAAACAACTAGTTTTAGATACTACTTCTAACAAATTAGATTTATTGAAGCATTACCTAAAACAAAAGTAATTCCTTATGAATAAAGAACTTGTAGAATGAATTTCGTGTGAATTGTAGAATTACTTCGCTGTAGTTATAAAAAACTGAATCGCAGTACAATGCACCGCCAAGTGGCGGTTATTAAAGGCCAATTAAAAGTCATTTTTTTTGATCTAATCTGTTGAAGTATTAAATTTCATCCCCATAGGAATGAAAAATCTCAATTAATGATACTAAATTATCGATGTTTAGTTTTTCAAAAATTCGTTTTTTATAGGTACTAACAGTAGTCGGTTGAATTCGTTTGGCTAATGAAATTTCTAGATTACCATATCCTTTTACCAAAAGTCGTGCTACTTCCATTTCACGATCGGACAATTGATCCAGCGGATTCAACATCTTTTTATACATGTATTTATCTAGAATTTTTTCTTTGATATTGGGCGTAATGTATTTGCCTGTTTCAATAAAAACAGCCAAGGCTTCTTTCATTTGATCTTCTGAGCTCAACTTATTCAAAAAACCGTGAGCACCAGCGTGCAAATATCGTATGGCATAAACATCCTCTTCTAATGCCGAAAATACCAATATTTTGATTCCAGGATAACAATGTTTGATGTCGGTAACTACTCCTACACTATTCCCTTCAGGAAAATTAATATCTAAAATTAAAAAATCAATACGGTTTTTACCCAATATAGTTAAGGCATCATTAATGGTAGAAGCATGATGAATTATGGGCTCATCCAACAATTCTTCAATAAGCAAGCTCATCCCTTTACGCACAACACTATGATCGTCTGCCAACAGAAAACTCAAATTTTTCTTAAAAAACATATTCTTTTATTTAAATACCTACTATTTTATTTCTAATGCAACTGTACTATAATTTTGAAGGAGACTGTAGTGCCTTTATGAAGTGTACTTTCAACAGCTATTGTACCCTGAAACAATTCTACAATTTCTTTACAAAGCTTCATCCCAAGACCGACTCCTATTTCACTGACACTTTTAGACGCATCACCTTGGTAATGTTCTTCAAATATGTGGGCTAAATCGGCTTCTGAAATTCCTGGGCCATTATCGGTAACACTAACAAATAGTTCAAGTGAATTATTGTCTTTTTTTTCTGAAATAACCTCAATAGCGATGACGCCATTTTCAGTAAACTTCACGGCATTACCCACCACATTATAGAACAATTGGCTAATTCTAACCGAATCGGAATGCACCATAGTATGCTCGGGAACTTCAAGTTGTACAACGAGTTTATTGCCTTTATTTTCTGCTAAAGTCGTCAGTGGTAACACAATTTTATCAATCTCAGACTTGAGATTGAATGTTGTGTTTTTGAGTTCCATTTGTTTGTGTTCGTTCTTAGAATATTCTAAAAGTTGATTCGTCAACACCAATAAATTATTGGTGGTATATTGCATAGACTTGAATACTTCTTTAATTTCTAAATCTTGAACTTTGTCACTAATCATTCGACTGTACATGGCTAGCACGCTTAGCGGCGAACGTATTTCATGGCTAATCATTCCAACAATTTTATTTTTATAATTCAAATTTCGCAGGATTTGTTTTTGAGCCAATACCAGTCGCTTTTCAAAACTAAACGTCATTCTAGTAAAATAAAGCAACAAAATTGTAAAAGTCAACATCAATAACACCAAAATGAAGATGATGTAATTGCGTTTTTTAACCGAATCATTGTGTGTATCGCGAAATTCTTTTTGGGTATTGTTTTGCAATAAATTCACGGAATCGTTGAACGAATGGATTAAGTCTACACTTTGATCCAATAATTGGTTGTTCAATTTAAAGAGATTTAGATCGCTATTGTTGGTAATGAAAAACGTTTCTTTCGATTTTTCAATCTCTTTTTTGTAATAATCGTTAGAGGTTTTTAAAAGATTTTTTATTTGATTTTTAACATCACCCGATTTGAGTTCATTCAAATATTTGTAACTAATAATGATCTTTAATTTCTCTTTTTTTACATTATATTTTCCAGATATGGCGTCTAATATTCGTGTCAAAAACCCTTTTCTAGCAACACTATCATTGGTAACCAACGAATCAACACTCACACTTTTTAAGATATTATTGTAATCAAAATTCTTGAAAGTGTAGGCATCCAATTTTTTATTTAAAATACCCGATTGATTGGCCAAAATAGAGTCAGCTTTTAATTGCAAAAGCTCTAATTTCTTTTTTTCTTTACTAAAATTTGGGTCTTTTTTGACCACATACGATAGAGAATCCAGACAAATTTTCAGCTCTTTAACATTAGCATAATAGTCTTGAATAGATTCTTTATTGTGATTGAGTAAATAATTTCTGTAATTTTTTTGAGAATTGTACAAAACACCATAGGCCATATTAGAGGAATTCATTCCGTCTTTATACAACTCCATTTTTTCTGTTAAGTCACTAATTTTATCATCATTCTTTGTCTGCAAAAACCAAAATACAATGACTAACAATTGCAGAATGATTATGATACTGATAAGTAATAAATGAAAAAATTTTCTCTTTTTAATTTCTTCCAACTCTAATTATTTATGTTAATTCGTGAAATTACAATAATTTTCCACAAAAATAGTTAGACCAAATGCAAATATCTGTAGTATGTTTACGAATACTTTGTAGAATTTAGTCCACAAATGCCGCACTTTTCAACTAATTAAATTTGAAGTAACTTGCATTGTCCAGTTTAACTTTTTATCAAAACTAAAGTAGCAAAAATTAATATACCATTTTATTTATTAGCCTTTAATTTCAAACATCAATCTAATTAATTCACTTAAAATCATAGTAGTAAATCGTTTACCCTTAAAAATTAAATTTATTGTTTATATTTGAAATCTAAATTAAAAACTAACCTGCATGAAAGTTATTACGCTTTACATTTGTTGTTCATTCTTATTTATTCAGTCTGTTGCTGCGCAAACCAACAAACGCTTAAACGAGAATGAAGCCATTCAAACCACACTACAATTTGATATGCCGCTGCAAAAAGCACAAGCATTGAATCAATTCAAATCCAAAAATAAATTGGATAAAGCCAATAGTTATGTTCCTACCTATTCTAACACTGATGAATCGGGAAAAACACACGAACATTTTCAGCAATTCTATAAAGGCTTAAAAGTAGAATTTGGAGTAATCATCACCCACAGTACAAACAATGAAGTTTTTATGATTAATGGTGAAGTATATAACGCTTCAACATTAAATGTAACACCGTCATTAAATAATGTGCAAGCACTAGAAGTAATTTTAAATTCCAAAAAAGGCGCTACATTTCTTTGGGACTCTAAGGACGATGCAGCAGCTATGAATTATCAAAAACCATCTGGTGAATTGTTGATTCTTCCAAATGTTAGAACAGGAGAAATTAATTTGGCTTACAAATTTGATATATACACTACTGCCCCATTGGCTAGAGATGAAATTTATGTTGATGCCCATTCAGGAGCCATTATTTACAGCAACCCAATCATCAAACATGCTCATGATGTTGCTCCAACTACTAAACAACAAGACGCTATAGCTAATACTTTTTCATCTGTTACAGGAACGGCTAATAACACCAAATACAGTGGCAGCAGACAAATTAAAACCATGTTTGACATTGGTTTAAACAAATACATTTTAAAAGATGATACCCGTGGTGGTGGCATTCAAACGTTCAATAGCGCCAGAACCACAAATTATCCAACCACCAATTTTTCGGATATTGATAACAATTGGACTACTGCAGAATACAACAACACCAACAAAGATATTGGAGCTTTAGATGCCCATTGGGGTGCCGAAATGACCTACGATTTTTGGATGAATAACTTTAACCGAAACAGTTATGATGGTAACGGTTCTATGCTTAAAAGCTATGTACATTACCGTTCGGTTGCCACTCAAAGTTTGGTAAATGCCTTTTGGAATGGGTCGGTAATGTCTTATGGAGATGGAAATACAAGTGTTTCTATTCTAACTTCTATTGATGTTTGTGGCCACGAAATTGGTCATGGCGTATGTTCGTCAACGGCTAATTTAGCCTATCAAAATCAGTCAGGTGCCATTAATGAAGGGCTTTCTGATATTTGGGGTGCATGCATCGAACATTATGGAAGAACGGGTTCTTTAAACGGACCTTTTGCCACTGGTGTGTGGACGATTGCCGAAGATTTAGGCTCATCACCTTTCAGAAGTATGAGTAATCCAACATCCAAAGGAAATCCTGATACCTATTTAGGAACCAACTGGACTTCAACTGGTGATGAAAGCTCTTGTGTGCCTTCTAGCGGAAATGACCAATGTGGCGTTCACAACAATAGTGGTGTTTTAAACCACTGGTTTTATATTCTTACGGTTGGAAAATCAGGCACCAATAATGCTCCAACGCCACGTACTTATTCGGTTACGGGAATAGGCATGACTAAGTCATCTCAAATTACCTATTATGCCGAAAGAGATTATCTTACACCCAATGCAACCTATTTAGACATGAGAAATGCGACGCTTGCTGTGGCAAACAATCTATATTGTGGTTCCAGTGCCGAAGTTATAGCAGTGACTAATGCTTGGTATGCTGTAAATGTTGGTACTCAATATGTTGGATATGCTACCGATATTTCATTAAAAAAAGTGGTGCAACCTATTTCTGTAGCTTGTGGCGCGGTTAATAATCCAACAATTACTTTTGAAAATACAGGAACTAATGCCATTACGGCTGTAACCGTTTCTTACACAGTTGATGGCGGTGCTGCTACCAATTTAAACTGGACTGGTAATTTAACGTCGTGCCAGAATGTTGATTTCCCAATTACCATGGGAACACTTTCTAGAGGAACTCACACTATTGTTTTCAGTACCACTACCACTAGTGATGGAAACAGTAGTAACAACACCAAAACAGCTATTGTGGTTGTAAATGATGCTGGTGCTGTTAACAATACGAATACTTTTGAAAACGCAACTGACCAATTAATTTCTTATGATAAAGGTGGCATTACAAATAGTTTGTGGCAAAGAGGTATGGCTTCAGGAGCCGTATTGACCAATGCAGTTGCAGGTAATTCTAAAGTCTATGGAACCAATCTTTCAGGATTATATCCTAACAGCATGACATCCTATTTAGTTTCTCAATGTTATGATTTGACTCAATATCAAAATCCTATTTTTAAGTTTGATATGGCTTTTGACTTTGAACCAGATTATGATTTTATGAATGTAGAATACACAACCAATGGTGGAACTACATGGTCTATCCTAGGAGATGCAACATCTACTACTACTTGGTACAACAGTTCTAATGTGCCTAATGCTACCAATTGCGACAATTGCGTTGGAGCACAATGGACCAATACAAATGCTGTAAAAACAACCTACCAATGGAGCATGCCCGAATTTGGATATGGTGGAACCAATCCGCAATCAAACATTATTTTTAGATTTAATTTTGTTTCCGATCCAGGTGTAGTAAACGAAGGTGTAATTATTGACAACTTTGTGATCACAGGTTCCTTAGTTTTAGCTAACCAACAAAACACTTTTGATCTTTTTGAAGTAACTCCTAACCCAACAGACGGTTTAATCAATGTTAGATTGACAACCTCTGAAGATGTTAAAGTTGACTTATTTGATATGAGAGGTAGAAAGTGTTTCACGAATGATTTCAAAAACTCAAATACAACGTTCAATCAGGAAATAAACTTAGGTCAACTTGAAAAAGGAATTTACCTACTTACAATTACTTCCGAAGGAAAAACTGCTACTAAGAAAGTTATCATTAAATAAGAACTAATTTCAAAAGGATTTAATTCAAATCAATCAAATCCTTTTTTCTTAAAGATTAAGCATAAAAAAACGTCCAATTTCTTGGACGTTTTTAATTTGGGCAAAACCTCGACTATTTTTTAGCCTCCATTTTTTTAGCTTCTTTTTTCTCAGCTTTAGCTTCTTTTTTCTCAGCTTTTTTCTCAGTTTTAGCTTCTTTTTTTTCTGTTTTAGCTTTTTCTTTAGCTACAGGTTTTTGTTGAGCGTTTACAGTTCCACCGATTAATAACGCTGCTAATGCCAATGTTGAAACAACTTTTTTCATGATTTTTAAATTTTTGAATTAATACTATTTATTTTAAATTTCTATGACAAAGTTATCTTCGCAGTATTTAAATTCACTTTAAAAAAACTTAATTAAAACTTAAATCGATTTTTAACAAAATACTTTTATAACTTTATAAAACAATATTAAACCATTCCTAAATTACATAGTCTTATTTCAAAAATTAGTTGAATATGAAAAAAATAGCCACACTTTTACTTGTTGTTTTCGGATTGACAACAAGTTTCGCTCAAGAAGACGATCGCCCAGAAAATACTGGCGATAATTTTAGTTTAGAAGGTGCCTTAGTATTATTCAAAAAAGCCAATTCATTGGAAGAGTTTGAAAAATTACTAAACGAAGAAAACAATAATGTAAACAATCTTGACCTCAACAACGATGGCACCATTGATTACATTACCGTTGATGACTATCAAGAAGGTGAAACCCATGCCATTGTGCTGAGCACCTATCTCAATGAAACCGAAAAACAAGACATTGCTACCATTGGTATAGAAAAAAACGGCGCCGAAAGTGCTGTTCTTCAAATTGAAGGCGACAAAGACTTGTATGCGGAAAATACCATCGTAGAACCATCTGATGTTGACGAAACCCTAAACGGCGGTAAAGGCCCTGACTTAGGAACATACCAAGCCGAACAAGTAATTGTAAACGTTTGGTTGTGGCCAAGTGTTCGCTTTATATATGCACCAAAATATGTCATTTGGCATTCACCATGGCGTTGGAACTTATATCCAAATTGGTTCAGACCTTGGAAACCGTATCGTTATTCTGTCTTTTATGGCCGATGCGCACCGCATAGAGTGTATTACAGAAGAGTTCCAACCCGAAGAGTTGTAGTCGCTCAAAAAATATATGCACCTAGAAGACATCGTTCAACACTTGTCATTCATAACCGCCGTGGCACAACCATAGTTCGTGAAAACAGACGAGGCGCTGTTAGAGCCGTTAGAGTTAGAGGTGGCGGCCGAGGAAGACGATAAAAGGATTTTATAACATAAATTAATCCCGTAAGTAATTACACTTGCGGGATTTCTTTTTTTGTAAGCAACTAATAAATTAGTACTTTTGATTCTATATCAATTATAAATATTAATCAATGCCAATAGATTGGTTTGCTGCACTAAAAAATATTCCCGAATTAGTTTCTGGTTTGGGCAACTTGATTAAAAACAATCAAGCCACTAAAGATGAATTACTTCGAGAGTTGCGATTGAATATTAAAGCATTTCATACCGCTCATAAATCGAAAAAAATAAATTTTGATAAGTTGTTGGAACTGTTACAAAATGAAGCCATTAAAAATGCTCGTAAAAAAAGATTTACCTTCAATTCTATAAAAATGGGTACTATTGATAAATCGGAAATACGTGACGAACGTAATTACCGTTACGAAGGAAAAGACTGCAATTGGTTGTTTAAAAATATTGATGAAAAAATTGAAGATTTAAGAAATCAACAAAAATACCACGGTTCGTTAAACAGTATTGAAAACACTAATGTTGCGCTGCAATTTTCCAACCTTCTATACAAATTAAAATTGTTAGCCGAGTACATTCATTAATCAATAATCCACAACAAAACGGGCTTCGTACTGGTTTTCAATTTGGCATCGAGTTTCTTCATAAATTCATTGGAAACAGCAGGACATCCCCAACTTAACGGACTTACTTGCGGATAGACTTCTTTATCCGATACCGCATCCCACGAATGCAATACGACTACCCGTTCTTCGGCATTTGAGTTGGATTTTTCCATACCGTGCAACACATATTTAACATGTATTCCCCACGAACTGTAATCGCGTTTGCCTATCTTAAATTTTCCTTTCATCGAGCAATGACTGTCGGTTCGATTGTCAAATTTTGCTTTTTCCCATTGGGTAGGATTTTCTTCAAATGTATCGCAACTTCCGTGGGTTACTAAATTTTTATCTGTGATGGTATTGCTCTTAAAATCATGTATAAAAAAGCGATTCTTTCCCGGATGAATACTCATGTCAATCAAAAAATAAAAATCTTGATTGAACCCATTATCCTTACAATATTTCAAGGCTTCTGCGTTTTTAGTCGTATAATCTTTTACCGGAATTTCTACTTTGGCATTATTACAACAAATGAAACTCAAAAAGGAAATTAGTAAAATGTTCTTCATAAATTAAATTTAAAATATAATAACTCCATTTTATCTTTTTTATTTAAACCTTTTATGTTAAATAAAGTCTAAATTTTATAGTAATTTGTTGATTATGAATAAAAGCAATCTTTGGTCACTGCGTCTCGGATTTTCAAGCAAGCAAGCTACTGAAATCGAAAAAATAGGTTTTGAAAAATTCCTGAAACAGTCGTTCGCCACAACGTTTGACAAAAAACTACCGCAATTTTTGGAAGACGATCCTAAAACCTTAGCCGAACTCCGCGAATTGCGTCAATCCATCAAAAATGCCGATTCGGAAGCACAAAAAAAAATTCTGAAAAAGCAAATCAGAAATTCATTTGAACTGAAAAAATGGTGGTTGGATAAAATGCGAAATGATGCGCATCCTTTAAGAGAAAAAATGGTATGTTTTTGGCACAATCACTTTGTCGCAACATCGCAAAAAGTAAAAGTCAATTATTGGGTATACCAACACAATATGGTGCTTCGGGAGCATGCTTTTGGCAATTTTAAAGAACTGACCAAAAAGATCATCAAAACCAACGCTATGGTGCGTTATTTAGACAATGTTGACAACAAAAAAGGAAATTATAACGAGAATTTGAGTCGGGAATTACTCGAACTTTTCACGCTTGGTATTGGAAATTATTCTGAAACGGATATTAAAGAAGGTGCCAAAGCATTAGCTGGACTCAATTTAGGCGCCGATGAAGCGATATACCGCAGGTTAATAGAAGACAACAGCAGCAAAACCTATTTTGGTCAAACTGGAGATTTTAAAGCAGACGATTTGGTGGATATCATTTTTGAACAACCAAAAATTCCGTATTTAATTACTCGAAAAATTTTAAAATGGTTTGTTTATGATACTCCGTCAGACGATTTAGTGCACTATTATGGCGATTACTTTAGAAAAGTGAACTTTGAAATCGAACCACTGTTAACTAAAATATTTACAGAAGAATACGCCAAAGAAAATGCCGGTAGTAAAATAAAAGATCCTTTGGTTTTTATGTTACAAATGATGGACGAATTACATATTGAAACGGTAGAAAATACCTTAATTGCTTTTTTCTTAAAACAACAAGGAATGGATTTGTTCAATCAAACCAATGTGAAAGGATGGGATGGCGGCAATTCGTGGTTAACTTCTCAAATTTACCTGCAACGAAACAATACGTCTGATTTATTGTGCAATGGCCGAAACATCAGTCGGAAATCTTTTAACAAAATTCCTGAAGATGGAGAAACTCCTGAAATTTCGATTGAAAAAATATCGGTTAAAGTAGCATTTGACACCAAAGGAACAAATAAAAAAATCATTTCCGATTTAGCCAACCGATTGTTATTTCAAGTGGATGAAAACACTCAAAAAGATATGGAAAACTTGCTGAAATACGACTTTGATGCTACCAATGAAAATGCCAATAATGCCGTATTACGCCTATTCAATTACATCACCAAAACACCCGAATACCAGTTAATTTAAGTCACTAAGGTTCTAAGAAACTAAGTATCTCAGAACCTAAAAAAAAAACAAAAAAAATGAACAGAAGAAATTTTCTATCGCTCACAGGAACTTATACTGGCGGACTACTTTTACTTCCTGATTTTTTACATGCATTCGGTTCTCAAAATAATTTAGTGGTTGGCGAACAATGCTTGGTCTTCATTCAGCTAAATGGTGGAAATGACGGATTGAATACGTTTATACCGTATGAAAATCCGCTGTATTACGATTTGAGAACTAAAATTGCTTTGAGCAAAGAGGCTGTCATTGGCAAAAACAAAGGTATGGCGTTTCATCCAGCATTAAAAGATTTTGCACAAATGCAACAAAATGGCGATTTAACCATCTTGCAAAATGTGGGTTATCCGGAGCCGAATCGTTCGCATTTTCGCAGTCAAGAAATTTGGCAAACAGCCACCGATTCGAATAAATACCTCAATGAAGGTTGGCTCGGTCGTTATTTAGACTTGCAATGTAAAGAACACCAACCAACAGCTGGAATCAACCTCGATTCTATTGACAATTTGGCTTTAAAGGGTATCGAACCCAATGCCATAACGGTAAAAGACCCTAATCGATTTAAAGTAAAAAACGATAAAGAGGAAACGGTGAAATTATCGGATAATCCACAATTGGATTTTGTTCGAAAAATTGCTAATTCAGTATCCGAAGGTTCCGATGATATTCAAAAAGCATTAGCCAAATCTACTTCTGAAACAAGTTATCCCAAAACAGGATTGTCTAAAAATTTAGAGTGGATTTCACGACTAATTAAAGGAAATTTAAACTCAAAAGTGTATTATACCTCTTTGGGTGGATTTGACACACATGACAATCAATTGGGCATTCACGAACGAAAATTAACCGAATTGAACGATGCACTATTTAGTTTTTATCAAGATTTGAAAAAAGCACAATTACTTCAAAATGTAACTGTTGTGGTATTCTCCGAATTTGGAAGACGAGTAAAAGACAATGGTAACGGTACCGATCACGGAACGGCGGCACCTATGTTTATTATTGGCGGCAACAACAAAGGAACCATTTTAGGAAAAAATCCAAATTTATCCGATTTAGATAATGGTGATTTGAAACATGAAATCGATTTTAGAAGTGTGTACGCCACACTATTAAAAGAGAAAATGACTTTTGACGCTACTAAAATTGGAATTAATAATGCTTTGGTGAATGGTTTATTTTAAATCCTAACTTGGAACTCCTAACTTTATAACTATCTTTGCAGGCTTTTTAAAAATTAAAAGAATGTTTAGAAATAGTGTCTTAAAAGGAGTTTTTTTAGTAGGATTAGGCGCAACAAGCTACGGAATGTTGGCCACTTTTGTGAAATTAGCGTATAAAGAACAATTTACAACCGCAGAAATTACCATTGCGCAATTTGTATATGGCATTATTGGTGTGTTGATTATCAATGCCTTTCAAAAATCGAATAGCAAGCAAGCTATTGAGAAAGCCACTCCAAAAAACATCATGCAATTGATGATTGCTGGAACTTCATTAGGAATGACCAGTGTTTTTTATTACTTATGTGTTCGATACATTAATGTTTCGATAGCTATTGTTTTGTTGATGCAAACCGTTTGGATGGGCGTTTTATTGGAGATGATTCTTGAAAAAAAACTGCCTTCAATGCAAAAAATTATTGCAGTGATTGTAGTGCTTATCGGAACCATCATGGCTACCAATATTTTAAATAAAAACATCGAATTGGATTGGCGTGGTATTTTTTGGGGCATATTAGCTGCGGCATCTTTTACTACAACCATGTTGACTGCCAACAAAGTAGCTACCGGAATTTCATCGGCACAACGAAGCTTGTACATGCTTTTGGGCGGCGCTGTTATTGTGTTAGGCTTTGCGCTTTTTACACAAACTACGCCATTCAATGTTACTATTTTTATGAAATGGGGAATTTTTCTGGCATTGTTCGGAACCATTATTCCACCTATGTTACTTAATTTGGGCTTCCCAATAACAGGCATCGGATTGGGAAGTATTGTTTCGGCTCTAGAGCTTCCGGTTTCAGTAATGATGGCCTTTTTCATCCTTAATGAAAAAGTAATTTTATTGCAGTGGATTGGAATTATTTTAATCATACTGGCTATAGTCATCATGAACATAAATACTAATTTTTTGAAAAAGAATTAATTTTTTGTCGAATTAAATCTACAATCGCAACTATTTAGTTAATTTTTTTATATTTTCGTAATATCAAACTAATTAAACTATGGATAAACCTTGGCACTTATATGTCATGGCGCTATTGTATGTACTTGCTGGAATTAATCATTTCAGAAAGCCCGAACTGTATTTTAAAATAATTCCGCCTTTCTTTACCAATAAGAAATTCATAAATGAGATGACTGGTTTATTGGAAATCATGTTAGGTGTCTATTTGTGCATTCCGATATTCTCTAATCTTGCAGCGATTTCGATTATGATTTTGCTAGTTGTAATTTTTCCTTCTAATATTTATATGGTTATCGAAAAAAAAGCCCATTTAGGATTACCAAAATGGCTTCTTTATCTAAGATTGCCCATTCAGTTGGTCTTGATTTTATGGGCGTATCATTACACTAATTTAAATTTCTAACTAAACTATACTATTATGAGAAAACTATTAGCAGAATTTTTTGGTACTTTTTGGCTTGTTTTTGGTGGCTGTGGCAGTGCATTATTTGCTGCAGGTTATCTAACTCCAACAGGAGTTCATTTAGGAATTGGATTTGTAGGTGTTGCTTTTGCATTTGGACTTACAGTCTTAACTATGGCTTACGCCGTTGGACACATATCTGGTGGTCATTTTAACCCTGCTGTATCTTTTGGACTATGGGCTGGAGGAAGATTTTCACTGAAAGATTTGGTGCCATACATTATCGCTCAATGTATTGGAGCCATCGCAGCAGCTGGAGTATTATTTAAAATTTGGTCTGGTAAAACCGGAAATATTATAGACAATACTGTTGCTGGAGCCTTTGCTTCAAATGGCTACAATAAATTTTCACCCGATGGATATTCTATGCTTTCCTGTTTTATAACAGAATTTATTTTAACTATGTTCTTTTTAATCATCATTCTTGGTACAACTGATAAATTAGCGAACGGAAAATTTGCTGGAATTGCTATAGGTTTGGCTTTAACATTAATTCATTTAATCAGTATTCCAATTACAAATACATCTGTAAATCCTGCTCGTTCTTTATCACAAGCTATTTTTGTTGGAGGCGAGCCATTAAGTCAGTTATGGCTTTTTTGGGTTGCGCCATTATTGGGAGGATTAGCTGGTGGTTTAATTTATAAAAATCTACTTCAAAAAAACGAATAAGAATAAATTGATAAACCAAATTAAAATGGAAAGCGACAGGAGATATTTTGTCGCTTTTTTCTATTTTTGACTAATGAATTCTCTATTCCCATCCGAAAAAATTTCATTCGATGTACCCAATGCCACCATTGAATATTATCCTTCATTTTTCAATGAGGAACAAGCTACATTGCTCTTTGAAAAATTACTCCATGAGACTCCGTGGCAACAAGATGATATTACCGTTTTTGGAAAAATACACCCACAGCCGCGATTAACTGCACTTTTTGGAAATGAAGGTAAACCTTACTCCTATTCTAATATTGTGATGCAACCCCACCATTGGAATCCGCTTATAATGTTTATCAAATCAGAAATTGAAGAAGTAATCCAAGAAAATTTCACAACGGTGTTACTCAATTTATACCGTGATGGGAAAGACAGCAATGGCTGGCATGCTGATAATGAAAAAGAATTAGGTAGAAATCCGATAATAGCCTCTGTTAGTTTTGGTGCCGAACGCAGTTTTCATTTACAACACAATTCTATTAAAGATGCCAAGCTTAAAATTACTCTAGAAAACGGAAGTTTACTACTGATGAAAGGTGAAACACAACATTTTTGGAAACATCAAATTCCGAAAACCGCTAAACCAATGGCGCCAAGAATTAATCTTACGTTTCGTATAATCAAATAGTATTTTCATTATTTTTGGTGTAAATCCAATTCAAATGAACGAAATTATAGCCTATTTTGAAAGCATCCCTTCTTCCCATCGTGCCTTAATTCTTGCTGGCGGCATCACCTTATTTTGGTTAATTGAAAGTGCTGTTCCGTTTTTCAAATTCAAATACAACAAGTGGCAACATGCTGGTATTAACATCTTTTTCACGATAACAACGATTATAATTAATTTTGCTTTGGCGTTTATTTTGCTTAAAGCAGCCCATTATGTAACCCTTAATCATTTTGGAATTCTGAATTGGTTACCACAAATGAACACTTGGCTTTACACCATCATCGGATTACTTTTAATGGATTTTATTGGTGCCTATTTAGCACATTTCACCGAACATAAAGTCAAATTATTGTGGCGATTTCACTTAATTCATCATTCGGATACTTACATTGATACCACCTCGGGAAACCGCCATCATCCTGGTGAAAGTATCATTCGATTTACATTTACTACACTAGCTGTAGTACTTGTTGGAAGTCCGATGTGGATGGTTTTTATGTACCAAACGCTTTCTGTTGTAGCCACACAATTTACGCATGCTAACATTTGTCTGCCCAAAAAACTCGACAAAATTATAAGTTACTTTCTAGTTTCACCCGACATGCACAAAGTTCACCATCATTACAAGTTGCCGCATACAGATAGCAATTATGGCAATATTTTTTCTATTTGGGATAGACTATTAGGCACTTTTAGCTATATGGAACGCGAAACCCTTGTTTACGGCATAGATACCCATATGGAACCTGAAGAAAATAACCGATTGGTACCCTTATTAAAAATTCCGTTTCAAAAAATGCGTTCACCTCGAGAAGAATAAAATTTTTACAATCATTTTAAAAAGTAATTATTTTTTTTCTTAATATTGGTATACGAATTGATAATATAAAAAAACTAACGTTAATTGTGCTTTTCAACTAATGAAAAAAAGTAAAAGAGTAGAACTTGACAACGAACAATTAGAGCGCGTTGTTAGTATGGCTCAAGAGGAACGAAAACCTTTTGAAGTATTAAAAGCTGAATTTGGAATAACTGAAAATGAAGTTACCGAGTTGATGCGCAAAAGACTATCCAAAGACAATTTTGAACTTTGGAAGAAAAAAGTTACTGCAAGTAAACCAAAACCAAAACCAATCATCGACGATTTTGATGACGATTTGGAAGGTAAATATTATATTAAAAATAAATTTGACTAAAAAACAAACCTATAAAACACTTAAGCGATAAATACTTATCGCTTTTTTTAATCTTACTATACCTGCAACATGAAAAAAATAATTACAGTGCTTTTGATGTGTGTCTCAACACTAACTTTTTCTCAAGAGTCAAAAACTACAACACAAGACATTGAAATAAATCCTTTGATTAAAGGAACACTATTTTCTCCAGAAAAAGTTACCGATAAAACCAAACTAGTCATTCTTATTGCAGGTTCAGGTCCGACCAATAGAAATGGAAACAGTACCATAGGAGGCATCAACAACTCTTTAAAATTTTTAGCCGAAGGTTTAGCGAAGAATGGAATTGCCGTTTTTAGTTACGACAAACGAATATTTGCACAAATGGTAAACAAAACCTTAGATGAGAAATCCCTTTCATTTGAAGATTTTATAAACGACTCTAAAGAGGTAATTGCCTATTTTAAAGTACAAAAAAAATATTCCAAAGTTATCATAGCGGGTCATAGTGAAGGCTCTTTGATTGGAATGGTAGCCGCCAAAGATACTGCTGACGGATACATTTCTTTGGCTGGTGCTGGTCGTCCAATTGATGAAGTGTTATCAGAACAAGTGGCTAAAAATTCACCGGCCTTAAAAGAAGCTGCAGATCAAAATTTAGCACTTTTAAAGCAAGGAAAAACTTTTGAAAATCAAAATCCTTTACTGGAATCACTCTTCAGAGAAAGCATTCAGCCGTATATGATTTCATGGATTAAGTACAATCCTCAAGTTGAAATAAAAAAATTACAAATTCCAATATTAATAATTAATAGTACCAAAGACATACAAGTGCCTGCAACGGATGCTGAACTACTTCACAAAGCCAATCCCAAATCAGAGTTGGTCATTATTGCAGGAATGAATCATATTTTTAAAGACATTGAAAAAGACGAAGACAATATAAAATCTTATTCCAATCCAAAATTACCCGTAAATCTTATATTAATAGAAACCATGACTAAATTCATAAATTCCATTTAATGTGTAACAAAAACATTAGCTTAGCTACCTATGTATCACTAAATGAATCTTAATGAAAAAAATTATTCTAAGCCTTGCTTTCGCATCCCTTTTATGGAGTTGTAAACCAACGACATCCGTAACCTCTAAAACCGAAAAACCAGAAATAGCGGTTACTATAGACTTAAATCATGTAAAGGAAGATAAAGTAATGGTTGCTGTTACAGCTCCATTAATTACTACTGGTGAAATTACATACCACATTCCCAAAATAATCCCAGGCACTTATTCTGAAGACGATTACGGAAAATTTATAGACGATTTTAAAGCCTTTGATACGAATGGAAAAGCTTTAGAAGTTACCAAATCGGATGCTAATTCTTGGTTGATAAAAAATGCTACAAAATTAGATAAGATTACCTATTGGGTAAATGACACTTATGACATTGAAGGTGGTGGTGGCTTTGGAAGTGGTGTATTTTCACCTGCTGGAACCAACATCAATGAAGGCAAAAATTTCATGATAAACAACCACGGATTTGTGGGTTATTTTGACAATAAAAAAGATTTTACATACAATGTAACCATTTTGCATCCTGAAACGCTTTTTGGAGCTACTTCATTAGTCGATTCAGACAATAGCAATCTATCGGACACCTTTGTGGTAGCACGATACAACGATTTGGTTGACAATCCAATTATGTATTCGGCACCCGATTATACTACCTTTAATGTAGATGGAATGGACATTTTATTTAGTGTTTATTCGCCAACAGGAAAACATTCTGCTAAAGCGCTTTCACCCGATTTAGAAAAGTGCATGCGTGCTCAAAAGAAATTTTTAGGCCCTATCAACACCAACAAAAGATACACTGTTCTTTTATATCTTTCTGATATGAAGGCGAAAGATGCCAAAGGATTTGGAGCCTTAGAACACAACAGTTCTACTTCGGTAGTTTTTCCAGAAATGATGCCCACCGGTGCCTTAGGAAAACAAATTATTGACGTAGTTTCACACGAGTTCTTTCATATTGTAACACCACTTGGGGTACATTCTAACGAAATTCATTATTTTGATTTCAACACGCCTAAAATGTCTAAACATTTATGGATGTATGAAGGGGTAACTGAATATTTTGCCAACCTTTTTCAAGTCAATCAAGGATTAATTGATGAAGATGCTTTTTATAAAAGAATGGTGGGTAAAATCAATAATGCCAAGCGCTTGAATGACACAATGCCGTTTACTACCATGAGTGAGAATGTTTTGGTAGAACCTTATAAAGCGCAATACCTAAATGTCTATGAAAAAGGAGCATTAATCGGAATGTGTATCGACATTATAATAAGAGAAAAAAGTAATGGCCAACGCGGAATTTTAGATTTAATGCAGAAATTAACTAACGAGTTCGGTCCAAAAAAACCCTTTACCGACGACGAACTTTTTGCTAGAATTACCGAATTGACGTATCCAGAAGTTGGCGATTTTTTAACTACACATGTTTCAGGCACAACCCCAATTCCATATGATGTTTATTTCGCTAAAATGGGAATTGCTAAAGGAAAAATCAAAAAAGCAGCCAATCCGTTTATGTACAAAAAATCGGCTGGCATCACTGGAAATGCTACCACTAAAGAAATTGTAGTTAAAAATTACACCGAATTGAGTCCGTTTTTAACCTCATTAGGATTAAAAGGTGACGATGTAATTTCTTCTATAAACGGAACAGAATACAACTTAGACAAAATTTCAGAAATGATGACCGCTGCTCAAAACTGGAAAGAAGGAGAAACAGTATCCATAAAAATAAAACGCGACGGAAAAGAGCAAACCCTTTCAGGAAAAGTAATTGTAAATTATGAAGAATCGGAAGGTTATCATTCAGTCGATGCAACAAAAGATTCTTTAAAAGAAGCTTGGTTAAAAGGATAAACTTGAATGTATCCATTTTTAAATCCTCAATTTATGTTATAGATTGGGGATTTTTTCATTATTTTGCCAAAAATAAAAAACCATGCGTAAAACAATTATAGCCTTAGCATCTTTGGCATTACTTTCATCTTGTAACGAAAAAAAATCCGATAAAAACCTTCATATCACGGGATATATTAAAGGTTTAAAAAAAGGAACTTTATACATTCAACGAATTAAAGACACCGCATTAGTAGCAATTGACACTATTAAAATTGATGGTGATTCTCATTTTTCTAGTGACATCAATATTGATTCGCCAGAAATGTTTTATTTATTCTTAGATCGTGGCGTGACCAATTCTATTGATAATAATCTTCCGTTTTTTGTTGAACCAGGAACGGTAAACATTGAATCTTCTCTAGATTTTTTTACTGCCGATGCCAAAATTACAGGCTCCAAAAATCAAGAACTGTATGACGAATACCGAAAAGTAGTTTCGCGTTATGTGGACCAGAATTTAGATTTAATTCAAAAACGATTCAATGCACTTAAAGCTAAAAACGTAGCTGAATTGACTAAGATTCAAGAAGAGCAAGACAATGTTTTAAAACACAAATACCTTTACACTACTAATTTTGCTGTAAATCACGCCGATTATGATGTAGCACCTTATGTGGCCGTAGCCGAGATTTATGACATCAATTTAAAATATTTGGATACGATTCAAAAATCGATGACGCCAAAAATTGCCAAATCACTTTATGGCAAAAAACTCAACGAATTGATTGCAGAACGAAAAAAATCAGAAACTACCAACTAAAAAAAATCCCGTTCCAATGGAACGGGATTTTTTTTTAATTTACTTCTTCAAAATGACATGTTGGATCCAAATATTTTCTCAACCTTGTTGGGTCAGTAAAATCAGATGATAAAGGTGTAGAAACAGGATTGTCAGGCAAAACCGCAGGACCTGTAAATTTTCTAGGAACCCCTTTTCTCTCATCATAAGGTGTATTAGGGTCATCAACAGCAGCACCTTCAAATGGATAGTGAGCAGATGTAGCAGTTACATCACCCTTGATTTTATGTGTTTCCGAACGGGTTGTAAAATTATCGCCATCATCATCGGTATCATACATATTTGGAATTCCGTCTCCATCAGTATCGTATATTTCAACAGTACCATCACCGTCATAATCATAGCCTAAGTATGGATTTTCTTTCCATCTAACAGATGTTGGAATGGATGTTAACATTTTGCGCTCGTCTTTAGACAAAATTCCGTCACCATCTTGATCTCGATATTGCAACTCATATAATTTAAAATTGAAAATTATAGGTGAATAGGCCGGAATAGTTCCTGCTGGATTGTTGTAATAGGCCAATCCAGAAGGCAAAAACATTACACCAGCACCAAAATCATTGAATGTGGCTGGATTTCCATTAGTTGATGGCGTGTAAGTTCCTGTATGGAAATTTGGTATAATATGAGACCATCCTGTAATAACTTCTTGAAGTTTAAACCAAACAGGAGTATCCGCTATATCAAATTGCGCACTTTTTTTCAAGTTGATCCCTTTATAAGCCACATGGATAGAATCCACTTGAGTTGGTCGCTTACCGTTAACAATATCGCCTTCTCTAAATTTAATGAAATAAATTTTATAATTTATACCGCCCTGAGCCACTGTAGTATCACTTAAATGAAAGGCAACATCTGTTCTAATAGAGGAATGACCATTACCTGGCACTAACGTATCAAAAGTCACATTATAATTAGAATCATACGTTAAATAATGGGTGTCAATGTATTGATCTATTGCTGCAATATCTGTGGCATATTGAGTAGCGTAGTCACGTAAAGGCTCCGTAGACGTGTTGTCATTCTTTGAACAAGATAAAACCACAGCGGAAAAAACAAATACAGAAAGTATTTTATAAAAAGTATTCATTATTAATCAATTTTAAGTGCGCAAGATACAATATTGATTTATTTTTGTAAACTATTTAACGTTGATTTTAGATATTTTTATGAGAGTTGATAAATACTTATGGTGTGTGCGCTATTACAAAACCAGAAACATGGTTACCGAAGCCTGTAAAAAAAATCATATTACTGTAAATGGCCAAGTGGCAAAAGCTTCTAAAGAGGTTTTCCCATCGGATAAAATAACCTTTAGAAAAGACCAAATTACGCACATCATATCAGTTTTAGACATTCCAGCCAATCGTGTTGGGGCTAAATTAGTTGACATCTACAGAAAAGATGAAACACCTGCAGAATCTTTTGCGCATCTGGAACTTTTAAAACTTTCTAAAGAACATTACCGAAAAACAGGCACGGGACGTCCTACAAAAAAAGACCGCCGTGATTTAGACGAATTGGAATTTAATACCGATAGTGATGAAACTGAATAGTACGTATTGGGAGGAACGCTATAAAAATAAAGAAACGGGTTGGGATGTTGGTACAATAACAACGCCTTTAAAGGAATATATCGATCAAATTGAAGATAAATCAATAAAAATTCTCATTCCTGGTGCTGGAAACAGTTACGAATTGGAATACTTATTAAACAATGGATTTGAAAATGTTTTTGTCTTAGATTATGCGCAAGCTCCTTTAGATAATATCCAACATAGAATAGCCAATTGCAAGCCAAATCAACTTATAAAATCAGATTTTTTTGAACATCAAGGCAACTACGATTTAATACTAGAACAAACTTTTTTTTGTGCTTTAGACCCTCAATTAAGAAAAAAATATGTTGAAAAAGCAACTTCTTTATTGCATCCTAAAGGAAAAATTGCTGGACTACTATTCCAATTTCCATTAACCGAAGTCGGACCACCCTTTGGCGGTTCAAAAGTGGAATACATTGATTTATTTCAAGATCAATTTGAAATAAAAACATTAGAAACAGCAAATAATTCTATTAAACCAAGACACGGAAACGAACTCTTTTTTATCTTTATCAAAAAATAAAACCATGAGCCAAAATATCATTCTTACCCACCAAGAAATCGAACACAAAATTAAACGTATTGCTTATCAAATTTACGAAACATTTGTAGAGGAAGAAAGTATTGTTATTGCTGGAATTGCTTCAAATGGTTACGTTTTAGCAGAAAAATTAGCTACGGTTCTAAAAACAATTTCACCATTAAATATCATTTTGTGTGAAGTGAAAGTAGACAAACAAAATCCAAATTCTGAGATAAAAACTTCAATTTCTAAAGAAGATTATCAGAATAAAGGCATCGTTCTAGTAGATGATGTATTAAATTCAGGATCTACATTAATGTATGGTGTAAAACATTTTCTTGATGTTCCATTACAGAAATTTAAAACCGCAGTTTTGGTTGATAGAAATCATAAAAAGTTCCCTATAAAAGTTGATTTTAAAGGCATTTCACTTTCTACTTCATCACACGAACATGTTTCGGTTGTATTTGAAGCTCACGATAGTTTTGCCAAATTAAGCTAATTTTTCAACAATTTCAGCAATTATTTCTTCTATAGTTTTACCATCAACGGTAACCTTAATTGTTGCTTGATTGTAATAAAAACTACGATCAAAAAGATGCTTTGCGATGAATTCTTTCATTGCATCATTTGGTAAATTGGCGAGTAATGGCCGCTTGCTTTTTTCGAGTACTAACCGATCAAACAATGTATCTACAGAAGCTTTTAAGTATATGGAAACAACTCCTTCTGAATGTAAAAATTCATGATTATTAAAATAACACGGTGTCCCACCTCCTGTGCTTAATATTATATTAGTATCGCTATTTAAGATTCTTAAAAAAATCTCGTGTTCTTTCTTTCTAAAAAAAAGCTCTCCTTTAGTAGCAAAGATTTTTTCAATAGTCATTTCACATTCTTTTTCAATAATTTCATCCAATTCAGCGACAGGAATTCCGGTCTTATCAGCTATTTTTTTTGCTATAACCGACTTACCACTTCCCATATAACCTATTAAAACAACTTTCTTCATAGAATAAAACCTTATATATTAAGGCATTAAGAGATATTATTAAAAAAAGGTAAATTTAAAACAAAATTGCTTTGAAAAATAAATAATATCGTCTTATATTTGCACCCGCATTCAAGAAATGAAAATGACTCGATAGCTCAGTCGGTAGAGCACATCACTTTTAATGATGGGGTCCTGGGTTCGAGCCCCAGTCGGGTCACAAAATGACCAAAGTCTAACAAAATATTGAATGCAAATGACTCGATAGCTCAGTCGGTAGAGCACATCACTTTTAATGATGGGGTCCTG